>CAZNZA010000152.1:0-12051 GCA_964577325.1 uncultured Polyangiaceae bacterium
AGATGGCGCAGGCAACGACCAGGTCGCTGAGTGGTTTTTGGCCAGACCAAGTCAGCTCAACGGCGAGTCGCGCCCAGTCACCTCCTGTTCGGCCGAGCACCCTCCACGTCGAGATGGCGCAGGCAACGACCAGGTCGCTGAGTGGTTTTTGGCCAGACCAAGTCAGGTCGGCGGCGAGTCGCGCGGAGCCGACTCCTGTCGGCGAGCACGCTCGACGTCGAGATGGCGCAGGTATCGCCAAAAAACACCAGCGACCTAGTTTTGGAAGTCTTTGACCGTCACCACCGCGATGAGCGCGAGAAACATCAATAGCCCGACGGCATGGATCTGGGCCTCCATCTTTGCGTTCGGTTTGCGACGAGCCACGGCCTCATAACCGAGGAAGATGAGCCGGCCACCGTCCAACGCGGGAACGGGCAGCAAGTTGAAGCCGCCGAGATACGCGCTCAGGCGAGCAAGGAAGTACAGGATATCGAACCCGCCTGCTTCCACCATGGATGCCCCGTACTTGACGATCTTGACGGGACCAGCCACCTCCGGCTCGACTTCGCGCGTCACCAGCTGCACGAGCCCTACCACGAGATCGCGAACGACGAGTGCCGGTCGTGCGACGGACTGCTCCACAGCGTGCTCGAAAGTCATGGGTCGGTAGCCGCGCGTGGGCCGAACGCCGATTTGTCCGCCACCGTTTTCCGCTTTTGCTTCTGGGGTGACGGTGAGCGCAACTTCAGCACCGTCCCGCACGACCGAAAAGGTCAACGCCTTGTCGGGGCTTTCGATGATCAGGTCCCGCATGTGCTCGAAGTCTTCGAGGGCAATGCCGTTGATAGCCGTCACTTCGTCACCGTCCTGCATGTTCGCACGGGCCGCAGGAGTGTCGGGGATTACCTGTACCTTCGTGCTCAGGACCGGCTCTCCGAACGCCAGAAATGCCCCTAAAAACAGCAGCATCGCGAACACGTAATTGGCGGCCGAGCCGGCTATCACCGTGAGGATACGGGCGGTGAGGCTGGCGTTGGCGTAGCTGCCCTTGTCGTCGGGGTCGTTGTCCTCGAAGGGATTCATCCCCGCGATCTGCACGTAGGCCAGAAAGGGGATCAGCGCCACTTGGTACACGGTATCGCTGCCACGAGGTTGGTATCGCCACAGAGGCGGCCCGAAGCCGATACTGAAGCGCACGACGCGCATCTTGAAGGCACGAGCCACCAGATGATGGCCGAGCTCGTGCACGACCATCAGCACGGCCAATCCCAAGATGGCGATCACAATGGCAAGCATGTCCGGCTCAATATAGCGGCCGGGTGCCGGCGCCGCCAGGGGTCGCAGACCGCGCTGGGTGCGCCGATCTAGAAAAGGTACGACGCGCCGAACGTCATGGCGGGGTATCCAAGGCGCAGGGTGAGGAGCACATCACGCGCCAACTGGTACCGGCCCCCCACCGCCGCATGGGGAGCAAAGACCGGACCGTAGCGTCTTCTTGCGAACGCCACCCCGGGTTCGAAGTAGGCCGACCACTCCGGGGTAAACCAGAAGTTCCATTGCAGAGTCGCCGGGATGACCAGATCGAGATCGCCCTGGGTGCAGGTTTGGCTTTCCCCGACGCCTTCGCAAAACTCGTTGATCCCCAGATCGATCCCGACTCCGACCCCCACTGTATTGTTCAAGCCTTTGATGAAACCAGGGTCGATCAATTCCCAGGTGATGCGCGCGCCAAAACCCGGCGCAGCGTTGCGCAGCAAAAACGCCAAGTGCGCTTCCAGCTCCAGATCGTAGTCACTGTGAGCTTTGGGCCGTTCAATCAGGTTTTGAGCATGGGCGGGTTTGCCTGAGACCATCCCGAAAAGCAGCGTCACCCCTAGAACCAGCGTCGCGCCGTATCGCATGGGGCGCACCTTACCTCAACGCGACCTCGCTATTCCGAGCAAAAAGTGTCGCGCAGCCCTCGCTTTTTGCCCCATATTCGGATTCTGGCGCTCTCCGCGCCTTGCTCGCCTTGCGGGTTGCCGAGCGCAGCGGGGTGATTTAGCTTCTCCGCCCCCGGCGTCGTTCGTCGCGCCGACAGGAAACGTAGCCACGGAAAGAGTGAGTCCATGTCCCAATCGAATTCTCCCAGTCCCGCACAACTTGCCGCAAACTTGCAGCTCAAGGGTGGTGCGGCCATCGTGGCCCCGGTAACGGCGTTTCCAGGAGGGATCCCCCCGAACGCCCTGGTGGTGCTGCCCCTTCGCAAACCTACCGACGAGTTCCAAGAGAAGATCAAGAGCGGCGCCATAGCCGTGACGTCGGAGCAAATGTGGGAGCTCTTGGGCTTCAATGGTCCAGCAGTCCAGGTGCAGGACAACGAGGGGCGTCCGCTGTTCATCGGGCTCGAAGATCTGCTGGCAGGCCTGGAGAAGCACTACAAGGATGACGAAAGCGACCTCAATCGCGCGCGTTTGTACGCGCAGGAGCTGATGAAGCATGGCCGCGCCGTAGCTGCAGAAAAGGTATTGGCGAAGGTCGTCGCCATGGGCGGAACGGGCGAGGATTGGTTGGGATTGGGCGTCGCCCAGTTCGGCGCAGATTTGTTCGACAAGGCAGAGAGCACGCTCAAGGGCGCTCAGAACCTGCTCGCCGGTAACCCATTCCCATCACTACACCTGGCCAAGGTCTATCGCGCCAAAGAGGACGCCGAGGCGGAAAAAGCCATGGTTGAAAAGGCGATCACGATCGACGCCGAGTGCATCGACGCCTGGGCGTACTTGTACAGCTACACGAAACGGGTGAGCGACGAGGATAGCGCCGTGAACGCGGTGCAGGAGTTAGCTCAACGCCCTCCTAACGAAAAGACCGCCGCTCCCTTCGTGGCACTGCAGGGGCTGTACTCAGGCAAAGAGGAGACCCGAGACAAGGCGTTGGAGTTTGCGAGAAAAGCGGTGGAGCGCGATCCCGACAATCACTTGGCGCTGATCGCCGTGTCCGCCTTGCTTGGGCAAAAGGGTGACCTCCCTGGCATCGTCGAGCTGTTGAGCAAGCACGAAACCAAGATGATGAACGACGTGCGGCTGGCCAACAACTACTTCGAGGCATTGTTCCAGTCTCGTCAGCTCGACAAGGTGACGAAGCTGTTGAACGCTTTGGCGGGAGCCTCCAACCGCGAGGTGAAACAGTTCGCCATCGAACGCTCGCGTGCGGTCGCCCAGTTCCTCCAACAGCAACAGCAAGCGCTCAAGGGAGCCGCCCAAACCGCAGCTCGGGCGTGAGCCCCAACGCCGCTTGGGGGCAGAACACTGTCCCCCCGCGGCTCTGGAAAGGGCGCAGGGATGGGTGGGCCCAGCACTAGCCCCCACATTTGCGCCCTCCCGCCCACCACCAAGCCCACGTCGCGGGCCCATGATGCGCTGGCACGTGGCGAGTTCCAAGCGAGCCCCAGGCACAAATTAATCCGTTGCGATTTCAGCTGTTTGCCGCCAAGTCGAGGGAAAGGCGCGGCCCATTTGTTGGCCCTGAAAAGCGGCCGCCAGTAACGACACCTGCGTGCGAATCGGAGACAAAATCGCGGAACGGTACCGGTTGCTTCGGCCGCTCGGGACTGGGGGAATGGGCGAGGTGTGGGCGGCTCGCAACGAGCTTACCAATCGAGACTTCGCCATCAAGTTTCTGCTACCCGAGTTCAGCCAGAGTACCGAAGCGTTTGAGCGCTTCGTGCGCGAGGCAAAAACGACGGGTACGTTGCAGCACCCGAGCATCGTCGACGTGTACGATGTCGCCTTGGGTGCGGAGGGGCGTCCGTTCATCGTCATGGAGTTGCTCCACGGCGAAGAACTGGAAGCACACATCGAACGCACGGGTTCGCTGTCACCGCTACAGACGGCCGCCTACTTCGCTCAGATTGCGGCCGGGCTACAGATGGCTCACGACGCAGGTGTCGTGCATCGTGACTTGTCCACGAACAACATCTTTCTGGCTCGAGGTAAAGACGGAGCGACGCTGCCCAAGATCCTCGACTTTGGCGTCAGCAAGACGCTTGGACCTCGCTTCGACGGCGAAAGCGTCACGTGCGATGGGGCCGTGTTGGGCAACCCCATCTTCATGAGTCCGGAACAGGCGCGAGGTGCACGCGAGGTCGATGGGCGCACAGATGTGTGGGCACTCGGCGTCGGCATGTACGAGTGTCTTACCGGTCGCGCTCCGTTTCGCAACAACAACTACAACGCGTTGATGGTGGACATCATGACCCACCCGCATCGCCCGATTCGGGAACTGCTCCCGACTCTCGATCGGCAGCTGGCGGACGTGGTGGAGGCGTGCCTGAAGAAGGACCGCAACGCTCGCATGAGTAGCGCCAAAGAGTTAGCCGCAGCCTTGAGCAGCATCGCCCGGAGGTTAACGACAGATCCTGCCGAATTGGATCGCACCCCGCGCCGGCGTGCCACGGATCGTCTGCCGGAACCCGACGAACGCGCCTCTCTGGCCGAGGCTGGACTACCGCTTGGCGTGCGATTTTGGCATGGCCTCGGACTCCCCGTTCCCTCGCGCGGTGTGGTCGCGCTGCTTGCCGCTACCGCCGGAACAGCCCTGGGCTTGGGCATGGGCTCCCAGCTGGCCGCCCCGGCGCCGGTAGTCATCCAAACGGGTGCTGCACTCACCGCGCCTGCGGCCCTAGCCGCCGCCGACCTCTCGGCGGCACTGCCTGAAGGAGACGAAGCCAGGGCCGCCGCTAGTGGCCAAGACGTCGCTCGACCCCACGAGCTCGAGGGGCTGCCCGAGCAGGGAGACACGAATTTGGCCCGGGCCGTCTCCAAGCAGCTGGCAACAAAGCCCACCAAGACCCCTTGACGCCCGCCGCAGAGCGCGGTCAAGTAGGCGCGGGTTGGCTATGTACCGTCGATATCCGAAGGCTCGTGGCCTATACGCCGCCCATACTGAACGGTGCGTGGCGCGCCGACTAGACACGCGGCCTGTAGAGACCGGCGGAGTTAACGCCGACGACACAACCCCAGAACTGGCGTCAGCCTCGGAGCTCAGCAAAGCGCTGGGTAGGCACCGAGCAGCCGCTGCCGTAGCCGTGTCGAGTGACCACTCGTTTAGCAGGCACAGCTAATGGTCGTCTTCCTGCTTGCCGTCGCGTCGGCATTGGTCTTTTCGTTCTTGTGCTCCATCTCGGAAGCCGTGCTGCTGAGTGTCCGGCATTCGCAAATCGAGGCGCTGGGGCGTTCTCGAGCAGCTGACATCTTGCGTCGCTTCAAACGCGAAATCGACGTACCCATCGCAGCCATTCTCACGGTCAACACCCTGGCCCACACGGCGGGTGCATCCGTCGCAGGTGCCTCCTTCGTGGAACTGTGGGGGGAGTCACAGCTGTGGTTGTTCACCTTGGTGTTTACCTTGGGGATCTTGATCTTCACAGAGATCATTCCGAAGACCTTGGGCGTATCGCTGGCCGATCGTCTTGCCGTACCCGTGGGCTACGGTGTCAATACTCTGGTCTGGGTACTGACCCCGGTGCTGTTTGTAACGAGCATCCTCTCCAGGTGGTTGCGACGAGGTACGGAAGCACCGGTCACGTCACTGGATGAGATCCGATTGTTAGCGGCACTCGGTCGCAGCGAAGGCGTGTTGCGCAAAAGCATGGCGGCCATGATCGAAGGCGCCGTGGCTCTTCGCAAGCTCAAGGCGCGCGACGTAATGGTGCCGCGCGGAGGAATGATTGTCCTGAGCGGCGACAGAAACCTGGAGTCGAACCTGCGTCTGGTAAGACAAAGCGGTCACAGCCGCTTTCCGTTCACTCCTAGCGGCGACTTGGATGCCATCATCGGCGTGGTGTTGACGAAGGACTTACTCTTTCAGCTCAAAGATACGCCGAATGAGCCGAACTGGGAGCGACTAGCCGCCAAGGCGCTCGTCGTCCCTGAGTCGATGCCTCTCGAACGACTTTTACAGACATTCCGAGATCAGCGTCGTCACATGGCCATCGTCGTCGATGAATATGGGGGCACGCAGGGCCTGGTGACGCTGGAGGACGTGCTGGAAGAAATCGTCGGGGAGATTGAAGACGAGAACGATCGCGTAAACCCGTTCATCGTCAAACGCGCCGACGGGAGCCTGTTGTGTCGAGGTTGGGCCGAAACACGCAAAGTGTTCGAGGCGCTCGACATCGAAGAGGAATGCGAGTCCGTGAGTCTCGGCGGGTATGTCGCCGAGCTGGTGAACCGGGTTCCGGTAGCGGGTGACGTCGTTCGTCAGGGCGGATTGGAACTCAAAGTACTGCGCGCCAGCGCGCGACGCGCCGAGGAGATCGAGGTGAGGCGTTTGACGGAGGCGGAGCTCCAAGCACGGGTTGCCAGTGAGCCCCCGCGCAGTCGAAAGGCGGAGGCCTAACCTGCAGAGAGCGAGCGCTGAGGCCGCGCCCGTGGCAAAAGATCTCGGTTTATATCCCGGCAGTCACTAAATCGGCGTGTCCACTCGCAGGCACGCTTCTTGTTAAGGGTAACCAAGCATGACTGTTTGGTCCCGTCGCCTCCTCCCCGCCGCACGGTGCGGCACGCGCTCGACTGCTCTTGTGCGGTCGGCCCGCCCCCTTTGCACCATGCGGTTGCGCCACCCGGGCGCACGTCGATGGCGGAGCGGGGTGCTTTTGGGCACCTTCCTTGGCAGCGGGGCCTTAGCGTGCTCCGCCCCAGGTCCAGATAGTGGGGCTCGATTGGCCGTCGGTGCCGAAGCTCGAGTCGCGACGCTCGATGAGACTCGAGTCGTAGCGATCGATGTTGCGGACCTCATCGACGCGCCCGACCGAGGATCGGTCGGCGATGGGGAAGCCGGCGAGCCGCCCGTCGAAAGGGTGCAACAAGAACCCGGTGATGACGTCATTTCTGAAAGAGATGTGGGTGCCGACGACGGCACCACGCCTGGCGACGAAACGATACGTCCGGACGTCACGCGAGTCACGATGGTGCTCGAGCAGGCCCCCCAATGGTCCGTCCACTACCAAACAGCGGATTCCCCGTCGAGTTGGCTCCAGGTCGATGACTCTGACGCTCCGCTACTCACCATGAATTCCCAAGTCGCCAACGCCGCGCGCGCCCATCTGGCGTGGGCACGCCAGGCAGGCGCGGTGACGTCGCCCGTGTCAACGTCTGCCCTGCTCGGACACGCACAACCCGCGACCGTGCTCTGGTCGTCCAAGCAAAGACTCCTCCACCGTGACCTTCACGCGTGGTTGAATGCAGAGCAGGCTGCTGACGCTCCGACAGGAACTGACGTCGATAGCCCGCCGCGGTTACTGGGAGGTGTCATGTCGGTGCGGGCAAAGCTCCATAACCAAGGCGACTCCAGCGTGGATGTTGGGAAGCTGACCCTTTCCGCCGCTCCATGGAACGGGCTGGGGGGTGAGCAGAACGCGGTGGTTTGGCACCTAGCGCAATCGGCGCCGGTAGACGAGCAGTCCGACGCCGACGGGGCGGCGGAGATGGGCGACTCCGTCAGCGTCGCTGGGGCGTGCTCTACTGACGATCCTGGTGACGATGCGGCCGGCGATGCCGCGTCAGGTTCAGGAGATGTCGGTCCTTTGCTCCCCCCAGGCGCCACCGTGACGCGGACGTTCTGCACCACTCAGCTTTCACCCGCAGTAGTGCAATCGCTGCTGAGCAGCTCCGCCGGTGTTTCAATGGCTCCGTCGATTGCCGCCGACGAGGGCGCGGCGCCGCCCATCGAAGTTCACGTGGACTACGCGGGTTTGCTCGATAGCGAGCAGCACCGCTATCGAACGCTATCTCCAACCACAGCAGGTGAGGTGCTCGAAGCTCTGGGCATTGCCTATTCGGAAGGCCATAATTGGTGGGCCAGCGCTGATGCTTCGCATCCCGAGATGACAGGCTTTGGGATCACGCAGATTCGGGGCGTGGCTGCCGACGCCCAGGGAAATGCATACTTCTTGACGACTTTGTCGCGTGGGACGGGAGACACGATCGTTTTCAACCCGCACGTCGAAAGTTACCACTTTGCGAGCGTTCCTCTCGAACCGGGAGACGTATTGCACGTGGGTTTCGTCCAAGACCAGGATGCTGACGGGCTCATCAGCGCCTGGGAAAGCGCGCTGGGCACCTCGGACGTGACGCTAGATAGCGATGGTGATGGCTTAGACGATGGTCGCGAGGTGCTGGGCTGGTCGCTCGACCGTGACTCCCGCACCAGCGATTCCGACCCGACCCTGGCCGATACCGATCAAGACGGCATCGACGACTCGGAGGAGCACGAGCAATCGACAGATCCCCGTTATTGATGGGTCCACCCGGGCGCCTCGTAACATGGGGCTGCGTCTTCCCTCCGGGCGAGCAGAAGTACTAGGCTCGACGCGTGCACCGAGACTTGCCCCCCGTGCCGGCCAATGACGAACATTGGATGCTGCACGCGCTACAACACGCCGACGCCGCAGCCGCCCACGGCGATGTGCCGATAGGAGCGGTCGTCGTTCGCCTCGATGGATTGGTTCTGGCTGGAGCGGAAAACCGGCGCGAAGTGGATTCAGATCCTACGGCTCACGCGGAAGTTCTCGCTCTGCGAGCCGCAGCTCGCGAACGCGGGCATTGGCGGCT
Source organism: uncultured Polyangiaceae bacterium (assembly GCA_964577325.1). Classification (GTDB taxonomy): domain Bacteria; phylum Myxococcota_A; class Polyangia; order Polyangiales; family Polyangiaceae; genus SZUA-265. The sequence continues at coordinate 8,574 of CAZNZA010000152.1, forward strand.
GCACGACGCCGTTCTGTACGTGACACTGGAGCCTTGTCCGATGTGTGCCGGCGCCCTGGTGAACGCGCGTATTGCGCGCGTCGTCTACGGAGCACTCGATCCCAAGGCGGGCGCAATCCATTCGCTGTACTCCCTGGCGTCGGATGCCCGCCTCAACCATCGCTTCGTTGTCCGCCAAGGCGTGCTCGCGGACGATTGCCGCCAACGCTTGCAGGCATTCTTTCGCGAGCTTCGAGCCCAAGGTCAGAAGTAGATCGTCAGGGCAGTGGGTCGACGAGATCCGCGCCACCGCCTGGAAAAAAAGGCTCGCTGACCGCCGAACCGTCCGGGTTGCGGTAGGGATTGCTTTCCAAGTGAGGCAACCCGAAGCGCAGAACTTCCGCCAGCCCGCGCTCCAGGTCTTCGGCGCTGATTCGGCCCCGGCGCTGAGCCGTCTTCATCAGGGTTCGCACGAGCCGTGTTCGGCTCTCGGAAAGATTGCCGGTTTCATCGAAGTGGGCGGCTTTGGGTTTCGGAAGAATGGACGCCAGAAAAAAGCACTGGGCCAGGGACAGCTCACCGGGGGTCGAGTTGAAGTAGTGCTTCGCCGCCTGCCGGATTCCATACACACCCGGTCCGTACTCGATCACGTTGAAGTAGAGCTCGAGGATCTGGGGTTTTGGCAGCTCCTGCTCGAGCAGCATCGTCAGCAGTGCTTCCTGAACCTTACGGGCGACGTACTTGTCGCGCTCCAAGTAGAGGTTTTTGGCCAACTGCATGCTGATGGTGCTCGCACCGCGCGAGAACTCACCTCGAGATAAATTACGGCGAATTGCGCCCGCGATGGCGCTGGAATCAAACCCCCGGTGATTCCAAAAACGCCCATCTTCGGTTGTCAAGACCGCCACTTCCAGGAACGGAGATATCTCTTGGATGGGAGTCCAGTGCCGCGACCCAGGACCGGTAGTCAGGCCCATCGGCTCCCCGTCTGAGCCGGGCACGTTGAGAGAGAATTGGGTACGGAATTGGCGGGGGTCCGCCTCATCGGGATAGCTCGTGAAGCGGCACCGATTGCGCATCTTCCACGTCGCCTCGACGTTGGCGAGGTCATCGGTATCCAGCTTCACAGCGCCTACCCAGGAGAAGTCGCCGCTCATGCGGCTGCCTGCCAACAAGGGCACTGCCCCGTTGGGTAGTGCCGCCAACATGTCAGCACACGATTCCGACTCGATGCGAAAATCCGCTTCAACCGCCATACGCTTTTCCTCGCGCAGAAGATCCAAGCTTGCCTCGCCATTCACGCGACCGAGCCGCACGCCGCTCGGCTCCACATGCAAATGCGAGCCGTCCAAGTGGGCGAAACCCTTGGCGTCCCAACCCAGATCGATGCCCGTCAACGCGTGCGGCGCGAGGCGTTCGTGTTGAATCGCTATCCGCTCCAGCGCGCCGGAACTTGAAAAGTCCGCACGGATCCCGTCTTCACCGAGCGTGATGACCGAGTCGACGGTCAGAGAAGATTGCTCCACCTCCTGCAGCCCGAAGTCGCCCGCGCGAATACCAAGCGCAGCTAGGGACACCGGGCCTGCACGCAGCCGGAATACGACGGGTCCGCCAGCGAGGGGGATCTCGGCGTCGGCTTCGAAAGGTCGAGCCTCGTCGGCCAAACCCGACGTGAAGCTGAGCCCCAGATTGCCCGCGCGCTGCGCCCCAGAGACTCGACCAGGTCCTATTGTCAACGACTGCGCCCCATGCTTCACGGTCACCGCCACCTGAGAGACCTCCAAGGCGCCTTGCGGAGGCAAGCGCCGCCGCACGACCCCAGCCAGTCGTTGAAGCGTCTCTCTGACTCGCTGGCCGCGGCCGGGATTGAGGGAAATCCACCCTAGTGCCGCTGGCGCCGCACGCGACGGCTCGTCGACGTCAGCGCTCGGTGCAGCTGCGCGTGGTCGCGCCATAGGATCTGCGCCGGGCGGGCGTTCCGCCAAGTGCGCGCGCACCGCGTCGATGTCAATCACGGCGCGAGCGCTTCCTACTTGCAATCCCAACAGTCCAAAGTCGTCAGCGTCTGCCTTGGCAACGACGTGGGACAGCTCGCCCTCCAGACCACGGGCGCGAGCTACGGCGTGGTCGAAGCGCAGCTCGATGAACCCCTCCTCCCGCCGGGCAAAAAGCCTTCGCACCGCAACTTCAGATACGGAAGACTCGTCAGAAAAAACACCCTGCCACTGGACATCCAAGCCCTCGACGTAAAAAGAGCGTCGCTCGCGCCGCGCCGGCTGAACGCTATTCCCCTTCGACTTGCCTCCCCATGCTTCGCGCACCTGCTGCACGCTGCCATTGAGGTGAACCTCCCCACCGCTGACCCCGAGGCGTCGAACACCGCCGAAGCCCACATCCACCCGAACTTCGGAGAAGCGCCCCCGCGCCCGGCCGCTATCATGCGTCCAGGTCACATCAACGAGCACCAACCGTCCGAAACCCGGTCGCACCGCCCCGATATCCGCGACTATCGAACGCTCCCTCAATCGCTCGAGGGCATACCAACGCACGAGTTGCACGGAGCCGAACCACGCACCGACGCACGCCAGCAGCGCACTCGTGAGCAAGATCCAACCACGCCGAGTCATGCAGGGCATGGGATCTACAGCGAACCTCCCACCTGCCAAAGGAGTTTCGTGCGATTGGCCACGGCTTCGCTTTGCCTCGCGGCGCACCAAGGGGCGCCCCGATGCACCCGGCTCTCGTCCGCTGACGGGCCTTGGAGTAAGTTGGCGAAAAACCCGACGCCGCGCGATATGCTAGCCCAAGCCAACTTGGCTGAAGGCAGCAGCACCTCGCGGGGCAAGGCAGCCGAACGCAGCGTCGCCTCGTGCCCGGGGCTAACCAGCCAAGCCAACAAGGCCTTGAACGAAGTTGAACAAAATAGAAAAAGGGCACCCAGATATCTGGGTGCCCTTTCATGAATTAGCCCGGCGGCGTCCTACTCTCCCACAAGGATTCCCCTTGCAGTACCATCGGCTCTGAGGAGCTTAACTTCCGAGTTCGGGATGGGATCGGGTGGGGCCTCCTCGACAAAGCCACCGGAAAGTTTTGAGCGTCTGTTCGAGCCGAAGCTCGTCTAGCGGTATCTGGCCAAGCTGTCTCGCCCTTGTCACCAAGCGCGAGCTCTCCAGATCGCGAACACGTTTCCGTGTTCCGAATCGCCCGATTCTGGGCGTGAGTCTCAATATTTGCCTTAGCGAGTACGAATAAGCCGCACGACCAATTAGTACTGGTTAGCTCCGCGCCTTGCAGCGCTTCCACACCCAGCCTATCAACCTCGTAGTCTACAAGGGGTCTTTAGTGACCGAAGTCAGGGAAACTTCATCTTGAGGCCGGCTTCCCGCTTATATGCTTTCAGCGGTTATCCATTCCGTACATGGCTACCCGGCTATGCCAACGGCTTGACAACCGGAACACCAGAGGTACGTCCACCTAGGTCCTCTCGTACTATAGGAAG
>CAZNZA010000153.1:0-2449 GCA_964577325.1 uncultured Polyangiaceae bacterium
CGCATTCCCGGAAGCGTGGCAACTTCGCTCGGCTTCTCTTGGTACTCCATCGACTCGTACGTCATCACGCCCATCAGCGGATCCGAGACGACGCCCGTCGTTGCCTTGGTGAAGGTGGTAGCGTAGTTGCCCTTGACCGTCACCTTGGCGCCCTTGACGGGTAGGGGGTTGGGGATGTTCACGCCCCAGAACGCATCGCTCAGCGGCTCGTGGTCGTCTTTTCGCGACCGCTCCTGCTTCTTGTACTCTTTGATGGCGTCGTAGATCTGCGCGAAGTTGGAGGCCCAACCCATGACACGGATCGTCTCATCCAAGGGGGCATCGGGCGTGTCTCCCAACCAGAACGTCGGGATCGGGGGCTCACAGCCTTCCGGATCCCCTTTACCCGTTTCGTGCACGGCACACGCCGGCGCGTCGGGCAGGTTGGTCTTGACGATGTAGCCCGTCAACTGGATGTCTTTACCATTGATGTCGCGCGTGTAGACGCGACTGCGCAGGTGGTAACCAGCGCCCCATACCGTATACGCCTCGCCCTGCTTGACGGGCTTTTGCGGGACCTGACCTACGGGCGGTAGGTTGGCCTTCTCACCGGTGTAAGCGGGCTTGGGTTCGTAGCTGATTTCGTTGTTGGAGCAGCCGCCGAGAGTAACGAGGCCGACGGCGGCCAGAACAACGGAGGCCAGAGTAAGGGTCTTGGGCATGAGCATGGGGGCTAACCTCTTGGTATGGAGGGCACCGCTACCATTTCCACCCGCCCTCTCGCAAGCGAGTTGTTCCAGTCCGGCTGTAGAGAGCGTGGGCCCCCGGTTCGTGGGTCGGTGCCGCCGGCTACATGCGCCGGTGGGCCTGGGCCGGCGCGGCTCTTGGGGGGGAGGCGACGGAGGGTTTTGACACGCCAGTGCAGGGAAGTAACCTTGAGAGGTGGCTCGCACAGTTTTCATCGGCGACGTTCATGGCTGCGCGGCCGAGCTGGAGCAGCTGCTGGAACACATCCAGTTCACCGAGACGGACCGGCTGGTCTTCGTGGGCGATCTGATCGCGCGCGGCCCGGACAGCCTGGGCGTGCTGAAGATCTTTCGCAGGACGCGAGCGCGCGGCGTGATGGGTAACCACGAGGAGCGTTTACTCGCCGTTCGCCGGGCAAGAACTCAAGGCCGTCGCGGCCCACGCTTGGGCCCTGCGCACTATCGCTTGTCGCATCAGCTCGACGACGAGGATTGGGAGCTGATAGCCGCTCTGCCTCGGCACTTGGATGTCGGGGAACACGGAGTGCGCGTGGTGCATGCGGGCGTCCATCCTCAAGTACCCTTCGACCAGCAAGACCCGTGGACGCTCACTCACATCCGCACCTTGAGCGATAACGGGGTCCCGAGCGATCGGGCGTCGGGGCAGCCGTGGGCGGTTCACTATCAAACGGGCCCCCACATCGTGTTCGGTCACAACTCCCGGCTTTCGCTCCAGGTGCAGCCGCGCGCCACGGGCTTGGACACGGCTTGCGTGTACGGCGGGAGGTTGAGCTGCTTGGTTTTGGACGCGGGGCAACCGGTGCCCGCCGATCCGGTCGAGCGTCGACACCAGATTCAAAGCGTACGCGCCCGACGCCGCTACTATGCTGGGCTACGGTCGATGCCTCCCGCGGTCGCTTGATATCCATGTCGGAGCCGACGAGCGCGCGAGAAAGGGCACTGTTACGCGTTGCCACGAGTGGGCTGAGCGATGGCGTTCATAGCTTGTCGCCCGAAGCGAGCCACTACGTCAGTCGCGTGCACCGCTTGCACGTCGGGGACCCTTTGGAGCTGTTCGATCCTGAGCGCGGCACGCATGCCCGGGCGTCGATCAAAGCCATGCAGGGACGTGTGGTCCTGTGCGAGGTGGAGCAACCCTACCTCGGCACCAAGTGCGGCACGCCAGGTCTGCACTTGGTGCAGGGCTTGGGCAAGGGCGATAAGCCCGAGCGAGTACTGCGCGACGCCGTAGCGCTCGGAGCGGCGAGTGTGTGTTTCGTCACGTCTCACCGCAGCGTGGTTCGCAAGCTGACGACGGCGGAGACGAAGACGGAGCGACTCATGCGCGTGGCCGTCGAAGCCGCCCGGCAGTGCGGTCGCAGTAACGTGCCGGAGCTACTCGTCGCCATAGAATGGCAAAAGGTATACGAACGCTACGGCTCGAGCTTCGGCCTGGTGCTTCAACCGCAAAGCCAAGCGCCGACCCTCGAAGCTGCGTTTGGGGCCGTCCATCCCCGGCCGCGCGAAGCCGTGCTCTACGTGGGGCCGGAAGGGGGCTTGGACGACGGTGAGGTGCGCCAGCTGCGCGCTCACGGCGCCGAGCCGGCGTCGTTGGGCGACCTCGTGCTGCGCACCGAGTTGGCTGCCGTCGTCGCCCTAGCCCGGCTCGGCGCGCTGCTTTCGGGGAGCTGACGCCCCGGCAGGCGTTCGGACGCCGTCTCCCC
>CAZNZA010000153.1:2549-11815 GCA_964577325.1 uncultured Polyangiaceae bacterium
GCCGGGGCTGGTCCGTCGTTGCTGCTCGTTGGTTCCCAAAAATGGGACTGTCTCCCACCAAGAACCGCCGCCAGGCGACGGTATTTTGCTGAAAACGGTTCGGGAGCAGCCGCTCCGGCCAGCTACAAGTGGGGTGAGGGTGGTGCCTTTTGCTCACCTGAACAGGCGTCACGGTGTCGCGTTTGGCGAAGATAACTGCTGAATAATATTCAGAAATATTCTTATGCAGGGTTGTTGACAGCGCGACGCCAGAACCGTACCTTCGCGAAGCTCGGTGGGAAATAGTGGGAGCAAATCCCGGATAGACCCAATGCCTCATGTTTCGCGGCCACTGCCATCACACGATCGACCAAAAGGGTCGCATCAGCTTCCCGGCGCGGTTTCGCGAGCAGCTCGAGGCGCGGGGGACGAGCCGCTTGGTCATGACGCCCTCCCTGTTCGACGCCTGTCTCGACGTCTATCCGATTGCGGAGTGGGAGCAGGAAGTCGAGGAGGAGCTGGTTCGCAACCGCGGCCTGGATCCCGACACGCTGCGCTACCGCCGCATGTACGTCTCGCGCGCCGTGGACGTGGATTTGGACAAGACCGGTCGTGTCTTGGTGCCGCAGGAGCTGCGCTCCGCGGTGGGCCTCGAACGCGAGGTTTTGTGGGTGGGATCTCTGACCAAAATCGAGCTTTGGTCGAAGGCAGGCTGGGAGAGGTACCTGAGCCAGTCGCCCGAGGAGTACGAGGAGTTCAAGCGCAACGTACAGGAGCGGTATAAACAATGATGGCGGCAGCGTTGGTCATGACGGAAGCACACAAACCCAATCCCCACGTCACCGTTTTGCGGGACGAAGTGGTGGCTGCCCTTTCGCCCCTCCAGAGCGGGCTCGTGGTGGATGCGACGGCCGGCTACGGCGGGCACAGCGAGGCGCTCCTCCAAGCTCTACCCGGAGTCAGTGTCGTGGCCTTCGACCGCGACCCCAAGGCGGTGGCCGCAACCCGCAAGCGGTTGTTGCGTTTCGGTGAACGAGCTACCGTCGTACACACTCCGTTCAGTCAGTTGCGTCACTGGCTTGCCAGTCAGGGCCTTTCCCAAGTCGATGGGTTGATAGCGGACCTGGGGGTGAGTTCGCCGCAACTCGACCAAGCAGAACGCGGCTTGAGCTTCCGCATGGAGGGCCCGATCGACATGCGCATGGACCCCACGTGCGGTGAGACGGCGTTACAGCTAATAGCACGCTTGGATCAGACCGAACTTGCGGATTTGATCTTTCAATTGGGAGACGAGCGGCGATCGAGACGCATCGCCGCGTGCATCAAGCAGGACTTCGACGCCGACAAGCTGGTCACGACGCTCGACCTACGGCGTTCGATCATTCGCGCCGTTGGACCGCAGAGGGTAAACAACATCGATCCGGCGACGCGCACGTTTCAAGCCCTGCGTATTGCCGTGAACAGCGAACTCGAGGAGCTGGCGAGTTTGATGGGTAGCTTGCACGAGATCGTGCGGCCCGCAGGCATCGCTGCGCTCATCAGCTTTCATTCTTTGGAGGATCGTATCGTGAAGCGTGGGCTCCAGGAACGGGCGCTGTGGAAGCGAGCTTCGAGTAAACCCGTTTCCCCTTCTGAAGCGGAATTGCAGAGCAACCCACGCTCGCGGAGCGCCAAGTTGCGCGTAGCCACGCGCACCGCACTCATGCAAGTGCCCCCCGTCCTGCCCGAAGGCGTGGACCCGTGGGAGTTGCGGTGAATCAAGTCAAGCGACCGTTCCTGGTGCTGTGGACGCTGGCCGTGCTGGCGAGCGCTGCCGCTTTCACCGTGCACCTTGCCATTCGTGTGAAGGCTGTCGACCTAGGTTACGACCTGGGGCGGGAACACGCGCACATCGGACGCTTGCGCGAAGTGCGTCGCGTGTTGCAGTTGGAGGTCGCGAGTCACAAAACGCCTGAGCGCGTGGACTTCGTGGCGCGCAATCTGTTGGGGATGGGGGAGCCGACGAAAGACCGAATATTTTCCGGTGGAGTCATGCCTACTGTAGAAGAGGCTGAAGAAGACGCTCTGGGCGGTGTTGCCCAGCGCTGATGTCGCTCCCCCGGTAGGAGTGTTGCACCGATAACATCCGCTTCAGGTCGCCATGAACCGAATTCGTACCTCTGAGGGCCGCTTCATCCGCATGCGCATGGGCATACTGTGCGGGGTGTTGTGTCTGGGGTTAGGGGTAGTGGTCGCCGCTGGCTTTCGGCTTATGGTCGTGGATGGCAGCGAGTGGCGCGACCTGGCGCAGAAACAGCGGGAGCGGAGGCTTCATGTCGTTCCCAAGCGCGGCACCATCTCCGACCGTAATGGCAGTGCCCTGGCCGTGAGCATCGACGTGCCGAGCGTCAGTATGGACGCCTACGAGCTATTGCGCGGGGTGAGTCCGCAGGAGCAACCCGCGGTGGCGCGGCGCGCCGCCCAACGCATCGCTACGGCGTTGTCTCTCGACGTGGGCACCGTGGAGCAAAAGATTCTCCGCAAACGGCGCTTCACTTGGCTCAAGCGCCGAATCACGCGCGAGGAAGCCGAAGCGATACGGCAGCTCGGTGCGTCCACTGAGCATGATGAACGGATCCGCGGCTTGATCGTAGAAGGCGAGGGGCGGCGCTACTACCCGCGTCGCGAGCTGGCAGGACCGCTACTCGGATTCGTGGCTCCGGACGGCGAGGGCAAAGACGGCATCGAGTACAGCCTGAACGAGGAGCTCAAGGGCCAGCGTGAGCGCTTGACAGGTCTCAGGGATCGCAATGGGCGCTTGCTGTTCAGCGAGGGCATACAGGATGACCGGGTGTTTGCTGGTCACGACCTGGAGCTGACCATTGATCAGGGCATACAGTACACGGCAGAACGAGAGCTGGCTTTGGCGGCTCGAACCTACGAGGCGGCATCGGGCTCCGTCGTCGTGGTCGATCCGAAAACGGGGGAGCTCTTGGCGATGGCGAGCTGGCCCGGCTTCAACCCCAACGACTACACCGAAAGTGATCCTGGGGAGCGCCGCAATCGCGCGGTCGCTGATCGCTTCGAACCTGGGTCGACCATGAAGATTTTCACGGTAGCCGCGGGGTTAGCCGGTAAGGTGATAACGCCCACCGAGAAGATCTACTGCGAAGACGGCAAGATGGCGGTAGACAACATCGTCATCCGCGACACGCACCCGAGCGAATGGCTGACCGTGTCGCAGGTGCTTGCCCAGTCGTCGAACATCTGCTCGGCAAAGATCGGGCTCAGCCTCGGGCCGCAAGCGCTGTACGAGGGCTTTCTGCGTTTCGGTTTCGGGCAGGAGTCGGGGCTGAACGTCCCGGGTGAAACATCCGGCGTCTTACGCCCGCGCGATCGCCCATGGGTACAGGTGGAAATCGCCGCGGCTTCTTTCGGACAAGGTATCAGCGTGAGTAACCTGCAGCTCGCGATGGCCACCGCGGCCATCGCGAACGGTGGCACGCTGATGGAGCCGATCCTCATCAAGCGAGTCGTCTCCTCCAATGGTCAAGTGATCCGCGAAGCCGTGCCTCGGGTACGGCGGCGGGCCGTGCCCCGGGCCGTGGCACGGGCTGTCGGCGAAATGATGGTCGCAGTCACCGAGGATACAGGCACGGGCACCGCGGCAAGTATCGACGGATTTCAGGTCGCCGGCAAAACGGCCACTGCCCAGAAGGCTGATGCTGTGACGGGGCAGTACTCGCTCGATCGCTATATCGCGTCATTCGTTGGCTTCGTGCCTGCAAAAGATCCGGTGGTGGCCATCGCCGTGACGATCGACGAACCCATGGTCACTCACGCCGGCGGTGAAGTAGCAGCACCCATATTCAGGCGTGTTGCCGAGATGGCTCTGAAGTACAAGGGCATGACGCCGAGTGGCACCGAGCGCGTCGATGTGCGCAAGCTCGCGACGACGGCGGATCCCGCCAACGCGACCTATGCGCTGTTGAGGCAAGCGCAGGGGAAAGCGCCGGCCGTGCAGGAGACGCACGCCAACGGACCGGTGAAACAGGGGGAGGTGCGCGTTCCCGACATGACGGGGTGGCCCGTACGCCAGGCCGTCACGCGTTCTGTCGAGCTCGGCTTGACGCCGCGCGTCGTCGGCTCGGGACTCGTGGCTCGGCAGACACCCGCTCCTGGGCAAGCGGCGGTGGAGGGCGGTACGGTGACTTTAGAATTCGAGCCGGCCTCGTAGCATGGACCCGTCGCCCTCCCCCCCGTCGCTGACCAAACCGTCGCTGACCGCACTATCACTAGCCGAGCTCGCGCTTGCTGCTCAGGCTTTCAACGCACGAGTCATCGGTGCTGAACAAGTCCGCTGCTGTCACGTCACTTCGGACTCGAGGCGTGTTCGCGTAGGTTCATTGTTTGCGGCTCGCGCTGGACAGCGCCAGGATGGCCGGCACTTCATCGAGCAAGCCTTGCAGCGCGGAGCAGCGGCTGTGTTGGTCAGTGAGCAGGACGCCTCCCGCGTGCAGCAAGAGCTGGCCGCGACACCGCTTCTGGTGGTCAGTGACGTCGCTCGTGCCCTGGGACCGCTGGCTCATGCGGCGCTGGGCAATCCTAGCGAGCAAGTGGCAGTAAGCGGGATAACGGGCACCAACGGCAAGACCACGAGTGCGATACTCTTTCGTCAGAGCTCGAGTCTGGTGGGACGTCCTACCGCTTCTTTGGGTACGCTAGGGTTCGAGTTCGCGGGCATTAGCGAAGACTTTGGGCTGACCACTCCTGAGGCTGATGTCGTGGCCGAATGCGTGGCGCGGGCTCGAGATGCCGGAGCCTCGGACATGGTCATGGAAGTATCGAGCCATGCTTTGAGCCAGCATCGGGTGAACGGTATTCACTTCGCTGCTGCAGGTTACTGTAACCTGAGTCAGGACCACCTGGACTATCACGGCACCTTGGAAGAGTACGCGCGCGTCAAGGCAACGTTGTTCGAAGAGGGGCGCACGGAAGTGGCCGTGCTGAATATCGATGACGCCGCGATTGCGACATTGGCGCAGCGCTTGGATGTCCAAGGCCATCCACGCCTACTGCGCGTTGGCTCGAGCGCGGCGGCGGACTTACGCTTGTCGTCGGTGACGGCCCACGAGCATGGCACGCGCTTCGAGGTCAACTACGCGGGGACCAGTTATGGCTTCTCGACGGCTCTGGTTGGCGAGCACAACGTGAGCAACTGGCTCGTGGTCTTGGGTATGTTGTTGGCGCGGGGGGTGAGCCTGGAGCAGTGCCAGGTGGTGGTTCCGCACGTCACGGCGGCTCCCGGACGTTTCGAGCGTTGCGACGCTTCCGGAGACGACATAGCCGTCGTGGTGGATTACGCCCATACGCCCGATGCTCTCGAGCGAGCCTTGCGCGCGTGTCGCAGCCTGTGCTCGGGGCGGCTGTGGTGTGTCTTTGGGTGCGGGGGTGATCGCGACCGAGGCAAGCGACCTCGAATGGGGGCGGTCGCGGCTCGCTTGGCCGATCGTTTGATCATCACCAACGACAATCCTAGAACGGAAGCTCCACAAGCCATCGCCGACCAGGTGCTGGAGGGCACGAGGGATGGCGCCGCGCGGGTGAGTGTCATGCTCGACCGACGCGCGGCAATTGAGCACGCCGTTCGCCAGGCAGAGCCCCGAGATTGGGTGCTGGTAGCCGGTAAAGGGCACGAGTCGTATCAAATCTTCGGGACCGTGAGACACGACTTCGACGACCGAGCCGTGGCTCGAGCAGCGCTTTCCGATCGTAGAGAGGGACTTGCCGTGAGCGGAGAGGCATAGGCTGCAGTGGCAACCCCCATACCGACCAACGATGCTGCGTTCACTTTGGACGAAGTGTTGGTAGCGACGGGCGGAAGCCTATCGCTCCGCGACGGCGCTACGGCAACCACGGCTGCGGGGCGAGGTGTCAACTTAGGGCCATACTCGGGCGTGACGACGGACACTCGCGCTGTGTCCAAAAACGCCATCTTCGTCGCCTTACGCGGGGAACACTTCGACGGGCACGCTTTCATCAACGATGCCGCACGCGCCGGGGCGGGACTTGCCCTCGTCGAACGCGTCATCGAAAGTGACGTCGCGCAGATACTAGTGCCGGACACCCTGACCGCATTGGGTCAGCTGGCGGCGTTTCACCGAAAGCGATGGGGGGGCAGGGTAGTAGCTATCGCGGGTGCTGCCGGCAAGACCACGACGCGGTCGATGACGAGCGCTGTGCTGCATCAGGTGTACGGTGACGCGGTGCACTCGACGAGCGGGAACTTGAACAATCGCATCGGTGTGCCCATGGTGCTTTTGGGACTGCGTGAGGGGCACACCTTGGCAGTCGTCGAGGTCGGGACCAATCGAGTGGGTGAGGTGGGACAGCTGGCAGAGGTTGTCCAACCCGACGTAGCCGTGCTGACTTTGATCGCGCTCGAGCACACCGAGGGGCTTGGGGACTTGAACGGCGTCGAGAACGAAGAAGGCGCCATTTTTTCGCAGAATTCGTCGCTGCTCATCGTCAATGGCGACGATGAGCGGGCGCTGCGGCAGGCGCGCCAGGCCCAACGGCAACGCCGGGGAGTGGAAGTGTGGACTTACGGCTTCGGCGCCGGGCTCGACCTGCAGGCCACGGAGCGTGTGACGCTCGGCCCATGGCAGACACGCCTGCGTCTGTCGAGGAAGCGGTCGCCCGCATCGCTCACTCATGAGCAAGGCGACGCATGCCGTGAAACCGTCGAGCTCGGCCTGCCTATGGTCGGACAACCGGCAGCCTACGCCCTGATGGCTGCATGGCTGGCGGCTGAAGGGATTGGCAGCCAGGCAGTGTCGGCGGCGCAGGTTCAGCGTGCGCTCGCGCGGGCTGAGCTGCAGCCAGAGGGACGTGCCCAAGTGGTCGAACTGCCGGATGGCACGCTCATCATCGACGACAGCTACAACGCCAATCCCCCCAGCATGCATGCCGCGCTACAGACGGCGGCCGAGGTGTGCGCGGTGCGCGGGGGCAAGCTTCATTTGGTGCTTGGTGAGATGCGCGAGTTGGGCGACCTGTCGCCCTCGGCCCACGCTGAACTTGGTCAGCGTTTGAGCGCGATGGCGTGGTGCACGCTGTGCTTGATTGGGCCGCAGATGGCCGCCGCCTTGGCTGTCGTCGAGGAAGGCCGTGCGGCAGGCGGGTTGGTCATCGCTGCTGCGGACCCTGGCCCTGTCGCCGCCGAACTGCGATCGCGGCTTGGCCCCAAAGACGTAGTGCTGATAAAGGGGTCGCGTGGAGTCCGCACCGAACGAGTGATAGCCGATCTCATGTCAACAAAGGCCACCCAGCCGTGATCTACGAGCTGCTCTACCCGCTGAGCAAAGAGTTCGGTTGGGCTCGCGCGCTGAACGTTCTGCGCTACGTTCCGTTCCGCCTCATCATGGCCACCATCACGGCCATGCTGCTGTGCTTCTTCTTGGCACCGTGGTTCATCCGTGAGCTGCAACGCAAGCAGATAGGCCAGGTCGTGCGCAAGGACGGACCCGCCTCTCATCACATCAAAGCCGGCACTCCCACGATGGGTGGAGCGCTCATCCTGCTGAGTGTGCTCGTGCCCACGATGTTGTGGGCCGACGTGCGCAACACCTTCGTGGTGGCTACCGCCGCGGTCACCGCTGGTTACGGTTTGATCGGCTACGTCGACGATCGCCTGAAGATCACGGCGCGCAACACTCGCGGGCTGCCGGGACGCTACAAGCTCTTGGGGCAAACGCTGATCGCGAGTCTAGCCCTCATTTACGTGTTTACCGACGACGCGCTGTCGACGCCTGATTGGACGGACATCAAGTATCGATTGAGCGTGCCCTTCCTCGCCTTCTCGAAGGTGCCGATCGAACTTCCCGGCTGGCTGTACATCAGTTTCGCCGTCTTCGTGGTCGTGGCGATGAGCAACGGTGTCAACTTGACCGATGGTCTGGATGGCCTCGCCATTGGTCCGGTCATGATCAACGCGGGCACGTACCTGATCTGGGCCTATGTCGCCGGAACGGTCTTGTTCGGTCAGCAGCTTGCCCACTACCTGGACATTCCTGGCACTCCGGAGATGAGCGAGCTGGCCGTGTTTGGCGCGGCCGTCGTCGGTGCCGGTATCGGCTTCCTTTGGTACAACACCTATCCCGCTCAGGTGTTCATGGGCGACGTCGGCTCTTTGGCCCTGGGCGGAGGTTTGGGCATGCTGGCCGTGCTGACGAAAACCGAGCTCTTGAGCATTCTGATCGGTGGCATTTTCGTCGTCGAGAGCGTGAGCGTGATAACCCAAGTGGCTTGGTACAAGACCTTTGGTCGCCGCATTTTTCTCATGGCGCCCATTCATCACCACTTCGAGAAGAAGGGGTGGCCCGAGCCCCGCATCATCGTGCGTTTCTGGATCATCAGCATCCTGCTGGCGCTCGTCGCTCTGTCCTCGATGAAACTCAGATAACTTGGACTTTTCGCGACGCTCGGGCCATACGCGAGCATGCCTACGTCGACCGCTTTGCTGGTGTGACGGGCGTGTATTGCAACGATGTCGGCCTCTTCTTCATCTCTGGTAGGACAAACGATTGCCGTGGTCGGGCTCGGGCGCAGTGGGCTGTCGGCCGCGACAGTGGCGCGTCAGGCAGGAGCACGGGTTCTGGCTACCGACTCCCGAGCGCGCTCTGCTTTCGGGGGTGAGGAGCTCGAACGTCTGGAAGCAAGCGGAGTCGAGCTCGAACTCGGTGGGCACGCCGGCGTCGACTGGGCGTCTGTCACGACGTGCGTCGTCTCGCCCGGCGTGCCTCCGCTGCCGCTGCTGAACGACCTGCAAGGGAGAGGGGTCGAGGTTATCAGTGAGCTCGAGTTTGGGCTACGCTTCGTCGAGGGCACCGTCGTTACCGTCGGAGGCACGAACGGCAAGAGCACGACGACGACGTTGCTGGCCAAGATGCTGCAGCAAGCGGGGCAAAACGTGTTCTGCGGTGGCAACTTGGGGACGCCGGTGAGCGACGCTGCGGGCCGGAGTTGGGACGTATTGGTCGTCGAAGTATCGAGCTTTCAGCTCGAGCGCTCGCCGAGCATCAAACCCAAAGTCAGTCTCTTGCTCAACGTTTCGGAAGATCACCTGGATCGCTACGACTCCTTCGACGACTACGCGAATGCCAAGGGCAATGCTTTCGTCAATCAAACCTCCGATGATGTGGCCATCGTTCCGGCTGGAGACGCGGTATGTCTGGCCCAAGCCAGCCGCGGCGCGGGCCGTGTCGTCACGTTCGGCTCCGGCGGTGATTACTTCTTGCGCGATGACA
>CAZNZA010000154.1:0-8020 GCA_964577325.1 uncultured Polyangiaceae bacterium
TTGCCCCCCGGAAGCGCACTGACCAGCACTCGCTTTGCCCAAGCGCTCACCAAGGAAGTCAGCACCAGCGCCTCGCTTTCGCCAACCACGCGCGTTGCCCCCGCCGAATACTCGATGAGTCTGCCCTCGTTGCCCGTGGCTAGGAGGGTCTTGCCGCCACCCAGGTCCAGGGCTGCCCAAACGGTGGTAGCATCGGCAACCGGGACCTCCGCCAGATCATATCCCGCTCGCAATTTGCCGGTGGCGTCGACGGCCACGCCCGACAGCTCCCCCGCGGAAAACGCCTCCGCGGTGCGAATCGCCACCCGACGCGTCCCGACCGCCTCGGCTTCGGACACTATCAGGGGACTGACCGCAACCAACGAAACGACAGACGCCCGCTTATACCAGTGAAAATTCCATCGCACGCGTTCACCAACTCCTTGCATGTCTTGCGCACGCAGACGCGCGTGCGGGCTGTAGCCGAGCTCCACGACAGACTACTACTTGAGCGTCTCCTTGACGGCTACCCGTACCGAATCACGACCGAGAACGAAGTACGGGGTTTCAAACACCTCATGCGTGGCCGCTCGAAAAACGCTCGGCGCCATGCTGGTGGACTCGGGCGCCAACATGTCCACGACGCCCGGCGGCAGCTGATGGACCACCTGGCCTCTATAGCCCACGCCCGACCCATCCTCGTACGACAAGACGATCGAACGCGGAGGATAGGTGATGTCCCTCATTGCCGTCAGCAACTCACCGAGACTCTCGGCCGGAGCTTTTTCCTTTTCCACCGTGTAACCTGGTCGAATATCAACCTTGATCTTTTCACCGGCCATGTGCCGAGGAATCGGTATCGAGAGCGTCTTTTCGACGAGTGGCCCCGCGTACGGCATCAGCTGCAGCCGCATCCGAACGGCGTCACCCGCGTCTACCTCAGGATCCAATAGCTTGACGCCTCGCAACCGATAGACGTCCCGCGAGTAGCTCAGCTTCATGTCGACTTGCACGGACTCGACGAACGCGTCTTCCCAAGGATTGTTCAGCACAGACCCTACGGCGCCGACGAGATTCGAGCGGATGAAGTCGCTGGCCTCCGGAGTGCCTCCGACCGCCACGCCGAAGTCTTCCAAGGTCACGTCCCCGTAGCCCTTGACGCGCACGCGCGAGGTGGCAGTCCAGGTTACGTCCTGACGCTCCGAGGCCGTCGACTGCAGCGCACTTCCCAACGCGACCGCCAAGAACGACGGCGCCATGAACTTTTCGTGAGCGACCTGGAAGTCCCAATCCGTGAAGGGCGCGCCGGGAGAGCCACTGATGCGAACACGAACCGGTATTACTGGCGCCTGAGCGGAGTGAGACAAAACGATGGAAGCTTGTCGATCGTTGACGAGCGCTCCCACGGGTCTGACGGGGGCGCCGATTTTGAAGGAGCGTTGCTGGCTCGCCAAGAACCAGAGCACCTTGCTGACAGCCGCCGGCAGTGCCGTGTAGCCGGCGCTCATCATGGGATGGCCAAATGCGGATACCAGGTCGCCTTCGACGCGCGTGACCGTGCCGAGCCCGGTAGCCGTCGTGTCGCCACTGATGAGCTGGATGCCGACGGCCCCGCCATCCTCGTAGCGCGCGGGGGCAAGCTCGACGTCATTTGTTCCGCCGCCGGCCGCCATGGGTTCCAAACCGAGCGGGCCGAGCAGGTCGGACGCGAGCGCGATGGCTTGCGGAGTCATACCTCCCAGCAACAACGGCGTGGATACCGCCGTGATGCCGCCGCTGGGCGCCAGGGCCGGCTGCAACCGGTCTCGAATTTGGTCGCGATGGGCGTGCAGGTCGTATCGACCCGACGCCGCAGCAAAGCGGACGGCACGCGATGAGTCTCGCGGCGTCTCGCGAGCGGACGCGATGGGAACCCCACGGCTCCCCACGCGCGTCGGCCAGCCGTGAACGAACTGCGGCAATGGTCGAGCCATATCATCGAGCATGTTGCCGATCGGGGTGACGCCAGCGACGGGTTCCGCTGCAAACGTCCATCCGTAGGCGTACGCGCCGATCATCTTGCCGTCGATGTAGATCGGACTTCCACTCATACCCGCAACGACTTTGGCGACTTCCAGGCGCGGGTGCTCCGTCTTGACCAGAATGAGGTCCTGACGCGGCCTGAAGTTGCTCAAAACGTCGATCACCTCGACCGCAAACTTCTCCGGCTCCGTGCCCTCGAACACGGTCAAACCATAGCCTTTCATGCCTGGCTTTACATGCTCGATGCCAAGTGTGTCGGGTCGGCTAGAACGCGACTCGGCCGCCAGTTGGTCCACGCGCAGAGGCAGACAAAGGAATAGTCCAAGAAGTACTGCCAGCGGCAGAAGACGGCTAGTTGGCACGAGGGACGAGTCTAACACCCACTGCTTCGACGCCCAGTCCCAACTGGCGACCCCCTGGCAGATTTCCTGCTTTTGGTCTGGAGCCACTCGCGAAGCGTCGACCGTTGAGCGCTTACTTATCGAACCTTCGTCCCGTCAGGGCCCGCTGCGTAGGCATTTGAACGCAAGTGTGTGCTATGAGCAGGGTGTGAGTGAGCCTCTGGAGACGGGTCATTGAACGCCTGGGACTTGGGGCTGGCGGTGACTCTGATCCTGGGTTTTGCAAGCTGGTCGGTCACTCATGCTGCCCTCGTCTTGGCGCTATGGCCCCGCCATCGCCCTCGGTGGATGGTCGCACTGCTCGTGCTGCCGCCACTGGTTTGGCTGGCTCCCCTCTGGGGTTTGAGGTATGGGCTTCGCACCCGAGTCGTGCTGTGGTGGGCATGCCTAGCGTTGTATGGCGGCGCCCTTAGTGCCGCCATTTTCATCCCGTAGTACGCTTTTCGTTCGTTCACCTTCTACAGTTACCGCGTACCTGCTCACGGGCTGGTTTGGAGCGGCCTGGGAGCAGGGCGAGGCCGCACCGACACCACTACCGTTGCGGCCCGATGCAGCGAATGACGTTGACTAAGTCCGTACTGGCCACTTACTAGTTCCGACTCGAGTAGCCCCACGGCAGTCACCCGCGGCCGTACGGCTTGGCACGTTTCCCTGCGCCTTCGGACGCTCATGTCACCATGATGACGAGTCGCGGCAAGCGGTGCCCGTCACAGCCCCAAGATAGCAGCAACATGGGTGGATGAGATAGTTGAAAGAAAATGACGGACGCACCCGACAAGGCGAACACACCTTCGAAAAACTGGACCACGCTTCGGTTCCTCTCACCGCTCGTACACCACTTGTCGCGGTGGGGCGTTTGGTCGATGGCGCTTGGTTTCATGGCCGGCGTCGGTGGTTGGGCGTGGCTACGCGGTGAGCGGACGTTCAAGATGCGCGACCGCAAGGAGCATCTGATCAAACTAGATGTTCGCGTGGACGATCAGGTCGAGGCGCTGGCATGGGGTGTCGCCGGGCTGTTCTGTGTGGTCGCGGGTTATCTCATCTTTGCCCTGCGCCGGCGCAAGCGAACAGACGCTTGGCCTGCGGCCGACGAGTTCGTCGCACTGAACCTAAAGCTGCTGCCATTGGCGTTTGTCCCTGCATTGAGCGCATTGGCAATAGGTGAGCTAGAAAACGAATTCCCGCTCCTGACGCTAACCCTATGCATGGCAATAGCGATCGGTACCGGGATCTGGTTCTACACGAGTTTCGCCCACAGCACGTTCGTGGGGCAGCGGCGATGGTCGCAACTGGAAAGCCGACGGCTACCAGAGATCCTGGTTGCAGTCTTGATGACCGTGTACGCCGCGGGAGCTAGCACCCTAGCGATTTACGAGCACTGGGCCTTTCAGACTCATAGCTACGACCTGGGTATCTACGACAACACCTTCTGGAATACCGCCAACGGTGATTGGTTACGGTGCACGTTTACGCGTGGCGATACTCACATTTCCGCGCACTTCGATCCAATCATCATCCTGCTCAGCCCCTTGTACATGATCAACCCACGAGCAGAAACGCTGCTCGTGCTTCAGTCCGTCTGGCTGTCGCTCGGCAGCATTCCTCTCTTTCTGCACGCTCGTCGCGTGCTGTGCAACCCATGGCTCGCTTGTCTGTGCGTGCTGATGTACCTGGCGGCGCCTGCTCTGCACGGCGTAAATCTCTTCGACTTCCACAGCTTGGCCTTGATGACGCCGTTCGCCATGTGGATGATATACGCCCTCGACGCCGGCAAGTTCGTGTCGTACTGGGTTGCTCTGGGCCTGATGCTGCTGGTGCGCGAGGACATGCCTCTCGTCGCCTGCGTAATCGCTGCTTATGCACTGCTCATGGGGCGCCCTCGAGTGGCGTTGGGCACCGTCGTAGCAGCCATTGCGTATCTTCTACTCATCAAGCAGATTACTCACTTGGTGCTGCCGGACGGAAAGGGCAAGAACTCCTACTACTACTACTATGGTGAGTTGATCCGTGACGATAAGCTCGGCGCATTGGGACTCATCCTTTCCGCGGTAAGCGATCCGATCGCAGCACTTGCTGTGTTGTTCAAGCCAGACAAGCTCCTGTACTTCTTGAAAGTGCTGCTGCCGGTCCTTGGATTGCCGCTGTTAGCCGGGAGGAAGTTCCTACTCTATAGCTATGGCTTCGCGTTCATCGGGCTGGCATCTCGCAAGTACGTGTACACGGTCCACTTTCAGTACTCGATCTTACTCATCCCGTTTCTGTACATGGGGCTCCCCGACGGCCTGCAGCGGTTGATGAATAGTCGATTCCTGCGTTCACTTGTCACACGCAACCACCTTCAACGCTCAATCCTAGCGGCTGCATGCGTGGCGACGTTGGCTATCGGGTCCAAGTACGGCGCGTTGATGCCGAACGAGTCGTTTCGGGGGGGCTGGAACCCGCTGGTCCGCAAGCACGATGCCAAGCAAGCTCGTGACTACGCGCGGTTCGTCGAAGCCGCACAAACCATTCCTGAAGATGCTGCAGTGTGCACACTCACCACCTATGCACCTCACTTGAGCAACCGCCGCACGGTTCGGCGCTTTCCCGCATGCGACAAGTCGGATTACATCCTGACGCCGAATCGGCTCAACAAGAAGGACAAGGATAGGTTGAAGCGCTATGAGAAAGACAAGCGCTGGGTAAGGGCTCACAAGGACAAGCACTTCACGGTGCTGCGCAAGGAATGAGCCGTTAATCGGGCGCTGACAGGCGAGCCTGCACGCTCGCAGCGTCAGTCGCGCTTTCGATAGGGGCGTTTCTCGGTTTTGGGCTTGATGCGGCCAACCCCCTCGCTGATCCAGCGCTCTCGTACTTGGTCGGCCAAGGCGCGCTGCTCCCTCCAGGGCACGGCGAAAGCAAACACCAGGCAGGCGTCGCTGTAGGCGGGATATGCCGTCCAGGCGGCAGAAAAGTGGGCCGGGCCGAAACCGTAGTCCACGACAGCTTCGGCAGTTCTAACCGTCAGAGCTTGCTTTCGCCACTCCGCCTGCTGTGCCCGGATGGGGCCCATTCGCACGTCGAAGGCTTGTAGCTGCGGCCGCGCCCACTTTTCGGCCTGCTTGAGGCAGCTATCAGCGGTCGCCGGACGCCCCTCCTCCATGTCCTGAACGAAGACCACGTTAACGGCATGAAAATCCTCTCCGTAACGGAACCCGGTGAAGTGATCGAGCAGCCAGAAGCGGACGCGCTTCCAATTCTGGGCATCCACGAGCGGGACAACCAGCTGATCATCTCGATCCACCCCACGCCCCCACGGTTCATTCAGCTGACGTTGCAGGGCGGCCCAGTGAGGATCCGCGGAGTCGCCACCCGGTTGTGCTCGGGTTACCGAGTCTGGTGTAGGCGCTACGCCAATTGGAGCTTTTGCAGCTCGGGCACCGCAACCACTGAGGCCTAGGGCGGTGCACCACAGCGCCAACAGGGAGAGCGCGCACCGGAATCGGTGTGGGACATTTCCGCCACGCTGAAGCTTCGCACGATCGGGCATGAACTTTGATACGGCTAGTCCTCTGCATGGATTTCCGACCTGCAGTTTTGCGCCGAACGCCACACGCCGCTTGCTCCGCGCTTGCTGTCAGCCGCTGCTGGTCTCAATCTCCACGACAGCCTCCTCAGGCACGAGAGACAACAGCGCTGTCAATGCTGCCGATACTAGGCCGTCGTCTTCCCCGTCAAAGGTGACGCGTGTCTTGTAACGGGTATCGAACCACCGCGGGTAAGAGCCCACTTCAACTCCGGGATGACTCGCCACCACCGCGTCCAAGTGATGTTTCAGCTCGCCCTCATCTTGCTGGAGATTAACCCAGCTCGAGTAGAAGCGGCGGCGGCCGCGCAAGTGCTTGCGCACGATCAACAGCTTGCTCCGAAACAGTTCCGGAATGCCCGGCAAAATCCAGACGTTCTCCTTGCGTACCATGGGCCAGGTGGGGCCCCCTTCTTCGAGCAATTGCGCGCCCTGCGGGACGCGCGCCATTCGCAAGTGTCCTTCGTTCAGCTTCTCTCGATAGTGACGGCTCAACATCTGCTCGAGTGTAGGATCGACGATGCAGGGTACGCCAAACGCCAAGGCTACCGCTTCCAACGTCACATCGTCGTGGGTCGGGCCGACGCCTCCGCTCGTAAAGAGAATGTCCACGCCCGCGCGCAAGCGGTTGACTTCCGCGGCTATTTCTTCTGGTTCATCGGAAACCATACTGGACGCCGAGAGCCGTACGCCTAAGGCACGCAACGTACGCGCCATCGGCAACAGATTCGCCTCCTGGACCTTGCCCGACAACAGCTCGTTGCCAATGAGCAACAGCGCCGCCGATTCTGCGACAACGGGTTGTGCTAAAGTCATTACCCCTCGTCCTCCCCCTCATCGTCCAAAGCAGTGGTGACGGGCTGCCCGTTGCGGTCGAAGCCCAACAGCTGCTCCACTCGACTCTCCGCGTGCTCGAGGATGCGCTGCGACGTCTGAACGAGCTGCATGCCGCGCTCGAAAAGCGCAAGTGCGTCTTCCAACGGCAGTTCGCCGCTCTCGAGCCTCTCCACGATGTCAGCCAGCTGTGAGATCGACGTCTCGAAGCTTTGTTCACCCTCAGCGGCACTGGCTGAGACTAACGGGACCTTGGATTTCGGTGGCACTAGTTGGAAGTCGGTACGGGTTGATCAGTCGTTCGCCAGCGCAGGGCCACATCATCGACGCCCAGAAGCGTTGCGGCCGATGAAAGCGACACCTGCATGGCAATAGGCGAGCGTGCAGGAGAAGACAACGCAATATGGCGCGTGGCTGGCACCCCGGGCAGGTCTATCCACACGCCTGCGCTGCTTCCGACAGCTGGTGGGCCTTCGGAAAGCCACGCTCGAACCCGCGAATCGGGATCGAACAGCTTCGCATGGCGTGTGGCACGCTCGACGGCTGTCCGCTCGGGACGCACCCACAATGCGGCAGCGATGGCCATCCGCACCTCTGGATTGAGCTCCGTCGTCAAAGCTCGAAGCAACACCCCCGTGTATTTCGGTGCAGCATTGCGTCCCAGACCCAAATAGGTAGCCGAGCGAAGCTCGTAGTCTGGCGATTGGACGAGGCGGTGAAGGAGGGCCTCGTATGCGGGGAGTGGGCGTGAAGCCAATTGAAAAGCGGCCGGCAGCGCGACCGGCAAGCCGGAGTGGATCCACGCCACGAGCAAGGAGACGGGCAGCTCATCGGAAATGCCGGGCGCGCTCAATGCGGGGCTGAGCGCCAGTGTTGCTGCGGCCATTGGCCGCTCACTCAACTGCACCAGTCGGCGCACACACGCCCGGCGATAGTCTTCACCATGCCACCAGAAAACCGACGCCGCTGCCTCTAGGTCCGTAGGCTCGTTACTCTTCAACAGCTTCAGTGAGTATTGTTCATCCACAACAGACAAACCAAAACGAGCTATGGCTCGCTCGGTGGAAGAACCTCTGAGCAACCGTTGCTCCAGTTCCGTAACAAGCTCATCGTCGCTCGCCCCCACGTACGCGTGTGACACAACCCGCGCGCGAAGCGCGTGGCTTCGCAAGGCCGGCTCGGCGGTGGCCTCGCGCAGGATGCGATGAGCTATTGGAAG
>CAZNZA010000154.1:8120-11795 GCA_964577325.1 uncultured Polyangiaceae bacterium
TTCGCAAGGCCGGCTCGGCGGTGGCCTCGCGCAGGATGCGATGAGCTATTGGAAGTGGCGAATGCGCCAACAGAAATGCCGCGCGTGAGCGTAACGTATCGCTACCGCGGAAGGCGTCGGCCACCGCTTGCACGCCTCCGTCGCCAGCCAAAACCAACACATCCAGGACGCGTGTCATCGCCTCCGCTTCCCGGTAAGCCGTCAGCTGGGTTTTCAAACCGACCACGGCTGGCGAGGGGTAACGTTCCGCAAGCGTCAGCGCGACGGGCGGGGAGCGCGACAAGAGCGCCTCGAACGCTTCCTGGCGTCGAACATCCTCGAAGTGCAGGAGGATCTCGGCGGCGGCGGCGAGTAACTCGATAGCCACACCCTTCGTCTCCAGCCAATGGTGGGCCACGGCAATCGTTTCCCGCTCCCCAAGCTTTGCCAAAGCCAGCGCAGCTGCGGCCTGTACATCTGGCGTGGCTCGTTTGAGCGTACGACGGAAGAAGGCATGAGCACGCGGATCGCGCAGCTTTGCCAGCGTGTGTAGCAAGAGAGTCGTGGTGGCTCCCGGTGCGTTCAGTAGTGGACGCAAGTCTCGCGGCGGATGAGCTTCGAGAGCTCGGGCAGCGATGGTTGCCAGTTGCGGTTCGCGTCTCAGCCATTGACCCAAGAGCGCAAGCGACTCTACGTCTCCGCTGCGAGCCAGTCCGAGTGCGGCCACTTGTCGCGCCATCGAAAGTTCGACCTGCATGGCGTCCATCGGCTGAACAGAAGCCGTGAGAAGTTCGCCCAAGCGGCGCCGCGCGGCGCTTTCCGCCGCTAGTGGTGCAAGCGTGCGAGCCACCTCCAAGCGCTCGTCCGAAGCGAGCACTGGTTCACTTTCGAGCCACACATCTAGCACGCGCGCCGCCTCGTGCGCCACGGGAGCAGGCACACGAGCAAGACGTCGTAGCGCCCGCTGACGTGCGAGGCCTCCTACAGACAGCTGTGCTTGCTCGCGCTCCAGGCTGACGTGCGATCGAAACGAGTCGCCGACTTCGTCTTCAGGCTGAGCTAACACGAGCGTGGAGACACTTAGTAGCCCGGCAAGCCAGGTGCTGAAGCCGAGCGCGAGGGCAACGCGTTGGTCTCGAACACGAGACGTTTTGTTTCGTCCGCACACGGCTCGACCGCCCAAGCACCAACGACACGACCACACGCGGCGCAGTGTAGATCCGAAACCAAGGGATGCGCTCGCTCGCGAGCAAAGCCAGGTCAGCAAGCCGGAAGATAGCGTTCTTGCCTCTTCGCAGGCGTCAGCGTATTCCCCGGCCATGGATGCAATCCGAGTAGTCGGCGGCCGCCCGTTGCATGGCACGATCACCGTCGGCGGGGCAAAGAACGCGGCGCTACCCATCCTGTGCGCGACGCTGCTTTCCGACGGTGCCTCGCGGGTACGCAACGTGCCTCGTTTGAGAGACATCTCCACGACGAGCGCTCTACTGAGCTTCCTTGGTCGCCAGGTGGACGTGGATTTCCCCGAAGTACGAGTCGGCGCGGGACATGGCAATGTTCGCCCAGAGGCTCCCTACGAACTCGTGCGCCAAATGCGGGCGAGCGTGCTGGTGCTTGGACCACTTCTGGCGCGCTACGGACGTGCGAAGGTGTCGCTGCCTGGAGGGTGCGCGATCGGGGCCCGTCCCGTGGATCAGCATCTGCGCGGGTTGGAGTCGCTGGGGGCGAAAATCGAAGTTGAGCACGGTTACATCCGGGCGGAAGCGCCGAGATTGGTGGGCGCCGAACACGTGTTCGACATGCCCACGGTGGGAGGAACAGAAAATTTGATGATGGCGGCAGCCCTTGCAAAAGGTCAAACCACCCTCGTCAACTGTGCACGAGAGCCCGAGATTGAAGAATTGGGTCGAGTGCTGCGCAAGATGGGTGCCGATATCCAGGGTGCGGGGACGCATACCATCATCATCCGCGGGCGCGACGAGCTGGCGCCCTTCGATCACGCGGTCATTCCCGATCGCATCGAGGCCGGCACGTTCATGGCCGCGGTGGCGGCTACCGGGGGCAATGTGCTGCTTGCGCACGCACCTCTCGACGACCTCGAACCGGTGGTCGTAAAACTGCGGCAGGCGGGGCTGCACATCGAACCCGAGGGGCCGCACGCGCGAATCGTCAGGGACCAACCTCTTCGCCCGGTCAACGTCACGACGACCCCGCACCCGGGTTTTCCCACGGACATGCAAGCACAGTTCATGGCCATGATGTGTCTGGCTCGCGGACGCAGTGTCATCACCGAGACGGTGTTCGAGAATCGCTTCATGCACGTTCCCGAACTGCGACGCATGGGTGCCCGCATAGAAACCCGCAACAATACCGCCATCATCGAAGGAGGCAGCCCGTTGGGCGGTGCCAGCGTCATGGCCACTGATCTGAGGGCGAGCGCGTCGCTCATCATTGCGGGACTGGTAGCAGAAGGAGAAACCATCGTGCGCCGCGTCTATCATTTGGATCGAGGGTACGAGCGCATCGAGCACAAGCTGAGTGCGGCAGGCGCGGATATAAGCCGCATCCAGCTGGAGGGGGCGACGCCGTGACTCCCATCACTTTTGCCATTCCCAAGGGGCGCATCAGCAAGGTTTTGGTGCCGCTCTTGGAGCGCGCGGGCATCGAATGCGCAAGCCTGAACGAAGACGACCGCACGCTGGTGCGCACCTCACGCGACGGCTCCGTGCGCTTCTTGCTGCTAAAGCCTGACGACGTCCCCACTTACGTCGAGTACGGCGCGGCAGAGATAGGCATCAGCGGAAGAGACACACTGCTCGAGCGCGGCTACGACCTTTATCAACCAGTGGACTTGGGTATCGGAAAGTGCCGTATGGTCGTCGCCGCTCCGAAGGGCGTGGCCATTCCGGAACTACCTAGAGTGGCCACCAAATATCCAGCCATAGCCCGACGCCACTTCGCCGCACGCGGCATCTACCCGGAGATCATTTACATCCAGGGTTCAGTGGAACTGGGTCCCCTCGTCGGATTGTCTGACGTCATCGTAGACTTGGTGGAGACCGGCTCGACGCTGGTGCAAAATGATCTCGAAGAAGTGGAGGTCATCGAGCCCATCACCAGCGTGCTGGTGGCCAACCGAACTCTGTTCAAGCTGCGACGCGACGAGCTCCAACCACTCATCGAGCGCTTGCGGGCAGCGGCTTTGCACCACGCGTGACCCCTTGCGGGTCCGCCTAGAACGCGGCGCTGAGGCTGGCGAACACCGACAGCGCTCAGTGCGTCGTAGCGTCGGCCAGCGGCGGGTCGAGCACGAGCCGAGGTGTCAGCTTGCGCAGACTTTTTACGCCGATGCCTTTGACCCGCAGCAGGTCGGATAACTTTCTGAAGCGACCCAACCGCGCGCGTAGTTCCACAATCTGAGCCGCGCGCTTGTGTCCGATGCCCGGCAGAGTCGTCAGCTCGGCGGCGGTGGCAACGTTGAGCACCACCTTACCGTCCGGAAGGATGCCGGGCGCGGCGGTAGAGTCGGTAGAGCCGGTAGATTCCGCGGACTCGGTAGCCGACGCCGAAGACGAGGCCGCAGGAGCTATCGGCAAGGTCGTCGGCGCCGGAGGCGAGGCCGCAGGAGGAACCGTCGGCGGCGGAGGCGAGGCCGCCCCAGGAGGAACCGGAGCCAGCCACTCCGCTGCAGCCGCC
>CAZNZA010000155.1:0-11793 GCA_964577325.1 uncultured Polyangiaceae bacterium
ACACCGACGGCTACGAAGCGTTTTCGCGCGCTGACGACGCTGAGGAAGCACAGGACGCCGCAGACGACATCATCGACATCTATCGCGAGAACGCCGAGGGTGACGAGTGGAACGAAGACGTGGGCTACGTCCACTATGGCATTTGTCTCCCGCTGGGCATCGCGACGCAAGAGCCTATCGATGACGAGTTATTCGAGGATGCGGTCGACTACCACCTCCGCGAGCCCGCGATTGACGCCGCGGCGTTTTGGGAGGTGGTAAGTAAACACGCGCCGAAGGTCGCGGAAGCGCTGGCGGGGGCTCTGCACGACAGAGTACTCGACAAGCTCAACAGCTTGGTTTCCACGCTAGCAGCGATCAAAGCGCAAGATCCGATCGCGAAACTCGAAGCGTGGCGGGCTGTGAACCCTGAACTTAGGGAATATGAGGTCAGCCGCGGGTACAGGTTCCAAGTAGACCTGGTGGACTCACCAAAGGTCTACATCCTGGAACGCGATACCCTCCCCGAAGCCGTCGACGCGGCCCTTGAAGCGGCGAAGGGGGTGGCGACATGAGAGCCCTCTCCGTCCAGCAGCCGTGGGCTCACCTAATCTCGTCCGGCTTCAAGCTTTACGAGGTTCGTTCACGTCGAACACACTACCGTGGACCGCTGTTGATCTGCGCGTCGTCCAAGCTCTCCACGCATCCCAGCGCAAAGCTCTACAGGATCGGACTCCGCGGCGTCGCAGTGTGCACGGTCGAGCTGGTCGACTGTATCCCTGGTAGGCCAGACCTAGACGAGCTCGCCTGTGTCCCGACCGAGGGTATGTGGTGCTGGGTTCTTCGCGATCCGCAACCGATCGAGCCGTTCCCGGTGAAAGGTCGGCTTGGGTTCTTTGAGGTTGAGTTACCGGGCGGTGTTTCTGTTTCGAAAGGAGCCAACTGATGGCCGAGCAATTCACCATCATCGTCTCCTTTGAGCGCTTCCGTTGCTACGAATGTGGACGATGGCGCCTGTGTGAGATGGGTATCAGCCATGCCTGTCCGTACTGTGCGCAAAGTCGCATCGACAGGGTACTCTCTCGACAAGAGGAGCTCGAGCGCAGCAACGCTGCGCTGCGCGGCGTTATCTCGCGCCTAAAGGGTGCAACATGACCGAGCCCACCCCCCGATGGGCAACCCGCTTCATCGAGCGCGCTCACCATTGGCACTTCGTTGCCGCTTGGTCGCCAATGTACCAACGCGTCGAGGTCTACGCTTCAAAGGAAGCCCCCGAGCCGTTCTTTCAGGTGCGCGAGTATGACGTGTTCACGAGTAGGGACGGCAGCGACTTCTATCGAGCAATGGAAAACCTTCGCGCGTTAGGCGTAAGCTTCCACCTGCCCCGCGTTCGCCCCGAAGAGCCCGAGTGTTGGGGCTGCGAGCTGGGCGTCCCCATTGTGAACCACGAGCACCACGAGACGTTTGCCCCGTGGATTGAGTACTGGGGACCTTGCGCGAAAGAAGCGGTCCGGGGTCCAGTCGTTCGGAGCCCCCAAGATGCCAAGATAGAGTTTGTCAACGCGGCCACGAAGGCATGGTCCAAGTGACAATCCCAAAGACCCACCCACATTCACCCTGTTTTGAATCCGAAACAGCAAAGGAAGACCCATGCTTAAACAAACCATAATCGCGTGCCTCGGATTAACGTCCGTCGCATTCGCCAAACCTCCACCGGACGTGACGGTCTCGACCGTTGCGGCCACGATTGCAGACTGGCCCATCGGTGCGTCACTTGATGGCTATCTCGAGACGAAGGCGCAAGCGTCGGCACGAAAGCTCGATATCGCGACCGCTGCCCTTGCCGGTAGCACCGTCCCCGGTCCAATCCCCCAGCGTCAGCTACTCGCGCTTATCCTGGTCACTTGGCACGGCGAGAGCCGCTTTGCTCTGGACGTCCACCGCGGAGAACCTGGCATCTGGGGGAGCGACGACGGGCGCGCTGCTTGTCTTGGTCAGCTGCATTCCAACGCCAAGCTGCCGCGCGACGCATGGGAAGCCACGAAAGGTGCCGACCTCGAAGCGACCACGAACTGCGCAATGGCCACCGCTCGAGCTCTGCAGTCTGCCGCGGCGACGTGCGGATATGACGGTGGCGAGTACTCGATTCACCGGACCCTGCGACAGTATGGGTCGGGAACTGGGGACTGTAACCCTGCCCTCGCAAGCGACCTGAGCCTTTCCCGGATTCTCAAGCGGACCACGCGCGCCATGCGGTTGAGTTGGTCGATGGGGGTCAAGTGAGCCGCCCCATGCGAATCGGCGTGGCTCGCACCATGGGCACCGCTTGGCGCGTCGTTCTCTTTGCACCGACACACGATGACCCGTATCGCGTCGCCTACACGCTAGAGTCTGGCTTCGCGTCCAAGGCCGAAGCCATGACCCGAGCTGGTGAATGGCGGGCAAAGTGGAAGCGTCAATATGGCGTTTGGGAGCTGTTTCTTAAGCTCGAAGGCGCGGTGTTTGAGGTGATTCATAGGTGCATGCCGAAAAAGGAGGCCTCATGAAACGCATCCTCCTAACCCTAACCTACCCGCTCAACCGCGTCGCCTTCTGCGTCCTCTGGACTATCGGCATGCTCGGCTGCCTGGCGTTCGTCGGGTGCGACTGGCTTGAGCGTGGGCGGTGCAATTGTAGGGGGCGCTCGTGACCAAGCGTTACTCTGACACGCTACGCGAGCGGGCCGATGAGGTGCGTTACTCACCGGACGCCCAAAGCCAATGCGAGGGCCCTGGCCCTTTTCTGCTGGGCTGGGCCGCGGCCCTATACAGCGTTTCAGTCGAGCTCGACTCCCCCGAGTTCAGTGGTCGCATTGTCTACGAACAGCGCAACGCGGCACTGGAGGAAGTGGCGCGCCTGAAGCAGCGGATTGCGGAGCTCGAACGGTATGCGTGGAGGCCGATAACCGCAGACAGCATGCCTCCGAGAGACAGCGTGGTGGAGTGCTGGCAGTGCGAACACGCGGGCACATGCGAAGTGCAATGGGGGAAGCCCTCGCCCGACCGGGAGCCTACCTGGTGGATTGGCTATCGCTACTGCACCGACGAGCAATTGCGCCGCATCTGTTCGCATTGGCGCTATCTCACGCCGCCCGAGACGAACGCGGAGGATGGCAATGGCTGACGTCGTCGAATTCGACCCAGATGAGTGGGAACAGCGCGACGAGTCTTTGCGCAGCATTGTCCCGGTTGGCGGCGGCGTGCATGGCGAATGCGCATGCGGCGATGACCAGCCGCGAAACATCTTCGTGTGTCGCACCGACGTTCCGGGAGAGTACGCTTGTGGCAGGTATTGCTGCGCCTGCTTTGGTGGCGCTGATGATAACTTGTGCTGCGCTTGCTGGTGTCGCAAGGAGCGGGACGAAAAAGAGCCCGTCTACGACCCCCAGGGGATGCTTGCTGAAGTGGGATTGTACTTCACCTACAGTCCGATAGATAAACTTTGGTCCCTATGGGATCGCGCTGAGATTCTGATGCGTGGCAGTGAGCACGGGTTCCGAATGTCGCTATCCCTGCCACTGCGAGACGTGTTCGAAGCCGACGTCGTTGCGACGAAAAGGAAGGTTCAGACATGAAGTGGCTCGCCCTATGTCTCACGACCGCCGCTGCCGTCGTCTGGCTGTTCGTCGAATTCGGCGACATCGCTGGACCCGCCGTCATGGGTTCACTCGCTGCGGCCGCACTTGTTTGGAGCGGATGGGAAGCCGCTCGGTATCAATGAAACCCGACGTCGCCGCATTGTTCGTTTCGCGCAGTGGCCCCTACTGGGGACGCCCGGATGTGGACGCGTGGGACAAGGAACGTGACGCTCGGCTGTATGCTGGCGACCTGCCTGTGGTGGCGCACCCGCCTTGCGGGCGCTGGTGCCAGATGGCTCACTTGGTACAGCATCGATACGGGTACAAGGTTGGCGACGACGGCGGCTGCTTCGCTTCTGCACTGGCAACGGTGCTGCGCACGGGCGGAGTGCTGGAGCATCCAGCTCACTCGTTAGCATGGCAGCGCTATGGATTAATTGAACCCACCGGCAACGCGTGGCAGTGCACCATGGCTGGCTATTGGGTCTGTCAGGTGTCACAGGTCGCCTATGGGCATCGCGCTCGAAAGCGAACATGGCTCCTGTACGTCGGGCAACAGCCGCCGGCGGCGCTGAACTGGAGCGAACCGGAACACACTGGTCGCGTCGGCGGATGTAAAAACCGCGGAACCGCCAAGGTGGCTCGCGTCTGGTCGGCGGAAGCGTCGCGTACCCCGCGCTCGTTCGCTGACGCACTTATCTCACTAGCAAGGAAAGGAAACCCATGAAACTCATATTCTACACGTTCACAATCGTAGGTGCCGCGCTCTGCCGGCTTGGCGTTAAGGTTCTCACCTGGCCGCTGTTCGCGGCGGTTGAGTTGAAAGGGGGGTGGTGATGCCGCTGAAACCACCTCCCCCGCCGGTCCCGCCGCCGCCTCGATTCGAAGGCAAGAGCGCGGCATACGCCGTCATGACCGCCGACCACATCTCCGGCTTCGTTGGCGGATTCGTTGCCGCGCTCATACTGGCGACGCTTGTTGTTCTAATGCTCGCACCGAGTAGCCAGGGCTACCAACCCAAACCCAGTCCAAGCGGCAACGTTAAGCCGCCTCCGAGGTGCCCATGATGTTCACCGACCAAACCGTTATCTCCGGTCGCGCTCCCGGTCTCACTCGTCGACAGGTGGCGTTACTAGTCGCGTGTCTCAGCTTCGCCACCGGGCTAGTCGGTGGGCTGATGATGGGGGTGATGTGATGCGCTACGACTGGACCAAACTAACGGACGGCTGGGGCCGACAGGAGGCCTGTCAGGGCATCGCGAAGGTGTGTGACGAATGCCGGTTCACCCTAACCGATAGCGGCTCGCTGTTCGTGGATCCATTTCATCCGCCGCTTGCGCCCGAGTTCATTCTTAAACTGCTGACCGAGGCGATCGCCCAGCGCAAGCAGTGCACGGTTGACGACCGGGTTGAGCGAGCATTGGAAGTACTGCGGATTGAGGGCGGCTTTCCAAGAGCCGTCGAAGCGGGCACCACCATATTCACCGGTTACCACCATCTCACCGCGTCCGGCTACCAGGGGCACACGGCTGAACAGCTTGAGGCCATCGCAAAGGCCGTCCGCATTTTACAGGAGGAGCTGTGAGTCATAGGGTGCTAGCCAAAGCGCTGTTCGGCGGCGTTCGCTACGTTCCGGCGCCTGCTCGGAGCTTCGCGGATGTCGCTACCATGGTTGCCGAAGGCATCGAAGACCAAACTCGCGGCGAAGTCTCCGACATGGGATGGGCCATCGAGCGCGCCAACCTCATGCATGCCGAATTCACCTGTGACGGCAAGCGCTACCGTGTCGAGATGCGCGAGATAACCGGGAGCGAGAACATGGCGGAACCCACGCCTCGCGTCCAAACGTGGCTCGACTGCGACCACTGCGGAAACGTCGCGATCGAGTCAGCCGACGGCGTGTTCACCGATGGCGACGGCGGAGCGTGCTCCTCCTGCGGTCTGCCCGGCTACGTGAGCTGTTGCTCGGAAACGGAGCCGCACTGGTTCATGTCCGAAGACCCGAACACCAAGTGCAAGCGTGCGGATTGTGAGGAATGCAATGCTGGTCAAGCTCAACGACAACACCCAACACTTTGACGACATCCCATCAGCCCTCGAAGCCATGCGGAAAGCGGGCGTTGACGAGGTCGAAATCATCCCCGAAAGGCCGCGTGCTCGAACGGCGCCGTGGCCCAAGATGCTCACCATCGCCGACGTTCGACGGGAGACGCTTGTCGACGTGAGGCATCGGTTCGTCGCGCTCAGCGCTGAAGAGTTCATGGATTGGCTGAGACTGGAGACGGAGGAGTGACCTCGGTTTGCTACTGCTCATGCGCGGCGGTGATGAACATATGGGTCTCGTTCTTTCCTAGCCATGAATTCTCGTGGGTGATATCGGTTGCCCTGGCCACTGCCTTGGGGGGCATGGCCGGCGCTTCGTACGCGTTGGAGATGGAGCTCCGGGCGAGCCGTGAAGAGTTCCGCCGGGCGAAGGAAATGGGGCTGCTGCCGTGACCTTCTCCCGCCCCGCCGCCCTAGCCTTCGCTCAGGACGCTTTGAGCGCTCCCCCCGCCGCTCGCTACGTCGTCCGACCAAAGCCCGCTGGTGAGCTCGTCTGGCAGTGCGTGGTGCCGGCTGAGCTCTGCCCGACGGTCAACGTGGGGCTCAGGGCCAACCACTGGAAACGAGCGAAGAACAAGAGGCAACTTTTCGCGATGATGCTCGCTCAGAACGGGCTACGGGTTCGATGGCAAGCCCTTCCGGGCAGACCGGTCGTCCACTGCATTCGTTTCACAAGCGTGTGCCCAGACGCCCAGACCGCATGGAGCAAGGACGTCGTCGACTGCCTGCTCACACGCAAGGTCACGCGCCTGAAGAACGGCAACTTTCGCGAGCGTCAAGGCCTCGGGTTCATCGAAGACGACTCGCCCGAGCATATCGATTTGCACTGCTGGTGGGAGCCCG
Source organism: uncultured Polyangiaceae bacterium (assembly GCA_964577325.1). Taxonomy (GTDB): domain Bacteria; phylum Myxococcota_A; class Polyangia; order Polyangiales; family Polyangiaceae; genus SZUA-265. The sequence continues at coordinate 6,541 of CAZNZA010000155.1, forward strand.
GCAAGCCGAAGGCTGGGTTCGTGTTGGTTCGGGTTTACGGAGGTGAAGAGTGAAGCTTTCAGAACGATTCCGCGAAGAGTTCCAGACCCACGTTCAAAGCGGGCCTGTGGGCGAATTCGAGTTGATCAACAATCAGAATATCGAGGCCTGTGCGGAGTGGGTCGAGGCGGTGGAAAAGCGGCTACTGACCATCATAAGCGAAGCGTCTCACGAGATTGCGATGGCTCCTGTGCCGATTGAGACGGGACCCGGTTACAAGGCGCAACGCCCGTCGGATGGGCCACGAATGCGACTGTATGAAAAGGCGCTCTTCGACGTATTGCGCAAGGTCGGTGACGTGGCGAGGGGCGAGGTATAGCCGCGCCCGCACTGTTTTGGATTCGAAACGGAAAGGAAGAATGGAAGATGAGACGGAAAAGCTTAGGGAAAAAGATTCGCTTTGAGGTGTTCAAGCGAGACTCGTTCACCTGTCAGTACTGCGGCGGAAAAGCTCCGGACGTGGTGCTACACGTCGACCACATACAGCCGGTTGCGGACGGTGGCTCCAATGACATTGTCAACCTGGCCACCGCATGCGTGGCTTGCAACCTCGGAAAGGGAGCTCGCGTACTGAGTGACCAGGCGATGGTCCACAGGCAGCAAGCCCAACTCGAAAATCTGCAGTCCCGCAGAGAGCAGCTCGAGATGATGGTGGAGTGGCAAAAGGGTCTCATGAACCTGGAGCGAGACACGCTGGCCGTGCTTGCCGGTTTTTGGCAGAGGATACAACCCGCTGGCTTCTTCGGGGTCTCCGGTCACGGGATCGCCATGCTTCGGAAGTTGCTTCAGAAGCACTCCGCTGACGATATCATGGCGGCGATGCGGGAGGCGTCGCTGAAGATGAAGGTGGAAAATGGAAGAACCACCCACGCTTCAGTCATTGAGGCCTTTTCGATGATCCCGAGACTGCTTCGCGTCATAGCGGAGTCGAAGAAGGAGCCGTTCGTTCGGGACGCGTACTACGCGCGCGGGATTCTTCGCAACCGGTTCGGAAGCGATGTGAACGAGTGGGAGGCCAAGAGTCTTCTCCTGGAGGCGATGAACCTTGGATCGGAGCCTGAGCGTGAAAAAGACTGGGCCCGCTCAGCTCCCTCCTATGCGGCTTGGGCAGACCAAATGCGAGAAGACATCAGGGTGTCTCAGGAGGACACATGAGAGCCTTTTCCACCATCAAAAGCACCTTCTGGACGATGGGGTCAGGCAAGCGTCTCAGGGGCGATCCTGAGGCCCAAGTGCTAGCGCTGTACCTGATGACCTGCTCACAGGGGACCATGTGCGGGATCTTCTCCGTGGCCCTGCCTACCATCGCTCATGAGACCGGTATCCCGCTGGAGGTAATCCCTAGTGTGCTGAAGAAGATTCGGGACATCGTCGTCTACGACACGACCGAAGAGCTGTGCTGGATCCCCAACTCATCGAGGGTCCAAATCGGCAAGATGACGAGCAAGGACAAGCGTCGTCCTGGACTCATTCGGGAGCTCAACCAGTTCGGATCCCATCCCTTCGTTGGGGAATTCTTCCGACTGTACAGCGAAGAGTTCGGGCTCGAACCCTCAGAATTGGCATTCCGTGAGGTTATGTCGAGCGTTCCTGTATGCCCCATGCAGGAATGTGAAATGGGGGATGCGGGAACCCAGCATCCCCCCAGTACAAGTACATTAACAAGTACAAGTACAAGTACAAGTACAAGTTTAGATCAGGGTTCAGGTCAGGATCACGCGCGTGAGACACCTGACCCAGATGAGCTACCGCGGACCGACCCGCCGGAGAGCGCGGCCAAGACCAAGCGCAGACCGCCGCTGTCGCATTTCGCTCCCGACGAATTTGAGCCAAGCGACGCCCACAAGCAAAAAGCCACTGAACTTGGCGTTAACCTGACTGAAGAGCTCAGTGCCTTCCGGTTGTACGAATTCAAGACCGCGAAGTCGGACTGGAACCGAGCCTTCTTCGGTTGGCTGCAGCGCTCGAAAAAGTACGGCGGTAACGGGCCACCGCAACGCCGCGGCAAGACACCCGTCCAGCCCAATGGCACCAACCCGCTACGCTGGGCGCAGCCCGCCTTGCTGCACGACGAGAGGGCGGACGATGAATTCTGACGACGTGTTCGACGGCTACGAAAACGCTTCGCTCAAAAAGCTCGGTGAGATGATTCAACGCGGGCAGCTGGAGCGACGAGCGGCGCTGGACTCCGGCGACCTCGCCCGGGCTGAGCAAATCCGCGAGCAGGGCAACCAGGCGATCGAGCGTCACCAGCGCCTGCTGATGTCGAAGCGCCGGTTCTCGTGCGTCTGCCCCCTGCAATGGCTTCATCAGGCTACGTGGGAGGACTGTCAGCGGGCTGTGCGTTCCCCGCGCCTCTGGCGGGCCGTAGCGCTCGATCCGGACCCGACCCGGAAGTGGTTCGTCCTGCTGGGTGAAACGGGCTTAGGGAAGAGCTCAGCGCTGGGAATCGCCCTTCGTCGAGCGGCCTCCCAAGGCTTCCTCGATCCGACGGTCGATCGGGAGGGGTACGCGGCCCTCTGGGTCCAAGCCCGGGACGTGGGTCGAGCCATGCGGGAGCACCCCCTCGGAAGGGGCCTACCGCCGCTCCTGAGTGAGGCCCGAATTGCCGACCTGCTCATCTTCGACGACCTGGGTCTGGAGGGCGACCACGGTGAGATTTTGGATGTGCTCGAGGAGCGCTACCAACGTGGCCGGGTGACGTGGACAACGTCCGGTCTCTCACCATCGGCACTAGTCGCCAGGTACGGCGACGCGTTCTTTCGCCGAATCCAGGGCGGTGGCGTTGAGGGTCGCGGGGCACTCGTCGACTGCACGGAGGACCCGTGACCTCCGAATCCTACCCCGTCGACAAGTTGTACCCATACGACCCGAGTCTTGATCCGCGGCGAATTAACGAGGTTGAAGGGCTTGAGCGTTTGCGCTATCTGCAAGACAGGAAACTCGCGCATTGGCTGTTCGAGCTGCACGAGGGATCGAAAAAGCGATGGGCTCCGGTCTATCGTGGAGAGCCGGGATGATGGGATATCACGACGAAGACGAGGCCACCGCCTACGGTGAGATCGTAACAGCGCGCGCTGAGCTCAAGGCCGAGCGTGATGCTTTGGTCAAGGAGCGCAACCAGAGACGCTGGTTCTGGGGGTTGGCGATCGCGCTCCTGGCGCTGCTGATTGTTCATATTGGCGTTAAGTTAGCGTTTGATGCGCTGGCGCTTGGTGCGCTGGTGGGGGTTTGCGGATGACACCCGAGAAACGACAGGCTGCGCTCGAAGCGGTCCGGGTGGTGTTTTTGCGCGCGCAATGGAGGCCTATCGAAACGCATCCGGCCCCGACGCTATGGCTGGCCCCGGATTGTGAGATCGAACACGACGGCGTCGAAGCGTATCGTGTTTGGCCGGCAAGGTTACACGGCGGGTATTGGACGCATAGGGAGTGGAGCGCGGTAGCGAAGGCGCTGGACATCCTGAACGGAGCGACCAAATGACCGCCAAACCCAACGGACCCGCTTACCCGCCCGGCGCCAGACTCCTCGCCAACGTCACCCGCTTGGAGGTCATCGACGACACCGGTCGAGCACTGACGTACCCCGCTGGCGAGCCGATGGAGGTTGAGCTTTCGTTCCAAGATGACGACCGGACGCTGAAGGTTTTTGTGAGGGGGCGTGGGCATGACTACGGGCCAATGACCGGCAAGTGGCGGAGGCTTACCGGTGATAATCTGCCACCGAGGGACAGGCCGATTGAGCTATGGGATCCGAGCGCGCCAGTTGAGCAACGTGCGTCGGTTGCTTGCTGGGCCGCCGACTCAGGCGATCCTGAATACGGGTGGAACGTCTCCGACTGCTTAGTTTTCTCAGCAATGAGCACCCGTGATTTGTTTCAACGGTACACTCACTGGAGCATTGTCGAAGGGCCGGAGAAATGACCGCCGCCGTCCAATACCTAGACGACGTGGCGCTAACATGTGCCCGTCGAGTATTCAAGGAAGCGCGCTGGGTCCCCGAAGCTGGCGGCTGGTCCGCGTTGACGATTCGTCCGCCTCGACTGCTGCTGACGGACAAGCTGATAGTCTCGTTTCACGTTGAACTTGCCACCTGGGCACTAATCCCGTGCGTCGGTTGTGGGACGATAACCGCTGACGCGTCGAGGGTCATAACGGAGGTTCTGGACACCTTGAACAAGGGTAACCCTTGACCAGGCGGCAGACCGCCGAGCCAAGCCCCCTGCCCCTGAGGTGATCGCAGAGTATGAGCCGCTAAAAGAAGAACCGAAGGAATGAACAAAGTGAACATCGACAAAATACGAATCAAACGCATGCGAGAGAACGCCGTCCCACCGTCGAGGAAAACGGACGGGGCTGCCGGGTGGGATTTGGCGGCGTGTGGAAGCTCGGATTTGCGCGGGTACCTGTCTCCTGAGTGTATAACGTCCGGGGAGAGCTTAAGGGCGAAGATACTCGTCCCGCTAGGATGGGCCTTCGAGATTCCACAGGGATACGTTGGGCTGCTCAAGCCGCGGTCAAGTCGGAGTGACGCGTTTCTAGATGGCGTAATCGACTCGGATTATCGCGGTGAGATATTCATCCCAAGCGTCGGGTTGCATGCGTTCGAAGTCGGCGAGCGCATCGCCCAACTCGTGATAGTCCCTGTTCTTCAAGTCGGCGAACTGGTCGAAGTCGACGAGCTATCGGACACCACGCGCGGGACTGGTGGGCATGGCAGCACGGGGAGGTTTTGAGATGGCAGCCGGAGACTACGTTCCAGACATTCGATTCGCTGACCCGCCGAAGCCAGAGCCGTCATTCCCGACGATTCGAGGTCCGTTTCATGGGATCGACCTCCCTAAGGATACCCCGGCCGGTGCGTTTGTTAGGAACGCGGTAGAGGCGAACGCTGCGAACCTGGAAGAGAAGCTACGCAAGCACCTCGCCGAACGCGACATCAACAGAGCTGTCGCGATGAGCGCCAAGTACAAAAGCGAGGTCGAGTACATGGAGCGGGCAGCGGGCGACAATTACGACGCAGAAAAGGCGAACGATGAAGCGCTCAAGGACATAGACAACGCGGCGGCATACAAGGTCCCCAACAACCAAAAGTGGTGCCTTCCGGGCGTCGATGAGTTCATCCGGGCTCGGAAAAGCGAACTATCCACCGGCACCAAACACGACGCCGACAAGCCCGACGCTGGAACGGTGCTCGCTGGGTTCTGGCCGCTGG
>CAZNZA010000156.1:0-11753 GCA_964577325.1 uncultured Polyangiaceae bacterium
TCTGCGTCCGTCAGTTGGCTCGGATCGATGGCGTCCCAGTCGTCGTCGGCGCCGTCGACATCTGAGCAGATGACGGGACCGTGATCTTGCCAGGCGGTGGAGTCCGTTAACGGCTCCTCCGCGGAAGCGTGCCCGATGCACGAGCGACCGCTGCCAAAGGTCGATGCTGCGTAGTACAGGTGGTACCGACCCTGCACACGGGCGATGTCTGGCGCCCAAAGCGTAACGGCATCCGGCACGAGCTCCGCGATCCACGACGGGCTTTCCGCGAACACTTGACCTGCTGCATGCCACGTCATCAGATCGGCGGACGTCTTGAGCGGGATCCCTTCTCCGCTGTAGAAGAGAATGTATCGGCCGTCTTCCTCGACGATCGAAGGGTCGTGAGCTTGCAGGTCGCCCGTGAGCTCCAGGGGCTGCACCACGCTGGGCGCTTCTGCTTCCAACTCGGCTGACGGTAAGGGAGCCGCGTCCACGGCAACATTGCCCGATGTGTCATCACCATGCGCCCCTGCCTCTGCGCTGCCTGGCGCGATATCTTTGCGCACGTACGCCACGATGTCGGGCCGCGTGGTGCAGTTCGCACTGAGCGTGAGTACTGCAGCAAGAACCGACACGAAGCGGCAAGAAGCCACCTGGTGCCAGGACGGTGAGAAGACGAGAACAGCGAACGGCATCATGCAACGGACCTTCGCTGCTTAGCCGTCTTCGGCAGTGCCGCGAATCGCTGCTGCTTGTGGGCTACCAGGGTAGTCCCGCAGAAAGAGCTTCGTTGCGTCACGGGCCTGTTCGTTGCGCCCCAGTCGACGCAGGGCACGAATACGCCCATAGCGAGCCTCTTGGGCCAACGGACCCCCCTGAGCCAAGTAAGCGTCGAAGGAGCGCAATGCACTCTCTGGCTGCCCGAGGCGCGACAGCTGCAACTCGGCGAGCGAGATAAGTGCGGCGCGCCCGGCGGAGCTACGTTGGTGCTCACGCACCAGTGTTTGGTATACAACGCCAGCCTCTGCGAAACGCTTCGCTGCTCGAAGCTTTGCGGCTCGCGACAACAATTGCTCGGCGGACGGGCGCGCCGGCTGGGCCTTCGGTGAGGTATCCCCCCCACTGACCACCGGCGACAGGTTTGGACCCGCCTTTGGCACTGTCTCCGGTTGCGGCGCAGGCGGCGCGTCCCGTGACGGCAGTGGTTGTTGTGGCAGTGCCGTTAGGCTGGAAAGGCCAGAGCTTTCCAGGGTCCAGAGATCCGTTTGCCAATCGGTGCCTGCGCTGGGCGCGGCGCGGAAACCTGAATCCACAACCACTGCTGCAGGTGCGTGCAGTTCCCGCCGCTCACCGCTCGGGGCCTCGACTTCAACGATGCCACGGTGCAGCCGCACCGCGAGCTTCGCATCATCTCGAAGCACCGAATCATCTTGAAGCTCGACCGCAAACACCGTTCCCTTGGCTGTGACTTTTCCGCGGGCGGTGATCACGCTGAACTCACCCTCTGGCGGGCGAGCGTCGAGTTGGCAAACCACGGCGCCCCTGTCGAGCATCAAATGCTGCTCGCGGTGGCGAGAGACCGCTCGCAGCACACTGCCGGGCGCCGCGCACGCGGTTACTCCTGGCGAGTAGGCGAGGCAGAGGCGACCGCTGCCGACGGTGATCACCTGCTGCGAGCTAACGCGCAAACCCACGGTGATGGGCCTACCGTCGACCGTAGCCTTCCCCGAGAAAGACGCAATGGTCACGCTTGCCTCGACGGGGAACACTGCCTGGTCACCGTCACCCTTGCCTCGGACTTCCCAAATACCAGCAATCCCCAAAACAATTGCCGCCGCTACGGCCGCAGCAGTACCGCTAACGATAAGCGCGCGGAACGAGCGGCGACTGGCTTTGGGCTGATGAGGATGCGACGCGGTGGGGGGCTGAACGCGAGGAGCAGCGTTATCCCTAGGCAACAGCTCCCCGAGTTCTTCCCACACCCGACCCTCAGCCGCGCAGGCTGCGCACTGCGTTGGGTGCCGGCGTAGGAAGCGCTGCTCTTCGTCGCTGAGGGCTTCGTTCAAAGCCATGCGGTCGGTGAGCTCCGTCCAGCGGTTGCAGACTGAGTGACTCATGGGGAGCTGCCGTTCTTGCCGATAGAGGCAATGACGTCCCGTCTCACGGCCTGTCGCACTTGCCTGCGCGCGTTCAAGAGGCGGTCTTTGACGGTATTGGGTGATGTGTCCGTTGCTTCGGCTATCTCGTCAATCGAGTACTCTAGGACATGGCGCAGCACTAGTACGGTCCGGCGAGCCTCTGGCAGCTCCGCCAGGTACTCCAATACCGGGCGGGGGACGGCGTGGCCCAACGTGATCGCGTTCGATTCCGGTTCCGCGCCGTGCAGGTCCTCTTCGAGAGAGACGGCTGCCGAGCGAACCCGGCGTCGACGCGCGTGACGCACCGCAACGCGCACGGCAATGCGATCCGTCCAAGCGTTGAGGCTACCTCCCCGGAAGTTTGGCGCCGATGCCAGGATCTCGAGCAGGATGCATTGAGAAGCATCCTCTGCATCCTGGGGGTGACCGAGGATGGCGAGGGATATGGAGCGGATCCGACGTCGCAGAAGGGCGATCAGGTGCTCCTGCGCTACCGGATCACCACTGCCCGCCAGGGACATGAGCTCGAGACTCGTGGCTTTTTCCTCGTCAGCGACCACCAAAGTCTCTCCTGAATCGTTTCGTGGCATTGAGGTGTGATTCCGGGCGGAGCTTTTTTGATCAGGGGAATGCCAAACCCACTCCACAGGAAAAGCGCGGCCGCAAGCGCCGGGGTGCAATCAGGGCGTCCACACTCTCGCTGGCTACGGCATGCGCGAACCGATTGAGGAGATAATCACCCCCCCCAGTCGCGAAGACGTGCCAGACGGGCGAAAGAGAGACGACGACCGTAACCCGTCCCGAAGCGGACCAGGACCACCGCCCCTGCTCTGCCGTTGCCGCGAGGCTGGGCGTGCTAGCCGTCGTTGTGCGCACGACGTAGTCCGCTCCCAGAGCCAGTTCAGGCCTCAGTAGTAGCCAGCTCTGCTGAATGGAGACGTCCCTAGCGACAGACACTTCAGCCGGATGTCTCACAACAGTTAACGCAACGGCATCGGTTCGATACGCTAGGGGCGGAAACCACGTGTACGACGCTGCTAGGGACCAACTATCATTCAATCCTTGCCACGCCAGACGCAGGGCGATGCCATGATTCCAGGGCGTCTGCGGGGCGTAATCTTGAACCACGTATCCTAGAGATAGGTGAACTGGCCTGCGCCGTGCGTCGTGGTGGTCCGGTACCGGGGAATCGAGCGGCTCGTCCAGGTCACGTCGCGGCTCGTCCTCGACCTGTTCCTCGACTTGTTCCAACGCTTCTCGTTCGACGACTCGTCGATCAACCGGTCCTTCCCGAGCCGCAGCGCGCGCCGAGCGCTCGAGCAGGGCGCTCACGGCGGAGCGTACGACAACAGCCACCTCTTCTATGTTGGCGGCGTCTAGATCTATCACGGGGACGCGTCGCTCACGCAGGTTCGTGCCTGCGGCCTCGTAGAAGTGCACCACGAATTGGTCGGGCAGCGTCTTCCAGCCAAATGAACGCAAGCACGTCGGCAGGTGGGTCGACACGCTGCGGGCGAACGTTCGGCAGGGTAGCCGGCGCCGTGGATAGTCGGACTTCGACGCCGAGCTCTTCGAGGCGTCCCACGAGAACGTCTCGTAGGGCACGCATGGGCGTGGCTGGCGCCGAGTCGGCGATGATGAGCAGCACTCTCGGCCGGCGTTCAGCGATCGGTGCCGGGGCGGACTGAGCAAACAGGGGGGCAGGGGCGACGAGAGGGATTACAATCGCGCAACCCACCATGGAAATTGCCGTTCTCAGCGTCAGCGAGCGCGGCTTCGTCCCTATCCATTCAACCACAAAGGGCCATCCTAAACCGTCTGTGCCCACGCAAGACGAGAAACTTCCGCCCGACAGCGCGCGGCGCAGTCACATACCTGACGTGCCCAAACGACTCACGCCTATCCCGCTTCTCGTCCGACATGGGCGAACGGCTCTCACCAACCATGTTTTGGTCAGTGCCACCCTTGGAGTGTTGCTTGCCTGTGGAAGCGACGAAAAGGAGAAGCAGCCCGTCGCGACTCCCAGCGAGAGCGCCGATGCAACGGGTGTCAGCCCCACGACGGCTGGCACGGGCGGTCCGCTCGCCTCCACTGGCCCGGTAGCACCAACCCCTCCCGGCAGTGCAACAGTGGGACCCGGCGGTGGGACAGATGGTAACGGTACCGGAACGCCTAGTGCTGGCACCAATACCGACGATGGCACCACCTCGACGGACGGCAGTGACGTCGGCACGGGCGGTGACGACGCCGACGGCGGGACCGGCACTGAGACGGACATTTCGAGCACAGAGCCCACCCCCACATCAAGTGCAACGGTCGATGACTCGAGTGGAACCACGGACGCTACGGATCAGTCCACCGACAGTACGAGCGAACCCGACGATACAAGTGGCGAACCCACGGACGGCTCGACGGGAACCGGCGACGACACCTCCGGACAACCCACCGCTGAAGGAGACCTGTGCGACGTCGGTGTCTGGGATGGCAGCGAGCCGCAACCGCTCAGTTTGACCGGAAATACGTTCGCCCACGACCCGACAATGGTGGAAGCTAACGGTACGTTTTATCGCTTCTGGACCGGTGACAGGATCCCAAGCGCGACGTCGACCGACCTCCTGCACTGGGAGGACGCTCCGACGGCTTATACGGGCGGGTACCCGTCGTGGGTCAACGAATGGCTCGGCGGCGTACCCGGTCAGACCTTCAACTTCCCGTGGGCCCCCGATGTCTCCTACTTCAATGACACGTTTCATCTCTACTCGTCTTTCTCGGCCAAGTTCGGCGACAACATTTCATGTATCACGCATCTGACCAGTGACGGACCCACACCCGGAAACTGGACGGACCACGGTCCAGTGATTTGCACCCAAGGCAACGAACCGTACAACGCCATCGACGCAGACGTGGCTCTCGACACGGACGGCAATCCGTACTTTTCCTTTGGCAGCTTCTGGGATGGGATCATGGCCTTCCCTCTGAACGCGGATGGCAGTCGCAAGGGCAATGACATCACGCGCTTGGCTTGGGCGCGCGAGATCGAGGCGCCAGTGCTGCTTCGCCGTTGCGGCTACTACTATCTGTTCGTGACCTGGGGCCTGTGTTGTCCCGGCGAAGGGCGCAGTGTGTCTGACCTAAGTTACCGGGTCGCGGTGGGACGGTCGGAGAACATCCTGGGGCCCTACGTCGACCGCGAGGGCAGAGCGATGCTCGACGGTGGCGGCACTCTGCTCGTCCAGGGCGACCGCGTGCAGTGGGCCGCGGCCGGACACAGTGACGTCATCGTCACCGGTTCGAAGATCTATCACTACTACCACGCCTACCGGCAATCCAACGGTCAAGCGCAGCTGCGCATCGTCGAGCTTCCGTTCGATGACGAAGGTTGGCCCGTGCCGGGGGGACCGTGAAAGACCTTTGATCCGGCGCAGGTTCACACTGGTACCTTGATGTGGCTGAGATCCAGTTGCTCCTCGCTGGCGGTAATTCCAACAGTGATCTGGAGGCGCCGTCCAGCACGAGCTCACGGCAAGGAAGGCCGCTTTCAGTACTACCGGGCTTGATGGTGAGGGAAAAAACAGCTGCGGAAGCACCTTGCTCCATGGACAGCCGCCGCCCGATTCGCTAACGCTTCCACCATGGGCACGAAGTGTTGCGTTCTACTGCCGTTTTGGCTGGGTGCGGTCGTCGTGTCTGCTTGTACTGGGGAACGCCCCGAGTTTAGGCAGCTGGCTCCCGACGCGGTGGCGCCAGAAGGACCGACCGACAACGATGCATCGATCGGCGATACGTCGGCAAGCGACACGTCGACAAGTGGCACACCGACGAGCGATACAGCGACGAGTTTGGACGATCCAGCTCGAAGCGACGAAACGGAAGCCGGGGGCGCTTCCAACGCTGGCATGGACGCTACTACATTGGTCGAGGGCGACACCGATGCCTCGGTAGTTGCCCCGTGTACACAGGAGACCTGCGGCGGTGGGGCGATCTGCATGGCCGGCAGCGAGAGCTTCGAGTGCGTGTGCCCGAGCGGCAGCAAAATGTGCAACGAAGCTTGTATTGCGGATACGGCTTGCTGCGAGGCCTCCGACTGCAAATTGAACCAGGTTTGCGACGCGTCCAGCGCGTGCGTCTGTGCCACTGACCACAATGAGTGCGATGGCGAGTGCATCGCCGACGACGCCTGTTGCGGTGATGCCGACTGTCCAGCGGCTGCCAGCTGCCAGAGCGGCAGCTGTGTCTGTGATGCGGGCTACTCGGGTGACGACTGTGAATACTACTTTTTGGGCCTGGGATTCGTGAGCGGGCACGTCGGGAGCGAGGCGTATGGGGTTAGCGGCGACGGTAGTACAGTCGTCGGCGCCTCGTACGCCAGCGTCGGGGGACGACCAGTCGCATTTCGCTGGCGCAGCGATGGCATGATCAGCCTGGGCTTCTTACCGGGGGGCGGCGAGAGCACAGCGTGGGCGACGAGCGGCAACGGCGAGGTTGTCGTAGGCGACGCGGAAGCCTCTTCCGGCGAGCTTTTGGCGTTTCGTTGGAACGCCAGCATGTCGGCGCTTCCGTTGGCGGAGTACGGAACATACAGCACCGGACGGGACGTGAACGAAGACGGAACGGTGGTGGTTGGCTGGGGCGACCGGGACGGTGCTCACCGTGCTCTCGTTTGGACGAATGGTGTGGTCGCGACGTATGGGAGCATCGATCCGTTATACTTCAATGCCGTGAATCCTGGCGGCGACGTTTTTGCGGGCAGGATGGTCTACTCGCCCCTGGTGTACAATGCAGCCGCTATCCAATTCGGAACCCTTACTGGTTACAGCGAAGGCGAAGTATTGAGTCTCACCGCCAGCGGGACGACGCGTGGCGTTGGCTACCTCAGCTCTGCAGCGAACGAACGGGCAGTGCGGTGGTCCGGCGGCGGTGATGCTTTCGACCTCGGCACGCTCGCTGGAAGCTCTCGAGCGTTGGGAGTCAGCGCAGATGGCACCGTGATCGTCGGCACCTCTAGCAACCAGGCTTTCGTGTGGGATTCAGGAAACGGAATGCGCCGCTTGTCTGACGTGCTAGACGCCGGCGGCGTGAACCTGAGCGGATGGTCGTTGGCAAGTGCCACTGACGTATCGTCCGACGGAACGACTATCGTTGGCTATGGCACTCACCATGGCGCGACCGAAGCATTCATTGCCAAGCTTCCTTGAGGGATCGCGTAGCTCGCCTTCCGCCCTCTTCGACGTCCGCACGCTAACGCTGGCAGAGCGGTGCGTGCAAGCGTATCGCATTGATGATGCTAGGTAGGTTGCATCAAGCTAGAAAGCGTCATAACCAACGTTGAAAGTTGGAGCGATGAACGTGTAGCCTTCGACGAAGTGCATACGAAAGTCCACTCCCAGCATCAGACCCCGGCGGCGTACCTTGTTGTCACTGCGCGACATGAGCGGGTAACCGCCTCCGCGCAGGTGCAGCTCTATTCCTGAGGGACTGTTCAAGACGGCATATCCTACACCGCCACCAACGAAGAAGCGGTCGATGATCGTGTAGTCAGCGAGAACCGACGTGCCCATCAATCCTCCTGAACCGAACAGCACCGATGCACCATCCATCTTGTAGTATCCAATCTGGGGCTGTGCGTACACCGCCAAGGCATCGTTGAGCTGCCAGCCGAACCGCAAGTCTGCGCCGTAGTACGTCATATCGAGCCCATCCGTCGACAGGGGCCCCGCACCAAGCGCCACCCCGAAACGGAACCGGCCGCCGTCGTCGCCAGCCTCACTGGACCGCGCACCGGCGCCCGTTGACGAGCGTTCACCAGCGCTGTCAGCCGCTGCGGCTCCCTCTTCGCCCGGCAGGTCAGCGTCCATGTTCTCCGTTCCCGTGTCGGGATCTTCCGCTGCGTCGTCCTCCGCATTTGCGGCTCCGAGCTCGTCGGCCTCCGCTGCGCTCGCCTGACCGCTTGTGAGGGCTGTGGTGGCACATGTTAACAAAAGTCCCCATGCAACGCTTTTTGACTTCATCAATTTCTCCTGGCTTGGCTTGGCTTGGAATGGTTTTGTAGACCAAGCGTCCACTTCTGCCGAGTGTTTAACTGGCGGAGTGTCGATGCGTCATACCACATGCCACACAGCCACTGACCTCCTCCAACCGCAATCAACCAGCGCTAGCGTGCCATTGGGCTAGTGCTCAATGCCGAAACCGAGTCATCGCGTCGCTGAATGTCTTTGCCTAGCGCCGCTGCTCGGCTGTGTGGACCTTGCTCGTACGAGCCGTCCCAGCTTAGTGAAGTGTTATCTTAGATGCGCAAAATTACGGGGTGTCCGGTTGGTCCCAAGTACGAAAACCATTGCTTGCGTACCGTCACGACGCGAATAGTGCGGGTTGCTCTCATGAACGACGCCATCAACCGCCAGCCCCACCCTGCGGACGTGTCCATCCGCCGCGCAACCATCGACGACTACGATGCGTTCGCCCAGCTGTTTCCCGAATTGTTGGTGCCCGATCCGGTTCCTCCACGAACGGCGTGGGAGACGGCGCTCGCGCCAGCGACTTTCGTCGCAGCTTCCAACGAGCGAATCGTCGGCTATTGTTACTTCGAAGAGCTCTTCGACACGGGATACGTTCGCAATCTGGTCGTGTCACCGACAGCCCGAAGAAGGGGTGTGGGTCGCGCCTTGTTGCAGTCGGTCGCTGAGCACCTCCGCGGTTGTGGCAAGACGTCGTGGCGCCTCAACGTGAGGTCGAGTAACCAAGCGGCGATCGCCCTGTACGAGAAGGTGGGCCTGCACACGAAATACTTCGCTGTGGCGTTGCGTTTACCTTGGTCGGCAGTGGACGCATTGCCAGCCGGCGCCGCGACCATCGACACCTTAGATTCTGCTCGCGACGCGCAGCTCGAGGGAGAGTTCGCCATCCCAACGGGCCAGCTGGCGCTGGCGCGCAACAAGGGAAGACTGCTGTTCGAAGCAAGAGCGTTCACGAGTGGCCAACCCGTGGGTCTGGCCGTGTTCGACCCAAAGTTTCCCGGTGCGTTTCCGTTTCGAGTGAGCGAGCTCGGAGCCGTGACTCCGTTGCTACGTGTCATGCGACGACACGTACCCACGGATACCTTTGTGAATCTGGTGGTGGAGGACGACGAACGGCTTTCGGACCTCCTCTCGAAGTTTGGTGCGAGCGTCAGGGAAGAGATGTTTCACTTGGAAGGGGCGCTCTGAATTTGCCGGCAAATCTCGGCGTGGTATCGGCGAACTTAGCTTGCTGACCTTTTGGCCGACATTCTCACCGCCGTGGATCGGTCGTGGACGTTGACCTAGCGCCACCAACTGAGATGGTTGCGGGATGTCGACGGAAATCACTACGAACGTGGGAGAAAGTGCAATAGCCAATGACACTGAGGCGTATGCCTCTAGTGCAAGCCGCTACGGCACGAGGGGGAGCGACGCTACGAAAGGGGGAACGGAGACGCGTGCGCCGTTCTCGCCGGAGGACGGGTCGGGTCGCGCCCCGTTCACCTTTACTGGCAGTGCCGCGGAGTACTTTCGGATTTGGATCGTCAACGTGGCGCTCTCCGTGATCACGTTGGGCGTTTACTCAGCGTGGGCCAAGGTGCGTACGAAGCACTACTTCTACGGTCATGCCCACTTGCACGGTTCTTCCTTCGAGTACCTGGCCGACCCTGTTAGCATCCTGAAGGGGCGTTTGGTGGTGGGCGGCTTTCTGGTACTCGTGTTCGTGGCTCAGTACTACAGTCTGGGGTTATATCTCGGTCTGGCGCTGCTTCTTCTGCTCCTGACGCCCTACTTGATTGTGCAGGGGCTCAAGTTCCGCGCGCATAATTCCGCGTATAGAAATGTTCGGTTTGGCTTTACCGGAGGAGCTGGCGACTTGTACGCCCTGCTCGCAAGGATGGGCCTGCTGACGGTGGTTACGTTGGGATTTGGCTACCCCTACGCACAGTGGCGAATTGCACAGTTCGTCATCGCGAATCACCAATACGGCAACCGAAGGTTCGCCTGGTACGCAAAGCCCGTACACTACTACAAAATCCTCTGGCGCGCGGTCGCACTGCAAATGTGCGCGGCATTCGTCATCGTCTTGGTGTTCATCGTCGGCCGCGACATTCTATTCGAAAGCCCCGCGGCACTCATGCTGGGAGGGGCTGCTTTCTATGGCGTGTCGGCCTGGGGCTTCGCCTATACGCAGGCCGCGTTGAACAACCTCATGTACAACCAGCTGGTGGTCGGGTGGCACCGGTTTGAAAGTTCCCTGGCGACGCTCGGTTTGCTGAAGCTGTACGCAACGAACTTGATCGGCATCGTGCTCTCGCTCGGCTTGCTGATCCCTTGGGCAATGGTGCGGGTAGCACGGTATCGGGCGGAGCGCCTCGCGTTTCTCGGCTCCGCCGAGGTCCTGGTCGAGAAGGACCCCGCGCTAGCGGCGGGACGTTCGGTGGGTGAGGCTGCCGCGGATCTGGGCGACGTGGGGCTGGAGTTTGGGATTTAGTGGGGAGCGCATTGCAGGAGGGTAGCGCTCGGTCCGACGCAACACAGCCTGGGCCGGGGGCGGCTGCAATAGGATTTGCCGCCAACTACTACGATGGTAACTCGTCGCGGGTGCACCCCGTACGAGCGACAGTCGTCGCCGGCATGCTTGTCACACAGGGGGAGGATGGGAAGGTGATGCGCCGCGATCCCGTTGCCGCACTGCTCATTTCTCCCCAGTTGGGTCTCACGGTGCGCTCGATACGCCTGAGCGACGGTGCCAAGCTCGAGACCGATGACCACGTAGCGATAGACGCCTTGGAGCGCCAGCGCGGTACGGGTGGGGCACATCGCGTGCTCCACCGTATCGAGAACAATTGGCGCGTTACCGCCGCCAGTGTGGTCGTGATGGTGGCAATAGCAACGGCTGGTTTCTACTGGGGAGTTCCTGCTTTGGCACGCCGAGCAGCGCTCGCGATGCCGGGCGCGTTGGCTCACGATCTCGGACGTGGCACGCTGAGCATGCTCGACCGTGCTTGGTTCAAACCCACTGAACTGACTCTCGCACGCCGCGCCGAGCTCGAGGCCCAATTCGACGAGCTCTCCGCGTACTACCCCCACACCCCGTTGCGATTGGTATTCCGTCGGGCAATGCCCAATGCCTTCGCGCTACCGGACGGCACGATCATCGTGACTGACGAGTTGGTCGCTCTCGCTGAGCACGACCACGAGATCCTAGCCGTCGTTGCTCACGAAATCGGCCATGTACACGAGAGGCATGCCCTGCGCATGGCCATTGAAAACTCGGTCGTTGCGCTCCTCGCTTTCACTTACATCGGCGACGCTACCCAGGCTTCCGCAGTCGTGGCCAGTCTCCCTACCGTACTCGCTAATGGTCACTTCTCACGGACGCACGAGCTCGAGGCAGACTCGTTTGCATCAGGCTTGCTCACGCGAGCAGCGATCCCCCACCATCGCTTTGCTGACATTCTGCGTCGGTTGGACCGTGAGACATCGGTAGGGGCGGGAGGTATGAACGACTATTTCAGTTCCCATCCGGGCACTGAGGAGCGAGCCCAACGCTTCGTTGACTCTGGCTTGCGCTAGAGCAAGCAGCGTCTGAAGCGTGTACGTCGCTCGCAGTTTTGGCCCGTGTCCCACCGCC
>CAZNZA010000157.1:0-11727 GCA_964577325.1 uncultured Polyangiaceae bacterium
CGAACACAAAATGGACGTCACCGAGTGGGCGGCGAACGGTTCAACCGGCGACCCGTTGACCGACATTGCGACAGCGGCGCAGCGCATTCGACGCAACGGCAAAGTGCAGCCCAACAAGCTGCTCTTTGGAGATAGCGCGTATGCGCGTTTCATCGCAAACGCTGGTGTAAAGGCACGCTTGGATCAAGCTGGCTTCCGTGGCCTCGGAGAGCTTGCGCCGCAGACCCGCGGCGAGGGCGCAACGTTCCAGGGTTGGATCTGGGTGGGGCACTATCGCTTCGAGATGTGGATGTACGACGGGTATTACAAGGCGCCCGCAACGGGCACGCTGACTCCGTACATCGGCACCAACAACGTGATCATGCTGTCGGACAAGAGCCGCTTGGATCTCAAGTACGGCGCCATCCCTCTCATTGATACATCAAAGCGGGCCCTGCCCACTCTACCGCGTTACATGAACAGCGTGGAGAACGGGATCGGGTTTACCGTGAACTCATGGGTAACGCCTGATGGCGAGCACCTGAAGGTACAGGCTGGAACCCGTCCAATCACGATCCCAACGGCGATCGACACCTTTGTAACTCTAGACGTGGGGGCATGACATGAGCGGCAAAACTGAGAACCGACCCGCAACTCCGGGCGCAAAAACCGAGGTGAATGAGGTGAAGCGCGGTGACCACGCGGAGGTCGTTCGTACCTCCAGAGGTGACCAGGTTTCGCCCAGGGCGCGCAAGGACGAAGAGCTCCCCGAGCTTAAGGACGATGCCGTACTAGTGGTCGAGAAGGGTAAGACCGTTACTCTCGAGACCACTGCGCAGTCCGTCACCGAGGGTACCGAGGTGAAAGCTTCGGACGTTCAGGGCGGCGTCGAAGGCGCACGCGTACTCCTAAAAAAGCACGTGGTGAGGGTCAAGTGAACGAGTCGAAAGACCTGGCAAAGGCGCCTGACGAACCCAAGCCCACAAAGGCAACGGAGAAACAGGCGCCCAAGCCCGCCGAGAGCAAGAAGCCCGATCTGTACACCGTCGAGTGCGACCATTTGCAGACGCGCGGCGGGAAGATCCGAAGGGGTCAAACCGTGAGCGCTAGTGCTCTGGGCGATGCTGCGGTCGAGGCGCTGGTGAAGGCCGGCCGGATCAAGAAAGCGTGAGCATTCGCGACCTGGCTAGAGCTGACTTTGCGGCCCTGTCGCAGAGCACAGCCGACTTCGGAGCGGTGGTTACCCTTACCCGTCCAGACGGGCAGAGCGCCACCGTGACGGCGGTTCCGGTCGAGACCGGCGCGACCATTGACCCAGACACTGGTGAGATGGTCGCGGCGCTCAAAGCCTCCGTCATCGTCGCTTTCGAAGCCATCGCGACGGCTGGGCTGGGTGTGCCCGAAGGCATCCACGAAAGCAACCGCAAGCCGTGGCTGGTGTCCTGGGAGGACGTCGGGGGCGGAGCCGTGACGTACAAGGTTTCGGAGACACGGCGCCAGGGAACGTTGGCCCGTTACGAGTTTATCTTAGAGCGCTATCACACTTGATTAGCTACCTCATCGATCCCGCGCTGAACCAGTTTCTGGTGCGGGACAAGATTGCTGAGATCCTACTCACGGAGCTCGCCAATCAAGAGCTTTTGGCGCTTACAGCTTCGCAGGATCCACTGCTCTGGCGCTTGCGATTGTTCGCTCAGCGCCGCTTGCCCTGGGACCTCTGGAGCCAAGTTCCGGCAATCGGGACAGAGGAAGCGCTACCCGTCGTCAACATCTGTTCGGATAGCGCTGACCGCGACAGGCTGCGCCCGCTTGAACCGTTGCAGCAACGCTACGACGGAATATTCACGATCTCGTGCCTTGGCTACGGCGTAGCCAGGGAAACCGAGTCTGGGCACATGCCCGCCGATGAGTGTGCACGGTTAGAAGCCGAGCGCGCTGCGGGGCTGGTGCGCAACGTTTTGATGCACCAGTCATATCGGCAGCTGGGTCTGCCCACCGTTGTTTCCGAGCGTGACACGCTGGGAATTCGTCGCACCGACCCGATCATCGACGAGGCCAAATCCTTCCACGTGGAGGGTCTCGAGCTAACGCTTGGGGTTCAGTTTATGGAACGGACTAGGGCAAGCGCTGGTGTGCCTTTGCAGATCATCGGCTTGAACGTCCTTCGACACGACAACGGCGAGCTTCGTCTCGCCCAGCAAATCGACACAACAGAGGAAGGCTAAGCCTATGTCTATTGATGCCACCGCGAAAGCTGCGGCAACCGGCGTCTCGTTCACTTACGAGGACACGCGGGTAAACAAGTCCACGTTTTTAAGGCAGAAGATTGCGGTCTTCGCTCAGGGTGCCACGGCGTCGAACGCCGATTACACAACGGAGCCATGGCGGGCGACTAGCGCGCACGCGGCCGCGGCGAAGTTTGGAGCGGGCTCCCCTGCTCACCTCATCGTCGACACGCTCATCCCTCCTAGTGGACGCGGTGTCGGTTCGGTCGAGGTGACGGTTTACCCGTTGAAGGATCACGCGTCCGGAACCGCTGCGGCGGGCTCTATCACTCCGTCTGGCTCGGCCAGTGATGACGCTGTTCTCCAGCTGAAGCTTGGCGACTTTTTGACGTCTAGTTTCACCGTTCCGGCAGGCGCTGTCGACGTCGAGGACACGATCGCGGACATGATCGACCGGGTCACCGCGCTGACCAAGTCGCCGTTTATTGCGACCGACGGCGAAACGGAGCTCGTTCTGACGGCCAAATGGGAAGGAGTGAGCGGCAACGGCATCTCGATCGAAGTTGTCGGCGACACGAAGGGCCTCGTGTTTGCCGTGGAGCAACCCACCGGCGGCACGAACAACCCAAGCGTTGCGGATGCGATCGCTCTCGTTGGTTCGCGCTGGGAATCCTTCGTCATCAACGCGATGGAGTACACGGACGACACCACGCTCGATCTGTTCCAGGCCTGGGGTGAGGAAGTTTGGGACCCATTAGAGAGCCGTCCACCTGTCGTTGTCACCGGCGCAAACGAGGCCACGCGCGCGACTATCGGGGCGGTCACTGACGCTCGCAAGCCGGACCGGATCAACTCCGTCATCAACGTGCCTGGTAGCCCAAGCATGCCGTTTCTGATTGCCGCTGCGGCGGTTGCTCAGGCGGCTGTCGAGGCGAACAACAACCCCGCGAGCGACTACGGTGGACTGCCGCTGATTGGCATCTCACCAGGACCAACGGCAGACCAATGGAAGTGGTCCGTGCGCAACGCGGCACTGCTTCAGGGCGTGGCAACGACGGAGATCATCGACAACCAGGTTGTCATTGGAGACTTCGCGACTTGCTACCACCCGACCGGCGAAGAGCCGCCCGCATACGACCGGGTGGTGAACATCGTCAAACTGCAGAACATCGCGCACACCTATCGGACGGAGTTCGAGTCTCGAAAGTGGAAGGGAGCAATCCTCATCACCGACGACGACGACAGCGACAACCCGCGCGCGCGTCGCCCGAAGGACATCCTTGCCGAGACGTACAAGCTCAACCGCGGGCTAGGTTCGGCCGCAATCATCGCGAAGGTCAAAGAGACGAACGCCAACACGACGGCGAGTCCTGACTCACAGAACCCGAACAGGGTGAACATCGACACTCCCCCGCCATTGTCGGGGAACATGAACATCACTGACGCACGCATCCGCTTCGGGTTCGTCTTTGGCGGCCAGTAACAAAAAGGACGAATTGCAATGGCTGGAATGGTAGGCGGAATTGCCAAGACAATCACGATCGACGCGCGCTCGTTTGGTGGCGGCGGTCCAGTAACCATCAATCTCGGCGGAGCGGTGACATCGCTCACGTACACTGGAAACAGCAAAGCGATCGTGAGCTCCGAGCCGAAGGGCTGGAAGGTCACTGGTTGCAAGGTCCCGATAGACGCTACCCGACAGGACCTAGAGTTCCTTCAGGGTGTCGCTAGCGCGACCTCGTTCGTCGCCTGCTCTGTCGAGTTTCAGGACACCACCGCATACACCGGAACCGGGAAGATCACCGGGGAGGTCTCTTACAACAGTGAGGCCGGTGTCGCTGAGTTCGACATGGAAGGCGAAGGAGAGATGGAGCAGATATGATCGAGGAAGCTGAAGGAAAGAAGATGCCAGCATGGGCTGTCGTCCCTCAAGACGTCGCCGAAGATGAGTTCGCTCGATGGGCTGAAACGATGGCGCTTACGCCGAAGTTCGACGAGAGCTTACTCAACGACGAAGAGGTTGCCGACCTACGATCGAGCAAGCACACGGTGCTGTGCGCGATCATGGACGGGCGCTTGGTCGTCAATGAGAACGGAGACTTCGTTTTCACGCCTTCCGACGTTGGCAGCGACGGCAGGCTTGGCGCGATGGTCTTCGGTGAGCCAACGATGGCTCAGCTCCGGGAGGCCAATCGAGAGAAGTCGAAGATCGATCAGCAGAATAAGCTCATCGCGCTGATGACCAATAAGGACGCCACCGTACTCTCAAGAATGAGGTCCAGAAACTTCCGCGTTTGCGGCGCGATCGTTGGTCTTTTTTTGGGCTGAACATCTCCACCCGCATCGTGGTGGACGGGCACAGTATCCTGTTGCCTGGCGCCACGATCGGGAAAGGAGCGTACAACCATCTCGCGGTCGCGCTCTGTACGCACTACTCCGGGTTACCGGACTACCGCACACTGTATCTGTCTGAAATGCGCATGTTCTACGACGCCATGCGCAAGTCCCTCGAACGCCTCACGGCGCCAAGTAGCTAAGCCCAGTTGTCTCGCTTCAGTATCGACGCGGTGTTCCGCGCCGTCGACAAGTTTTCGGCCCCAGTCGGGCACATGAACCGAAACTTCGACCGGTTCCAGCGCCGAATGTCTCGAGCGATGGGCAAACTGGATTCAATCAACAACAAGGTTGTCGGCTCGATGAAGGCTGCCGCGGCGGCGACCGCGGCCATCGCTATCCCGGCGCTCCTTGTGGGCCGCAACATCCTGAAGACTGGGATGGATTATGAGCAGGCGATCACCAATGTCGGCGCAGTTGGCCTAAAGACGCGAGCTGAGATATTCGAGCTCGACAAGAAGGCCAAGGAGCTTGGAGCTGCCACAAAGTTTACAGCTACCGAAGCGGCCAACGCCATGGAGATCATGAGCCGAGCTGGCTTCACTGCTCAGGATGTGCTCGCTGGCGTGGGCGGCGTGCTGAGCGCTGCAGCTGCCTCCGGAATGGAGATGGCTGAAGTCGCCGACCACGTCGGCAACATCATGAAGGGCATGGGTCTGAATGCGGCCGACTCCTTCGGCCCCTGGGCAACGCAGACCGAGCGCGTTGCTGACGTTCTCACCATGGTCTCGTCTCGCACAAATTCCACGATCGGAACCCTGGGCGAGTCGATGAAAAACCTGTCTCCTGTGGCTCGCCAGATGGGCGTGTCGCTCGAGGAGGCCGTTGCCGCAGTGGGCTTGCTCCAGGACGTCGGTCTCGACGCGTCGGAAGCTGGCACGTCGACGGCTACGATGCTGACCAAGCTGAGCAAGCCAGCTGCTGGTGTTGCCAAGCGCATGAAGGAGATGGGGATCGCCTTCCAGGACAGCAACGGCGATGCCCTCAAGTTTACACAAATCCTGGATAACTTCTCCAAGGCCGCGCAAGAAGGCGGCGGCAACATGGAGGTCGTTGCGTTCTTCGCTGACCTCGTGGGTCTGCGCGGGCAAAAGGCAGCACTGAACCTGCAGGCCATGTTCAAATCCGGAAAGACAGCGGACCTGGCCAAGGAAATCGAGAACGCTCACGGCGCGGCCAAGAAGATGGCCGACCTCCGAATGAACACCCTAGAGGGCGACCTGGAGGTTCTCGGTTCAGCCATCGACGACGTGAAGATCTCGATGTTCGAACTAGACGGCATCGGGCTGCGCCCGATCGTCCAGAGCATGACCGCATGGATCACAGCCAACAAGGGTTTGATCCTAAGCGAGACTCAGAAGTGGCTCAACGAAGCGAAGGAACTCTTCATCGCAATCAAGGACAACCTGCCCGAGATCTGGAAGTGGACCAAGCGCGTGGGCAAGGCGCTCATGGCTTGGGCTGCGTTCACGCTTGTGGCGAAGACAGTGACTGCGGCTATTGGCGGGATCGGGCTAGCCATCAAAGGGGTTAACTTGGCTCTTGCTGTTATGACAGCATTCAAGGCTGGCGGGATGGTCGCTGCAATCGGCGCCATCACTAATGCACTGTGGGGAGTCAAGACGGCGGCCACGGCGGCAACCGCGGCGCAAGCCAGCATGGGTCTCACCGCGGCTGGCGCGGCCATCGGAGCAGCCGGCGCGGTCGCCGTGGGCAGTGGCGTAGCTGCCTACTTAATGAACAAAGACACCAAGTCGAAAACCGAGGGCCTAGGCACGTTGGATCTACTCTGGCGCTCGATGACTCATCGCGATTCGAACGGCATGGCCAAGAGCATGAAGAAGGTCATGGACGAGCATCAGAACAGTCTCGCCGTCGGTCGTCGTGCGCATGCGGACGCTCAAGGTTCTATTGCGGCATCTGCCGAGCAGAGCGCGCTTTCCGTTGCTCCGTTCATGCCGATGACTCCACAGCCGACCACCACCGCTCCGGCTGAGGTGACCAAGAAAACGATCGAGCAACGAACCCAACGAAGCGAGCTTGTACTTCGAGTCGAAGGCGCCGCCAAGGTGATAGGTAGACCGGTGCCTGGTGTGACACTGGTGCCTCAAACTGGTGGGTTCTAGTGGCTCGCCTCGCGTCGTTCGCCGAATCGGCGTTCACAAGTCTTCAAGGGTCCAGTTACGAAGACCGTGTTCGCCGTGGCGCGTACAAGTCTCCGACCGGCACCCGTATCGAGTTCGATTGCCTGGTTGTGTCCCGCAACTTCACCGCGCGCGGCACGGCTTTCGAGTTCGACGGCATCGACCAAGCCTACGTCCAGCGTCGCGGGATAAGCTCGCGACGCTACCCGATGGCCTGTATCTTCAGCGGCCCGACGCACGACCTTGAGGCTACCGCTTTCGAGGATGCACTCAGCCAGCCCGGAATGGGCACGCTCGAACATCCACTGTACGGTACGTTCAAGGTCACACCGTTCGGTGAGATAGGCCGAAACAATGAGCTATCGAAGGACGCCAATCAGAGCGTCGTCGAGGTCGTTTTCTGGACGTCGACCGGCACGGCCTACCCGACGTCACAAGTCAACCTGGCCAACGAAATCAAGGCCGCCCTGGGCGCCTTCGATGTCGAGTCTGCTCAGCGGTATAACGCCAACATGAACCTGCTGACGGAAGCCCGTAGGGCTGGCGCAAAGGCCACCGTGAAACGGTTCCTGGCAGACACGTCGGCTGCTCTACAGTCTGTCTCTGACGACATCTCGGGCGTGCGTCGAGAGATTGCCGACGCGCAGAACACGGTGAACCGGGCCATCGACGTGCTCATCGGGCAACCGGTGTTGCTGGCTCGTCAGATTGTGGGCCTCATTCGAGCTCCAGCCCGCGCTCTGAGCGGCATTGAGTCGAGGCTGGCCGGTTACCACGATATGGTCAACGAGCTCATGAGCTCAGCGCTGGCGGTCCCGGCGCAGACGCTAGCAGCCGGCATGGCTCTTGAGCGTCGGCACATCAAGGTTGCCAACGACTTTCACTCGGCAGATCTCTTTCTGACGTCGGCCGTTGCTGGCGCCGTTGACTCGTCGCTGCAGCATCAGTTCGCGACCAAGCGCGAAGCTTTGGAGTCTGCCGAATCGGTGACCGAACTTTTCGCTCAGGTCATGGGTTGGCGGGACGACGGATTCGAAGCGATGGAGTCGCTACCCACGACGAACCAACAGGTCGACACGGGAGAGACATACCAGCAATTGCTGAACATGGTGTCTCTCACCACGGGACGGCTTGTCGAAATCTCCTTCACATTGTTCCCCGAGCGCTTCGTGGTGCTCGACAGGGCGCGAACCATCATCGACTTGAGCGCCGAGCTTTACGGCAGCATCGACAACGAGACGATCGACTACCTAGTCGAGACCAACAGCTTGACCGGGGACGAGATTCTCGAGGTCCCGAAGGGGCGGAAGATTGCTTACTACCGCACCTAAGGACGAGGTTACGCTACTCATCGACGGGACCGAGCTTCGGCTGTGGAGTAGCGTTTCCCTGACGTTTTCGCTGGACGCGTTCACGACGTTCACGTTCACGGCTCCGTTTGACCCTGAGACGGCGATTCACCGGGACATGTTCCGGCCGCTGCAATACCAGACGGTTGAAGTCCGAATCGACGGCGACACTGTACTGACTGGAACGGTCGTCACGATCGAGCCAAAGGGCACGGCGAACGAGTCTCAGGTAACCGTCTCTGGATACTCCAAAGCAGGCGTTACCCTCGATTGTCACATGCCCGAAGGGTACGCGCTCGAATTCAGGGACGCGCCGCTCCAGCTCATCATCCAGCACATCGCGTCAAGCTTCGGGATCCCGTATCAGACGCTGTTGGACAACGCTTGGCCGTTCGAGAAAGAGCTTCTCGACGTTGACGCACGCCCGCTTGAGTTTCTCGCCAACCTGGCGAAACAACGCGGCGCAGTCATCTCGGACACTGCAGACGGTGGCATCCTGTGCTGGCAATCGTACGCCGGGGGCAGCCCGGTTGCAGTGCTCGACGGTGCGGCAACGACGGCGCTCGAGCAACAGACCAACTCGCAAGAGTATTTCTCCGAGGTCACCGGCTACGCGGAGACGAAGCGCGGCAGTCTCGGGCAGCGGTACACGTACAACAACCCGCTACTGAAGACCGTGAGACGGCCTCACACGTTCCGGATTTCGGACTCGGACAAGGCCGATTCCCCGTACGTGGTGGCAGCCAAGATCGGGCGAATGTTTGGCAACGTCGCTTCGTGGAGCCTTCCCCAGGTCGCGAGCTGGCGAGACCCAAACGGCAATCTTTGGCGACCCAACACAACGGTGTTGATGAAGGCGCCGAATCTGATGGTCTACCGAGAAACCGAATTCCTGGTGCGCACAGTGACACTTGAGGCCACCCACGAGGTGCGGCGCGCGGCGCTTGGATTCGTGCTGCCAGGTGCCTTTGCTGGGATACCGCCAGAGCGCTGGCCGTGGGACGAATAGATGGGCGCAAAAACAGGACAAGTCGTTAGGACCACGCGCACCATGAACGGTCTCGAAGTTGAGATCAACCTTGGCGCTAACTTCCTCGTTACAGCTGAGCATTTCGACCCTGCCGGCATGCGCGGCGCGCCAATCCCTGGCGACTACGCTTCGGTGGTGCCGTCGAGTGGAAAGCACAAGTATCAAATCACCGGCTATGCCCGACTGAACGGTGAGCATGCGCCAGACGGCGAGCTATGGCTCGAATCAGTGGAGCCAGCCACCGGCGAGACGCGCGGATCGTTCCGGATGCTCGTCAACGGCGACATCGTGATCAACGGCGTTGTCTTCAGGGACGGCAACATCTTGGCACCCGGTGAGATAACCGCTCGCTCCGAAGGCGCAACGCCAATCCCGCTGAGCACACACATCCATCTTCACCCGATGGCGCCGACACAAGGCCCGTCGACGCCTCCCCCGACTCCGGGCGGATAAGCACCGCTGGCCACGCGCGGGTCCCGGGGTTTTTTCCTTTCCTTCACCCGGGAAGAAGCGTGGCACCTATCCAATGCCGCTTAACCCCGTGCAACTACAGTCGGCGATCGAGTCGATGTCGAGCGATCCACCCGGCACGGTCGCGGAGTGCGCCGAAGCCTGGGCGAGCGCCATGGGCTCAT
Source organism: uncultured Polyangiaceae bacterium (assembly GCA_964577325.1). Classification (GTDB taxonomy): domain Bacteria; phylum Myxococcota_A; class Polyangia; order Polyangiales; family Polyangiaceae; genus SZUA-265. The sequence continues at coordinate 9,757 of CAZNZA010000157.1, forward strand.
ATGCGGCAGCAATCGTCCCCGCTTCCCTGGCGGTGACTGCGGCACAGGCGGCACTTCAGACGCAGCTCACCAGTGCATTCTCGGCCGCTCCAGGTTCGGGTGCTGCGCTGGTTGACGCGGCATTCACAGCATTTGCCGGCGCGGTTGCTGGCGGCATGGCTCCCGCATTTGTGGCCGTGCCTCCTGTTACACCGCCGGGTTTCGCGAGTCAGGCAACTGGCACCGCACCGGCAACTCACTCCGCCGCGGCGACGCTACTGGCCAACATGATCGACACGTGGCTGCGCACCGGCCTGGCGACGCCCGCTGCTGGCGGTCCGGCTGTTCCTTTCTCCTGATATGGACATCAAGTTAACGGCGAGCCCAGACGGTGGCGATTTCGAATTCGTCAACGGGCAACTGACGCTCGACGATGGGCCGGAGACGGCGATCTACCTGTCGCTATTCGGGGGCAACTTCGACGACAGCGGCGACGAGGTCGACGACACGAAACAGTGGTGGGGAAACCTGACCACGGACGTCGACGAAGAGAAGTATCGCAGTCGTACGCAGCACACGCTGAGGGGTTTACCGGCAACGACCGGGAACCTGGTCGCGGTGCGCAACGCTGCGACGGCTGACCTCGAATGGATGCGACGCACCGTGTTCGACGACATCTCTGTAACAGCCAGCATTCCTCAGCGTGGCTGGGTTCGAATCTCCATTCAGACAACCATCAATGGTGAGACGACTCCCTACTTTTTCGATCGCGAGTGGACTAGATGAGTCATACCACACCGAAGATTTCAGAGCTCCGGGCAAACATTGTCGCCCAGGTCGCTGGCGAAATCTCGCAGACAGTTCCGGCGCTACCCAAGGCCACGGTCAACGTATTGGCGGCAGTGTGGGCCGGTGTTGTCGTTCTGCTTTACAAGTATGCCGACTTCATCTTTCTGCAAATCTTCGTCAGGTTCGCGACTTACGACCAGACCACGATCGGCGGTCGCGTCATTCGCCCGCTGCAGGAACACGGCGACATGGAGGGAGTCGACCCGCTGGGCGCTGGCTCCCGCGCGCGACTAGTGATCTCGATTCCTGTCGACACGCAGAGCGGATCGCTTCCCGTGGATGCTCAGCTGGTGAGACTTCCGACCGGTGTCATCTACAAGACGCTGTCCGCTGTGTCACTCAATGCCGCGACCGTTCAGGCGACCATCGAGGCCATCCAGGACCCCAACAACAATGGCGGTTATGGGGCGCTCGGCAATCTGGTTGCCGGCGACACGGTTCAGTTCGTCTCACCTCAAAAGAACGTCCGTCGTGAGGCCACGGTGGTGTCAGTGGACACGGCCGGCGCCGACGCTGAGCTGGTTCCATCGTACCGGAAGCGCATTCAGGACAAGCGACAGAAGCGCCCGCAAGGCGGCGCGCACGCAGACTATTACCACTGGGCACTCACCGTACCCGGCATCATCGACGCACTCCCGTACGCGGGAAACCCGGGGCAAATATCGGTCTACGTCGAGGCCACCGAGGCAAGCTCAGGGAGCGCCGATGGGATCCCAACTAGTTCTCAGCTGGAGGCGGTTCTCGCTGCAATCGAGCTCGACGGTGTTGGTCAGGCCACGCGCCGTCCGATCGGGGCGGGCGTTACGGCATACGCCATCACTCGCAAAGCCTTTGACCTGGTCGTTGCCGGGCTGTCCGTCGACGACCCTGCGACGGCCCAGGAATCGATAGAGATCGGCGTCGACGAATACCTCCGTTCGCTCTCCCCATACATCGTTGGTCTGAGTATTCCGCCGCGCGCTGACGCTGTGACGCAGGCTGGTGTCGCCGGTGTTGTTTACGAGATCGTCAACGCTGCCGGGGGTTCACTTTCTAGCGTCACAGTCAACGACTCCGGTTCGTCGGTGGCCGTCTATTACCTGCAACCGGGAGAAAAAGCGAAGCTCGGCACGACTTCGTGGCCCTCATCATGAGACGACTCCA
>CAZNZA010000158.1:0-11686 GCA_964577325.1 uncultured Polyangiaceae bacterium
TGTTCCCGTTCCCCTTCCAACTGGAAGACTTGCTCCTGGCGCTCTTCTTCGCCATCGCGCTCTTTCGCAGGCCGCTTCCATCGCGGCTCAAGTCCATCCTTGCGGCCACAGCAATCACCGCAACGCTGCTCGCCACCTTTGGCTTGGTCGGTCACGTATTGGTTGAGCCGCCGCCGACCTTTTCAAAGGAAACCGCTTCTGCCATCAAGGAGGTTGGGCGCCTAGTTAAACTCGTGTTGGTCGTCTTTGCGTGCGCACAACTTTCGACCACTTCTGAAAAGCAGCTTGCGTTCGTGCGCCTCGCTGTCACGACACTCGTCGTAAGCCACCTCGCTATAGGCCTCGCCCAGTACTACCAGATCGAAGTCGTCACCGGTTGGTTGGAAGCTAACTTCCTGGAGGATTCTCGCCAGACAGGACGCCTCGAAGAGGCGGCCATCGAGGCTGGCGCCTTTCGTGCCACGGGCACGGTTTACAACCCCAATATCTACGGGTATCTGGCTGTGGTCATGGCGGGGGTCGCATGCGCCTTGCGGGGTCCGCGCAAACACCAATACGCTATGATGATAGTCATGCTGTTGTGTGTTCTCTTGTCTCAGTCACGAACAGCGTTCGTCGGGGCTTTGGCACTCGTGTACTGGATGACGCCAAGTGCTGGCGGGGCATGGGTAGGCCGCTCGTTGGCAGCGGGCGCCGTCGGTTTGTTGGTTGTGCTTTTCGCAGGCGAGGGCGCGAGCGACCGCGTTGCGAGTATATTCAGTGTGGAGGGGTTCCTACAGAACCGCCCCCAATACGGTTTGCTCCCACAGCTCATCATGAGGGAGAGCCCAGCCTTCGGCCTCGGCCTCGGCGCTGCTTGGTACCTCCCACCAGATTCGGATTTTCTTTACGCTCTGGTGAAGACGGGTTTGTGGGGCGTTCTAGTCTTGCTGGCGTACTACGCTTACGTCGTCGCTTCCCGCCGTTCCCCGTTCGACCGAGGTTTCGTGTTCTCCGGCCTAGCTGTCATTGGCGGGCTTACGAACGGCTTCTTTTTCGGCAACGAGATTACTCCGTGGGCCGCTTTGTTCCTGGTGTTGCTCTGCAACCAGGAGAGGAACACTCGGTTGGCGCTCAACTAGATCGCCGTCTGTCCTACACTCTGGGGACCGAATGGCAGAATTAGTATACAGTCCCAACGCTGCCTGAACACCTGTGGCGCGGACGCTTCTGCGACTTGTCTCATCCCGCGGGATGTGCCCGAGGGGCGACCCTCAGATCCTCATCTGCCCTTTTGAGCACAGTCTTGGGGCTGCGTTCCAGAATAAGAGCAGCTCCTAGACTTCTGCGTTCACCGTCTTATAGCGTCGCGACGCGTTCAGGCGAGCCTGGACCACATCCAATGAGCGCACGAAGATTGTATTGCCGCCCGCGGTAAAGCCCGCGTGAAGCCTGCGTTCTAGAGGCTCGTAAGAGAACGGTTTGAAGCCGTGGCGCGCCATGAGCGCCAGTACGTCAGAGTCGGTGTTCCCGTAGCGTGTGCCACTACCATTCGTCTCTACGAGTACAGCGAGCACTTCTGGATGAGCTAGCGTGCCTTGCGCGCCGGTGAGTACTGGTTTCTCGTGTCCTTCGACGTCAATTTTTATGACCGTCGGAATATCACCGGCGAGTATTTTGTCGATGGTGCTCACCGAGATCTGAGTGCACTCTGTGGTTTCGTCCGCTGCCAAGATGTGGTTAACGGCGTCGAGTCCGCTGGTGAAGGAAGCTGCTCCGGTTCGATCAGAGACACCAACCTTTAGCATACGCACCCGCGCTTCCAGCCCGTTTATCAAAACGTTGCGTCGCAGCGTGGTGAAAGTCTCGGGAGCCGGTTCAATCGAAGTAACGCGAGCTCCGACAGCACCGCCGGCCAGCAATGTGTAGCTGCCTATGTTTGCTCCGATGTCCAGGAAGTGGTCGTCGGGGCGCAGCACGTGGAGCACGAATGCCATGTCGTGGTATTCATGGAGTCCGCAGTACCAATTGCCGGTTGCTCCAGCCATTCCAGGTTCCACCACAAGCCACGTTCCCTCCACGAATGGTACCGCTAGAGGTCCCGGGCTAATTCTGGAGGCCACTTGCCAGCGAGCGAAACGAGCTAGGGCGCGCATTCGCTGCTGCGCGTTCAGCGGATGCGTCCAGATAAACGTGAGAACCCGCGGGAGCGCACCAATTCGCCTGGCAGAACTGAGGCTCCGTTCTAGTATCGACATCATTTCTTTTTTGTGCTGGCGACGGGGCAGTCCAGTTGCGCACTCTAAATGTGGTTGTCGTGTCGCGGCCTCCCCAGCCTCGTTTGCCAGGTAGGCTGGCTTACTCTATGCCAGTGAGCGAGACCATGACAAGCGCTTCGATTAGCGGCCACTCAAACCGCTTCGAACACGACGTGTGGCGCGTGTCGCTGAGCTAGTTGCCGAATTTCCTCCAGATAGTTTGGATTCATTACGGTAATGACCGTACCTTCGGGCAAACCCGCCATCCAGTTAGGGGAGTGAATAGCGGTGCCCCTTAAGGAGCAAAACTTCCCCTGTTTCGCGGCGTTCATGTCCACACCACCAAGGACACTCCCTTCGGGAAGCACGTTGGAAAGCATTACCCCCTTAGTTGCCATGCCCCACAGAACGAGCCCATCCCGAGCTTTGGCCTTTCTCGTCATGCCCCGCATTAACGCTTCCTCCTGCTCCGCATAGCGCTCGACCTCCGGATAACCCGTGTCCACATCTTCGAGAGCAGCGGAAGGCGAGGAGCTCGCTCTGCATATCACCCACTGGTACTGGCCGCCGAAGGATACGCCCTCGTCAATCGCTTGGAGGCCGGCTTGTGCGAGCGTGCTCTTCAAGGATGCCGGAGTGAAGTAGTTGCAGTGTTCGTAGCAAAAGTCCCAGAATGCGCAGTTTCTCAAGATCCACGACAGGTCCGGCACCTCCACGTAGAGGGGAGCATCGGAGTTGGCTGCCATTACCTCTTTCAGAAACTGCACGGGTTGTTCGATATGCTCCAGAACGTGACGCAAGAGTATGAGCCTTGCACTCCCGGCAATGTGACAGACTTCGCGGTCGAATTGAGAACGGATCAACTGGTAGTTGTTAGTTTTCTCTGGTGAACAGCTCGGATCGATCCCTATCGCATGAACACCCGGAGCGATCTTGCAAAGAGTCTTGAGAAACTCACCGTTGCCGCAACCGATCTCGTAGACGGGGCCGTCGCGCAGACCGAGTCTCTTTGCCAACATGGCCCCAAGGTCTCGGTAGTACTGCTTGAAGACGTCCGATGAGACATGGTTATCATAGCTCTCGTCGTACGTGATCAGGGCTGCGTCAAACTCACCGTTGTAGCTCAGGCCACACGAGCTACATGTCGCCAGTCGAAAAGATCCGCGTGGAGCGGCTTTCGCTTCCGACTCCGTCGCGTAAACGACATTCTGAAGTACGGGGATTGCCTCCCGAGCAATCGAGCCACGGACGTGCGCGCTGTCGCAGGTGGGACAATTTCGCATCGGCTGAGTCTACCGGATCCTCTTCAGAAATCCGTCCGGCGTTACACTGATGAGCAGTTTGTTGTCGATGTCCTTGTCGACCTCAAACTCCGGGTGCCTCTTCAAGTACTCTCGCGCGGCAGTTTTCGGATTGTCACCAGGACCCCATGGGCGATCAGGATACATGTCTGCGGGAAGATCCTCGATGATTGTGTCAAAGACGACGCAGTAGCTACCGACGCTGGTGAGCGGCGCGTAAGCTTCGAGCTCCGCCAACACATGCTCGTGCGTATGGTTGGAGTCCAAAAACACGAGCACCTTCTTTGCGGTCGAGGCGCGCGCCTGCACTTGACTGATGATGCCTTCATCGATCGAGGAGCCTTGGATCATCTCGATGTAGGGGTAGAAGGGGTGACGTTCGATGGCGCTCTTGTTGTGCTCGCGAATGTCGATATCAATCCCAAGTACTTTGCGCTGAGGACGCGAAGGGTCCAGCATGCTTCCCGCCTCGGCCGCGTCAGCGAAGTCGATCATAGCGAGGATTGACGCGCTCAGGATTAATGAACCTCCGTGCGCGATTCCGGTTTCAATGACCAGGTCGGGCTTGATGCTCCAGATCAGTTCTTGGGAGGCGACGATGTCTTGCGGATACTGGATGATCGGTCGTCCCAGCCAGGAGAAATTGTAGCAATACTTTGGCGCCGTCGACTCGTGCATGAAGCTTTGGGCGGCACGAATCAATGGTTCGTTTTTGGAATTGGCCGCAAGGCGCTGCTGGATCTCTTGATCGAAATTTGTCATTTGGCTTCGGATGGGTGTTGAGGGGGCTGAAGAACGGCATTGAGTTTGCGGTCATCGCCCCAGAAGGCCATAGGTTCGTAGTCAGAATACGGATAGTGTCCTAAATTCAAGCGGATCGGCGCGTTCGCTTCTTGCACCCATCCCTCAACCAGGGAACGCACCGATTGTGGACGTCCCGAGCAGACATTGACCACGCCAACGTCCGCCTGAATAAGTGCAAGCGCGACCAGCTTTCGGGCAATGTCCTCGACAGGCGAAAAGTCACGGAGTTGGTCTCCAGCCGACATGTCGAAGGACGTATCGCCGCGGTCAATGGCAGCCATCAATTGCGCGTGAAGGGACTTTGGGTTTTGCCCGTTGCCGTACATGTAGAACAGTCGAGCCCAAGCTAGCGCAAACGGATACTCCTCCTTCAAGAACTCGAGCTGACAGCGAAGGGCATGTTTGGCGAAGGGGTACGCGAGGTGTGGTTGAGCCAGTCGCTCCTCCGATAGTTGCCCGTCCTGCATTCCGTACTCGAAACAGGTGCCGGAAACGACCAGCGACTGAAGCCCGCCTGTGAGGAGCGCGTGGAGGAATCGATAGTGGGAAGGGAGCTCGCTGTCGAAGTGACTGCGCGACCGGTAGTTTGGAAGACCGCCCCAAGCTAGGTGGATGAGCACATCGGGTCGATCGAGCATATCGAAAAGCTCGGGCCGAGCATCCCGCACGTTGCAGCTCACCCACTTCACCGAGGCGAATTCGGGAGACTCGGGCACGGGACCACGGGTGGTCGCCACCGTGCTGACCCCGCGCCTCGCCAGTTCGCGGAGCACGTAGCGCCCGATGAAACCTGTCGCTCCCGTGACTGCCACCAGCATGAGGGGCCCCTTGTACCTCATTGCCCAGGAACTTCCGGCTAGATTTCGCCTCGGCGGACCCGGATGGTCTGGTGTTCAAAGCATTCTCTTACAGCGAAGAGAGAGCTGCTCGGGACGCTGCTGTTTGGAGCGTAAGCCGCTTGACTCCGAGAAGCTGATGAAGGGAGTGTATGCGCTTTAGGTGCCCCGCCTAGGCAAGTTCCGCAGCGCACCGACCAACGATCGAGGAAGCAATGAAAGCGGTCATCCTTGCCGGCGGGCTCGGCACTCGCCTCTCGGAGGAGTCACACCTCAAACCGAAGCCGATGATTGAGATCGGAGGAAAGCCGATCCTCTGGCACATCATGAAGATATATGCCGCGCACGGCGTCAATGAGTTCATCATATGCTGCGGCTACAAGGGGTACGTGATCAAGGAGTACTTCGCGAATTACTTTCTTCACATGTCAGACGTCACGTTCGACATGGCCGAGAATCGCATGGAAGTGCATTCAAAACACGCTGAGCCTTGGAAGGTCACGCTCGTGGACACCGGTGAACACTCCGGCACCGGAGGACGCTTGAGGCGCGTCAGAGATTATCTCAGCCGCGACGAGACATTCTGCTTCACGTACGGAGACGGTGTCGCGAATGTCGACATAAGCGCGGAGATTCGGTTCCACAAGCAGCACGGTAAGTTGGCAACCGTGTGCGCAGTGCAACCGCCCGGGCGATACGGCGCGCTCATTCGCGAACAAGGTCGCGTCACCGGCTTTCAAGAAAAGCCGCCAGGAGACGGTGCTTGGATTAACGGCGGGTTCTTCGTCTTACAGCCGGAGTGTGTCGATCGGATCAATGACGACTCCACCTCGTGGGAGGGGGCGACGCTGAAGGAGATCGCCAGCGCTGGGGAGCTCGAATCCTGGGAGCATCACGGATTCTGGCAACCCATGGATACTTTGCGCGAGAAGAACTTTCTCGAAGAGCTGTGGACCCGAGGCAACGCCCCGTGGAAGGTCTGGAGTTGAGTTGACCTTCTGGAAGGGAAAAACGGTCCTCGTGACCGGCCATACCGGCTTCAAAGGTAGCTGGTTATCATGGTGGCTTGTGCGCCTAGGGGCGAACGTGCACGGCTTGGCGTTGCCACCTCCCACCACGCCGTCGCTCTTCTCGGTTCTCAAGCTGCAAGAGGTTCTTGCGTCGCATACCCTGCAGGACATTCGAGACGCTGCGGCCGTTCAGCAGACCGTGAAGCGAGTCGCGCCGGAGATAGTCTTCCACCTCGCGGCACAGCCCCTCGTCCGATACTCGTACAAGAACCCGCTCGAAACCTACGCCGTTAACGTGATGGGCACGGCACATCTATTCGAAGCGATTCGCCACACAGAGGCAACGCGGGTAATCGTCAACGTCACTTCAGACAAGTGCTACGAAAACCGGGAATGGAGCTGGCCGTATCGAGAGCAGGACGCACTTGGCGGGCACGATCCGTACTCCAACAGCAAGGCATGCTCGGAATTAATTACCGCTGCCTACCGCTCTTCGTTTCTTGCCGAATTGGGCAAAAGGGTGAGCACTGCACGCGCAGGCAACGTGATCGGAGGCGGGGATTGGGCTACTGACAGACTGATTCCGGATTTTCTCCGCGCCCTAGACCGTCAGGAAGAACTCATCCTCCGTTCGCCCCTTGCTGTGCGCCCCTGGCAGCACGTGCTCGAGCCCCTCTCGGGTTACCTCACGCTGGCAGAACACATGTGGGAGAAAACGGATCCTCCCTCTCCTGCGTACAATTTTGGGCCCGACTATGCAGATGCTCGAACCGTCCAATGGATCGTTGACCATCTCTGTCGGCGCGTCCCAGGCGCGAGATTCCGCATCGAGACAGTGCAGCAAGTGCACGAAGCGCACGTCCTCCGGCTCGACAGCTCGCTGGCCCGTACCGAGCTCAGTTGGGCCCCGCGCTGGAGCCTGGCCAGCGCTCTCGAGTATACCTTGGCTTGGCATGACGCCTGGCGCAGCTCGCGCGATGTACAGGAAATCACATCGCGCCAGATTGCCGAGTACGAAAGGCTGACGTGAGCGCGCGCATACAGCTTCATGATACTCCCATAGCAGGAGTGCAGGTGCTTGTTCGAAAGCCTACCGGGGATGCGCGCGGTTTCCTGGAGCGCCTATATTGCGAAGCAGAGCTGGCTTCCGCCCTTGGTTCACGCCGCATACAGCAGGTGAACCGCACGTTGACCGCAAGCCGCGGAACAGTGCGCGGCATGCACTTCCAGCACCCCCCAGCTGCGGAAGTAAAAATCGTCTCTTGCCTCCGAGGGCGCGTATTTGACGTGGCTGTTGACCTACGCGAAGGTTCCAGCACTTTCCTTTGTTGGCATGGTGAGATCCTTGGCGGTGACGAGCATCGCAGTCTCATCATCCCGGAAGGCTGCGCCCATGGCTTTCAGACGCTGACCGATGATTGCGAGATGTTGTATCTTCATACCGCGTCCTACACCCCAGCGTCGGAAGACGGCGTCCATCCCAATGACCCCCGCCTAGCGATTGAATGGCCGGAGCCCATTTCCACCCTTTCGGCTCGCGACGGCTCTCATCCCCTCCTACCTCCCGAGTTCAACGGAATCTCACTGTGAACTGCCGTCATTGTCATCACCTCCTCACGCATCAGTTCGTCGACCTGGGGAGCGCTCCGCCATCCAACGCTTATCTCACTGAAGAGTCTTTGAAGGCTCCTGAGGTATGGCTACCACTTCGCGTGCTCGTCTGTGATCAGTGCTGGCTGGTACAGACGGACGACTTCATCGCCGCCGATCAATTGTTCGCTTCCGAGTACGCTTACTTCAGTAGCTTTTCGACGAGTTGGCTCGCCCATTGTGAAAGGTATGTTGCCACAGCAATGGAGCGCTACGGCATCAACAACCAAAGCCATGTCGTAGAGCTCGCTGCGAACGACGGTTACCTGCTTCAGTACTTTGCAAGAGCAGGAGTCCCCTGCACCGGCGTTGAACCCACCGCGAGCACAGCCGCCGCCGCTAGAGAAAAGGGCATTCGCGTCATTGAAAGTTTTTTTAGCGCGGCCTTGGCCGACGAGATGTGCGGTCAATCGTTGCAAGCCGACTTGCTCATCGCGAATAACGTGCTTGCTCATGTCCCGGACATCAACGACTTCGTCCTCGGCTGTAGAAAGCTTCTCAAGCCGAACGGGGTGGCAACCTTCGAGTTTCCCCACTTGCTGGAACTCGTGAAGTCCGTTCAGTTCGACACCATTTATCACGAGCACTTTTCATACTTGTCCCTTCATGCTGTCTCGCGGGTCTTTTCTCGGGCAGGCATGACCGTCTTTGACGTGGAACAACTTGGCACGCATGGTGGAAGTCTTCGCGTTCATGCCCGGCATTCCGGATCACAAGCGCAGCTCGTTCAAGAGAGCGTTGCGCACGTCCTCGCCCTCGAGGACGCGCAGGGGCTGACCAACACCGCCACCTTTCTGAGCTTTCAGGCGAAAGCAGAGCGCGTCAAAGACGACCTCCTGCGCTTCCTCCTCGAGGCTCGCGAAGAGTGCAAGAGCGTTGCTGCGTATGGAGCAGCTGCAAAAGGGAACACGCTCCTTAACTTCGCAGGTGTACGCCCCGATCTGATCGAGTTCGTGGTCGATAGGAGCCCGCACAAGCAAGGACGCTATCTTCCAGGAAGCCGCATCCCCATCGTCGCAGAGGAGCGCCTCCGCGCAGCCAAGCCTGACTATGTCGTCGTCTTGCCGTGGAACCTTCTCGACGAGATCAAATCGCAGCTCAGCTACATCCGGGAATGGGGCGGGCAGTTCGTGGTGGCGGTTCCGCGCATTGCCGTTTCTCCACCGGCGACGAGCTAGTCACAGCAGCTGCTAACGCACCAACTCGGCAAACCTGTTTGACGCGTCTGGGTCGCCACTTTCCAAAAGGCGACAAAGGTCGTCCGCCAGCGGCTCGCTAATGCCCGCTGACCTTGCTTGTGCCACAAAATGCCGAACGCGCCTAGCCGCCGAAAGCGGCTTCGCCACTAGCGGGTGGAGCCGCGGGCTCACACGGCGGAACATCTCGATAACCAGTCCTGGGTGCGTGACGCGCGAAGGCACAACTGAAGCGATGGATCCAGGGCTCCCGCTCATTCCTTGAAACAATTCGGTCAAACCGCGGTCGTCGAAAGTCCAGCCATACGCATTGAGTGCGAGCATCAAAAGGTGCACCTTTCGCTCGACTGGTAACTCAATGCGCAGAATCGTGCCTATGGTGGCGAGCAGCTGCTCGTAAACGGCACTCAGCTCGGTGTTTCGAAGGCCAACGGTTGCCGAGTACGAGGCTGAATGATGTACATACACAGCACCCGCTTCACCCAAAACCACGAACCCGCATGCGGCCGCTGCCATTGCCATGTACAGGCGATCGTCTCCAGACGGTTCGAATACTCCGATTAGCTGACGCAAATCCTTGCGGATGAGGACGCCCGGTTGAGCAAAGTGGGAGCGGTACATATGCGATGCTGATTCGATGGATGGCGCGTAGAACCCCGCTGGCCAGTCCTTGTTGCGGCGGCGCACTTGTCGTCGCTCTCCATCAACACAAATTGCCGATGCGCAGGCGAACATCGCCTGCGGGTACGCCTCAAACTGACTCAATGCCTGTTCGTAAAAGCTCGGCAACAGAAAGTCGTCATCATTCAGTAGGGAGTAGTAAGCGGTACTGACCGCTGACGCCCCCTGCACCATGTTCGCAACGGCGCCGATATTCGATTCGTTTCTAGAGTACGAGACGCGAGGGTCCCGCTTGGCGTACTCCGCAACGGTCGCTTCTGTTTCATCGCCCGAGGCGTTATCGTGAACAGAAACGCGTAGACGAGGGTATGTCTGCCCCAGGGCGCTCTCAATCGCACGGCGCAGAAGCTTAGGCCGGCGAAACGTGGGTATCACAGTTGTGATAAGAGGTTCCGTGTTAATCATAGTGGATGAATCTAAGGATAGTTGAAGTTATGCGGTGATGCCGGCACTGCCCCGCTCCCTCTAGACCACTGACGGTGCGTCGCTTGTTGTTGAGTTAAAGTAACTGACGGCGGAGACACGGTGCCAACATAACGAGTGGCTGCGCCCTAGATTTTTCAGTCGAGTTTGTCGCTACGCGTCGAACGATGAACGAATAGGTGGTGTTCATCACCGCTATTGTTGGTGACGCTGGTCCGACCCTGTCCGGTGCCGGCGATGATGGAAACTCGGCGGACATAGTATAACCGCACCTGCAGCTGGACACGCCTAAATCATCCTCCTAATGAACTCATGAAGCTCACCGGCTCTCTGGTCCATTCGGTGAGATCGGAGAGTACGTTTCTGACCCGCTTCAGCGATTGTAGCCCGCTCGGCAGGGCGTTGGAGTAGCCAACGGATCTTGTCAATGCATTCGGCCGTTGAGCGGTAGGACACGACTTCGTCACCGGTGAACAAATCTGGAAGGTTCTGCTTCCAGTCGGTAACCAGGCAGGCTCCCATGCCGGTCGCTTCGAAGAGCCGCATGTTGCCGGCACAGGGACCAGCCGAGTCAATGTGTACGTTGAGCGCGACTTTTGCTCTTCCGAGTTCATCGAACATCGCTCGCCCGTAGACTGGTGGTTCTACCGCGCGCAAGAGCTTTGCGGAGGGCCGCCTTTCTGCAGGGAATGTCTCAGCATTCAATGCTTTTCTCCCGATGCGGGTTGCACCAAAGGCTTTCGACGCCAAGGCACTTGTTTTTGCCAGGCTCCCCGCAAGGAAGAGCGCCTGTCGAGCAAGAAGGCGCAGCCGAGGAGAGTACGATATGTTCCCAAGGAGCCGGATATCGACCCCTTGTGTTAAGAGTGCCTCTAACAGTCTAATCCGATCTTCGTGCTGGAGATTACCGGCGAAGAGCGAGCCCGTGAAACTTAAGTTGAAAGGCCTCTCTTGGTTGACGTTAGGGAGCTCCCGGTACAGCTCGGCTTCAAACCCATGATAAATGAGTTCACTGGGCAGGCCAGAGGCGCGGAACGCCTCACGAAAGCAAGGGGTGCAGGTGAGCACCAGGTCGAAGCCATGGAACCTCGCTAGTAGCGACGGGGTATGCCGCGAGCACAGGAACCCGAAAACGAGGCGTACGGATGGAACTTGATTCCTCAACTGACGAACCCATTCGCCGTTGAAGTTCGTTGAATCCTGACAAAACACGACGTCTGGCTTCAGCACTTGTAGCTGCCGGAGGACCAGCCCCTTATCAACTGCAGTGAAGTGGACTTCAGCGGGTATGTCTGGAACGACGCCGTGCTCCGCAGCCCAGGCATTCTGAAGATACCCGTTGGCGACAATTTCGTGGGCGTCAACGCCGAGGCCACGAAGATGACGGCTGTAGGAGTCTCCCCATCCGAAGCCCTGCGCCATGAGGTGCGCTAGCTGGTCAGCGTACGGCTGACAGCAGATCTGGGGGTTATCCTTATAGTACGCGCGCAACGACGCCGGGTAGTAAGTAGCAACTTTCACAAAACGATACGTCATCGCTCCTCACAC
>CAZNZA010000159.1:0-11682 GCA_964577325.1 uncultured Polyangiaceae bacterium
GAAGACGCAGACTCCCACGAGCTCGAGTTCGACGTGCTCGACTTCATCCGTGACGCTCAAGCGCGCGGCATAGAGGTACCGGGTAGCCACATTCTCAGTGTGGCGGTCGGGTTCGAGATCTGGAACGGACCGGTGCAGAATCTGGAGAGCATCGACTTCTACGTGGACCCCCAGCCGCTGTAAACGAAGCGGCACACGCTGCTTGTCTGTTTAGGTGTTGAAAGTCTCGGGCCCTTCCGCGAGCCCGGGCAAGCCCGGAGCGTGGCGTTACCCCCACGCTCCCGCGCGTTCAGCGCCCACTTTGCCACGTTTACCGGACTGTTTCGTCCGAGTATCCTCCCCGGCACTCCAGTCGAGAAGCTTTTCTCGTTTGGAAGTTTGCACATCAACATGGAAAGGGGAGCAATCATGGGTTGGACAAACGGGTTCAGAGCCAAGACTTGGATCTTGGCACTCGCAACCGGGTGGATGGTGAGCGTGCTCTCACCGAAGGAAGCGTCGGCGTGCACGTGCCTGCAACCGACCGTGGAGGCGTCGTACAACCATAGTACGGACGTGGCATTGGTCCGGGTAAACGCCAGCCTGCGGTGGGGCAGTACGCGTTACTATTTGGGGACGGTGCAAAAGCCATTCAAAGGCTGCTCCGAAGATGGGGATCCCGTCATCATCCGCACCGCTTCGTCCTCGGCCGCCTGCGGCACGACGTTTTCAGTGGGTGAGAGCTACCTCATCAACGGTAGCGACGAGGGCTCGCTGTTGGGCGTTTCAGTCTTGGGCACGGGCTTGTGCTCCTACAATTTGGAAGCGTCCGATCTCACCCAGCCCGACCTCGACTTCTTGTTTGGGCGCAACGTCTGTTGCGGCTCCGACTGCAATTGCGCCGATGGCAGCCAACCCGTCAATTGCTTCGCCGATCCGTGTCAGGTAGCTGGCGAATGTCCCGATGGCACCTGTGTCGCCAACTACTGCGGTGGATGTAACGCCGAGTTCTACGACGAGCAGGGCTACGCCGTGTGCGAAGACGTGGCAGCCGAGTGCGCCTCAGATGCCGATTGCTCCGCCGACCAGTGGTGCCGGCAAACGGACCCTGGGACCGCCGAAGGAGCAGAGACGTACGCCTGTGTGCCTCTGGTGGGCGAGGGCGAGGCTTGTGAAGGGTTTACCTTGCCGTGGTTGTTCGAACGCTGTGCGGAAGGGTTAGCGTGTGACACGCCGGACGACATCGCTGACGCGCCGGGCATATGCCGACCGGCTTGCTCCGATGACGCCGACTGCGGAGCCGAGGAGTACTGTGCGGCCGACGGAGTGTGCATGGCCGATGGCGAAGCAGACGGTTGTTATTCCGACGCCGACTGTGCAGCAGGTACTCGTTGTAACGCCGCCGAGGTGTGCCTCCCGCCGCCGGGCTGCACCCCGGGCAATGCTTGTCCAACGGTGTGTTACGGCGAATGCGTGCCTGCCGAAGGTGCCGAGTGTGCCTCAGATGCCGATTGCTTCGCCACTGGGTGCAGTGGTCAGGTGTGCGCCGCCGAGTCCGTGATCACGACCTGCGAGTATCGGCCGGAGTACGCCTGTTACGATGACCCGTACACGAGCTGCGGCTGCCACGAGGGCAGTTGCGGGTGGGCGCCCACGCCGGAACTCGAGGCGTGTCTGGCCGAAGCCGGAGACGGCGCCTTGGTTACCCAGTGAATGCTCAGCCGGTGAGGAGCCAGAGGCGCTGCTCACCGGCGGCCGTCCAAGCGCCACGCGAGCCTACTCGAGGTCCGGTGAGCACGCCGGGCGAGCAAAGTTGTTGGCGCGGGCTTGGGGACTGACTAAGCGTTAGCGGGCGCGATGCCCGAGCTGCACGATCCTCCGCCCATCGTTCGTCTGGAGCGCTTGAACAAGGCTTACGCGATGGGCTCGCAGCAGCTGCCAGTCCTGAAGGACCTATCGCTGACCATTCGGCGCGGGGAATTCGTCTCCATCATGGGGTCGTCGGGCTCGGGCAAGAGCACGTTGTTGAACGTGCTCGGCCTGCTCGACGACTACGACTCGGGCAGCTACTACCTGGCGCAAAAGCTGATTCGACGCATGAGCGAGCGCGAGGCCGCCGCGCATCGCAATCGAACCTTGGGCTTCGTTTTTCAGTCGTTCAATCTGTTGCCCTTCAAGACGGCGACGGAGAACGTGGCCCTGCCGCTCTTCTACCGCGGAGTTCCGCGGCGTGAGCGCAACCGCATGGCGCGCGAGTACTTAGAGCGCGTGGGGCTCGCGGAGCGAGCGGATCACCTGCCGAGTGAACTGTCCGGCGGGCAGAAGCAACGGGTGGCCGTGGCTCGGGCGCTGGTGACGGACCCCGAAGTGATTCTGGCCGACGAACCCACCGGCGCGCTCGACACCGAGACTTCGTACAAGTTGATGCAGCTGCTGCGCGCCATCAACGACGAGGGCCGGACGATCATTCTCGTGACCCACGAACCGGACATTGCTGAACGCACCGATCGCCGCATCGTGCTGCGCGACGGCCGTGTGGAGTCGGATGGGTAACCGTCCCCTATCGAGTGCACCCCGTCAGCGTCGCGGATGGCGCGTGTTCGCTTTCGTCGACAGTTGGAACGAGGTGCTGGCGGTAATTTTACGCCACCGCCTGCGCGTCTTTCTCACTGCGCTGAGCGTGGCGTGGGGGATCTTCATGTTCGTGCTGTTGGTTGGAGCTGGGGACGGGCTGCGCAAAGGGGTCGAGCACGACTTTCGCGACGACGCGACCAACTCGATCTGGATCCGCGGGGGCAAGACTTCCGTGCCCCACCGCGGGCGCGGACCGGGACGTCAAATCACGCTGAACACTCAGGACTTGGAGACGGTGCAGCGCTCAGTGCCCGGCGTCGAGTACATCTCCGGGCGCTTCTACATCTGGGGCAATCACCCTGTCGCCCGAGGTTCGAAGAAGGGCTCGTTCGAGCTGCGGGGCTGTCACCCCGATCACCGCTACATCGAGCGCACGCAGATGCTCGAGGGACGTTTCATCAACCAGATCGACATCGAACGGCGACGCAAGGTCGTCGTGATAAGCCCTAACGTTGCGAACGCTCTGTTCGAACCCGGTGAGGAGGTGATCGGCGGCCAAATCAGTATCCGCGGCGTGAAGTACCGCGTCGTGGGCCTTTACGCCGACGACGGGGGTGAGGGTGAAATGCGCAAGATCTACGTGCCCATCACTACCGCGCAGATCGTGTACAACGGTGACGACGACGTGCACCACTTGATGTTCACCGTGGGCAATGCCAGTTTCGAGGAAAGTCAACGCATGGAGCGCGCGGCCATCGAGTTGCTCGCGGCTAGGCACGCCTTCGACGCCGACGATCCGCGTGCATTGTTCCGGCACAACAATCTCGAGCGCTTCTTGCGGATAGTGCGCATGTTCGACTTGATCGAAGCCTTCGTGTGGTTGGTTGGCATCGGTACCGTACTCGCGGGCATGATAAGCGTCAGTAACATCATGCTCATCTCCGTCAAGGAACGCACCCTCGAGATCGGCATCCGCAAAGCACTCGGGGCGACCCCAGGTGCAATCCTGATGATGATCCTGTGGGAGGGGTTGCTCATCACTGTCGTCAGTGGGTATACGGGCTTGGTCGCTGGCACGGCCGTGGTGGAAGCCGTCAATCACTACCTTCCCGACAACGAGTACCTGCGTTCGCCCGCGGTCGACTTTCGCGCAGCCCTCGGTGCAACGGCGTTACTCGTGGTTTGTGGGGTGGCGTCCGGCTTGGGCCCGGCTCTACACGCGGCCCGCGTCAGGCCCATCGTTGCCATGCGTGAAGGAGCTTGAAGGGTGCGCCCGGACCTCGACCGTTGGCAGGAAGTGTTGGCCACGTTGGGGCAGAACAAGCTGCGCACCGTGCTCACCGCAAGTGGCGTGTTTTGGGGGATCTTGTTGTTGGTCATCATGCTCGGCTTCGGTCAGGGACTATGGCTGGGCGCCGTGAAGAGCATGGGTTCATTGTCTCACAGCGTCGTTTACATCTGGGGACAGAATACATCGCTCGCCTATGCCGGGTTCAAGCCGCACCGATGGGTGAGACTGATGACGTCGGACACTGAGCCGCTGCGCACAGAAGTGCCCGGCGTACGGCGGGTCGCGCCGCGCTTCGAGGTCGGGGGCTGGCAAGAAGGATTGAGTGTGACGCGGGGACAGTTGCAGGGAAACTTCACCGTCGTCGGTGATTACCCGGAGTTCGCTCACGTCGGTCTGTTTGCCGGATTTACGGGCCGCTTCATCAACGAGCTCGACATGCGTCACCGACGCAAAGCGGCGGTCATCGGTGAACGCGTGCAGCAGATCTTGTTTCCCGGCGGCGAGGATCCGATTGGACAGCAGATCCAGGTGCGGGGGGTAGCTTTCGACGTCGTCGGCACGGTGCGAGTTGACTTGCCCGGCGACGAAGGCACGCGCGCCAACGGAACCATTCACGTGCCCTTTCCGACCGCTCAGGTGACGTTCGACGGCGACGATCGGGTAGGGTGGTTCGCCATCGAATTGGAGCCCGACGCCTCCGCCGAGAAAGTGGAGCAAGACATCCGGAGTCTGCTGAAGCAGCGACGAGGCGTGCACCCGCAGGACGAGCAGGCTTTGGGCTCCTACAATTCAGGCAAGGACGCCGAGCGCGCGCGGCGCTTGTTTTCAGGCATTCGTTTCTTTACATGGTTCGTGAGTATCGCCACATTGATGGCCGGATTGCTCGGGGTGAGCAACATTATGCTGATCAGTGTGCGAGAGCGAACGCGAGAATTCGGAGTGCGTAAAGCGCTCGGCGCCACGCCGTGGTCGATTGTATCGCTGGTGATCCAGGAGGCCGCGTTGTTGACGGCGATATCGGGCTACACCGGGTTCGTCGCGGGTGTTGGTTTGTTGGAATTGGCGAGCGCGCTCATCGCCGAGTCGAATGCGCCTCTGGGGCCGCCGTCGATCGACATCGGCACGGGATTGATAGCGACCGTGGTGGTGGCTATCGGTGGCATCATTGCAGGCGTAGTACCAGCTCGGCACGCGGCTGCCATTCGACCGGTGGAGGCGTTACGTGCGGAGTAGGAGCGTTTGGGCGTGGCTCATCGTGCTCACCATCATGGCCGGCTTCGGGTGGACGTTGCGCTTTCTGTACGCCAAGTCCCAGGACAAGCCGGTGGTGTACGAAACGCGCACCCCCCACATCGCCGACGTCGTGCTGCGCACTGTTGCATCGGGTGCCATCGTTCCGCGCCGGGAAGTGATCATCAAGCCGCGGGTGTCGGGCGTGCTCGATGAAGTGTTGGTGGAACCTGGGCAGAAGGTGGCTGAAGGCGATCTCATCGCCAGCATCAAAATCATCCCCAACGTGGTGAGTTTGAATGCTGCCGAAGCGCGTTTGGCCGCAGCCCGCATCAGCCGCGAAAGCGCCCAGCGCGAGCTCGCTCGTTTGTCACTGCTGCGCGACAATCAACTCATCTCTCAGGGCGAGTTCAATCAGTTCGAGCTGACCCATCAACTCGCCCGTCAAGAGGTGGCGGCGGCAGAGGCGAACCTTCAGTTGGTGCGCGAGGGAGCGATCCGCGGCTCGGGAAAAGTCTCCAATCAGGTGCGGTCGACGGTCGACGGCACGGTGATCGAGGTGCCAGTGAAACAGGGGGCTTCGGTCATCGAAGCCAACCCCTTTAGCGAAGGGACCACGATCGCATCGGTGGCAGACATGAGCGACATGGTGTTCGAGGGCCACGTCGACGAGAGCGAGGTCGGCAAACTGAAACTGCAGATGCCGGCCCGCATCTCCATCGGAGCGTTGGAAGGCATTCAATTCGATGGCGTGCTCGAATACATCTCACCCAAGGGCGTCGACAAAGAAGGGACGATCGAATTCGAGATCCGGGTCGCCCTGACGTTGAAGCCCGACGCGTTCGTGCGCGCCAACTACAGCGCCAACGCCGAAGTCATCCTCGACCGTCGGGAGCAAGTGCTGGTCGTGCCGGAGGCGCTGGTTCAATTCGACGCGGAGAAGCGACCGTTCGTCGAAGTCATGACCCAACCTCAGGTGTTCGAGCGACGTGCCATCGAGCTCGGTCTGTCCGATGGCTTGGCCGTCGAGCTGAAGGGCGGAGTCGACGCGCAGACGCCCATCAAGGTGCCGGTCGTTGGGGGGCAACCGTAGATCGGCTAAACGGTGAGACAAGACGTGCGCCGTTGCCCACCTCTCGGGCGCCGGGCCCCCAATATGCCCCACGTTATGGCGTGGCCGAGCTCCGTTGCAAGCCTTGCGCAGACCGTCATTACGTGATACCACTGCTCTTCCGTTTTTGGGCATCCGTAACTGCAGTGCCACAAGCCGGGACGAGTTCGACGCGCTGCAACCATGCACCGTGGCCGCCGCCTCGTCTGCAAGTGGATATCGGGCTGCAGCTCGAGCCTGACCCCAGGGTTTACCCCGACCCCAGGGTTACAAGTAGGGGTTACATCGACGAGCGGGTCATGCGGACCGCAGTCGCCGTGGGTCTGTTCTGCGCTTTTGGGCGTGGGAGTGGGCCTTCTTTCGGGGACCACGCGCGACCACGAGCCGCTGGCCACACCATCCAACAGAAAGCGAGACTGAATGAGCAAAGGTGATCTTGTCGAAATGCCCGGAAAAATCACGGATGCCCTGGGTGGAGGCGAATACCGCATCCAACTGGACCAGGGTGACCTGAAAATCCGCGGGCGTTTGTCGGGGCGCATGCGGCGCTACCGGATCCGGGTGCTACCGGGCGACCGTGTGCGAGTGGCCATGTCGCCATACGACCTCACCCACGGCTTCATCGTGTTCCGCGAGCGTAACTGAGCTCTCGAGCAAGCGGCCTTGGCGCGTTTTGCCACGCAGCCCAACAATGCGTTAGCGCACGATGACGCCGCCGCGGGGCGGGATGTCCACCTTGCACTCGTTCGCGGGTGTTAACCAGCTTATGGTATTGAGCCACAGTCGAGGCGTAGCTTCCTGGCGGTCGACCACCTCGGCGGTGCAGGTTTCGCATTGCTGGGTGTAGGTGGCACAGCGCGCGGTTTCCGACTGGCAACTGGGTTGACAGCCCTTGGTGCACGTAGCTGGGTCGGTCTCGGACGGATCGCTACAGGGCTGTAGTTCACACTGAGCGCACTGTTCTTCCGCGACACGACAGATCGTCTCTTGCTCGTTGCACGGTTGTTGACACGGGTTTTGCTGACCGTTGGCGAGCCCTGACCACGTCGCATCTTGCGTGATCCACTCATCGGCAAAGGCGAACACGCGTCCGGCGCCCCAGTCTTTCGCCATGCCCAACACATGTCCCTCACCGGTGAGAATGGGGGTGCCATCCCCCGTCACCGGATAGCCGTAGAAAACACCGACTTCACTGACCCCCGCCACGATCGGGTGATCGGGCGTGGCGATGCTCGTGAGCCAGACGGGGGGCGCGCCTTCACTGATGATGCCCGCGCCACTGACCGACGCCAGATCGTAGTCGAGACCCGAGTTCTGTAGCAGTTCGGCGACGGGGTGCGCATCGCGGATGTTGGAGGTATAGCCCGACAGCGTGATGACGCCGCCGGATTGATTTTGGATCCAATCGTCGAAGGCGGCGATTTCCTCTGCCGTGAACGCCGGGCCGTCGCCGGCGCGCGCCGCACGCTCGTGTAAACCACCAACAATCAGCACCTGTAGACTCGATAGCCAAGCCGCTGTCAACGTGTCCGTCGCGTCCAGGTGCTGGATGGGGATCAGCCCGCTGCGAGCCACGAGCCACGACTCGAAGGAACCCGTTGCAGAGCCAGCGTCCGAAGCCACCTGGCCGAAGAACCCAATGCGGATGCAGTCGCACAAGCCGTCGTTGTCGACGTCGACATCGTCGATGATCCCATTGCCGTCGTCGTCTTTGCCGTCGCAGACGGTCTCGGCACCTGTGGAAGGTCCGGAGTTACCGCCGCCCCCGCCCTGATTGCCCGGGCCGCTGGGAATGAATTGGCCGTCGTTGCCATCGTCAGGGATCGAGCCGCCGTTCGAGCCACCGCCGCCGTTCGGGTTCGACAGATCGCCGCCGTCGTCTGATCCGCTGCCGGAACTGGAACACCCGTTGAACACTATGGTCTGCAAGGTGATCAAGAGGGCGGCGCGCGCCGATCGGGAGGGTGCGATGAGAGAAAACGGATGCAGAACGTTCATGAGCTCCAGAGACCTTAGCGGTACGGCAGCGCCCCTGCACGTTACTCTGATCGCTGGTATCGTTTCCGGCGCGATCGGGTCGTTGCGCATCGCACCTGCTTGGCGGAGTAGCCTGTGGAATTTCGGGCAAGGCGTTCGATTCCCCTCGCACCGAACGGGGCGGTACACCAAGTACCACGCCCATTTAGGCTGCCTTGGTCGCCAAAGTGGGACCCCTGGAGCCGCCACGGAGGCGAGGGGGCGCCGGCTAATTGGTGACTGAGCGTCATCATTGCCATGCGCACGCAGTGGATTAATCCCCACGCGGCATCCGTGGATACTCCTCGACGTGGAGGGGCCGGGCAAGCCTGCCCCCTGGCAAAAGGAGGATCTGCATGATAGCACCCGTTCAACCCATCGCGTTCACTCGTTTCGTCCGTCATCCGGGCTCGACGGAGGTGGAGCTCCGCCACGTCGTCGACCAGGGAGGCGGCGAACGCACCTTTTTCAGTCGCGACCGACAGTTTCTCATCTGCACGACCTGGACCGGCACGCTCTGGCATCGACGAACGGAGCGCCAACTCAGGGCCGGCGACGTGGTGGAAGCTGCCCCGGGGGAGCTTCTGGTGGCACGGCGGGGAGCGGGTGAATTGTACTGCGTCACGATAGCGGAAGCAGCTTTCGTCCGAGCCCGTCAGCGACTCGACGCTCCCCTTGTCCGGTCATCGGCGACGTCGTTTTTCGGTGCGGAGCCAGCCGGGGCGGCAGCGTACTTGTACGAAGCGTTGACCGAACCAAGCGATGTGCGTGACCTGGACGCTCATGTGGAGCGTATCGTGAACGCCGTGGCGGCGCGCAGGTCCAGCTTCGCGGAGCGGCCTGTGGTGCCGTGGGACGATACCCTGGCCCTGCTTCATCGCATCGGCTTGCTGGACGAAACCCCCTTCGACCTGACGACGCTGAGCGAGTATTGGGGCAGAAGTCGCTTTTCCGCCCTGCGCACGTTCAAGCGACGTTTCGGGTTACCGCCTTTGAGTTATCAAATTCACCTGCGCGTGGAGCAGGCCCAGATGGCATTGCGTGCGGGACGACGGCCGGCGCGAGTCGCCGCTGAGTGCGGCTTCTTCGACCAGAGCCATTTGACGCGCCACTTCAAACGCATCCTGGGAGTGACGCCATCTCAGTACGCTCGCAGCGCCGAGTGCCGAGCCCGCGGCGTACGGCGAAGCACGCCCGACAGCAATTGGGCCCACACGGTAGCGGCGTGAGCGAGCACGCAAGCCGCGCACGCCATTCCAAAGTCCGGCACGTTGCCGACCAGGCTTTTGTTCCCAGGGGGTGGGGCGGCACATCTGGTCGCCAGCACGTCGATCATCGAGCGATAAACCTACGCTCTCCAATAGTTGCGCTATATTCGACTACTGGAGCGTCCTTGCGCCAGAATGAATCAATAGACAGGACAGGAAGGCGGCAACGATGGTGCCAATGATTAGCGTAAACTTGTCCGCTAACTGTCTAGTTGCACGATCGCTAGCGGGGAGGGGGAGATGGTGGTGTCTTATACCTGCGTGTGCCACCGTCGGGGCTTGTGGCGAAGTTTTGCCAACCAATGCTGCCGACGCTGACCTTCCGACGAGCGCCTCCGGTGAGATGGACAGTCCACGTTTGATGGTCGTGCACGCATATCAGGGGTGGGCGTGCGAGGGATATGACGGGGCGGAATCTTCGGGCAATTGCTGGCGAGAGCTAGAGGTTAGCCGGTCCGGCACGAGGTTGCTCACTTGTGGGCTGTATAACGACTGCATGTTGGCTCGGACAACCGCTCGATGTGAACCGGGACCTTGGGAATGTTGCCGCGACGATGCTGACGACTGTATACTGAATCAGGCGCTAAAAGCCGACGTAGACGTGTTCATGCTCGGCGACAACCAGGGGCTCGAAGCCTTCAGCATCACTGAGAATCAGTTCCAGGCAGTCGAGCAGACGGCATCATCTGTGGCGTTCATGGCTGCCTTCGACTTAGATGAACATGGAGCGTGTGTTGAAGGCTATACCGACTCTACGCTACGATACACGTTGATGTGGTCGGACGGCACCAGACGGTCTTACCGTACGGCAGGCAAGTGCCTCTCTGACCCCGAGCATCCTTTTTCGAAGCTTATGGACCAGCTCTCGATGCTGCGAACTCAGTTCATTGTTTGCGCTCCACAGGATCAGGTCACAGACTTCAATGCCGTGCGGGGCGCGTGCATTCCGTGCGACGGAGCGTGCTAGTCGTGCCACACGGGAGCGCCTCACCTGCAGTCCGAAACATTCATCGCTCGACATGATAGCGATCATGCAAGGCTCACCAAAACGTGCACCTGGGGCGTGAACGCGCGCGCTATGCGCGGTGACGGTGGCGCTCCTCAACGCCTAGTGGGCACGGTGAGACCGAGTACCGTCTGACGGCGCGCCCGCTGCAGGGCCGAGCGCCGAACCATCGACATCTACTGCTCGCCGATGAGTCGACGCGCCAACGGTCCGTTGCCGTAGTTTTCCGGCGCGATCGAGTAGGTTTCGACGAAGTAGCGCACTCGACCCAGGTCTCGGCCTCGAGCTCCGGAACCATCGAGAGCGATGCCGTGCTGCTCGGTCAGTTGAACCGCGTAGGCCGCAAGCGCGCGCCGATCGACTCGGCCGTCGTACAAACCCATGATACGCCAGACCCGGCCCCATTCCTGCGAGGCGCGGCGCGGCGCGGGGCGCAACGTCACCCAGCTGCCGTCGGCGCGGCGCACGTCGACGCCCAAGTCACTCAACACCCGCGGCGCGTGGTGAGCAAACGTCGGATAGCAGGCGAATGGCCAGGCCTCCGTTTGACGTCGCACTCCCTGCACGACGACCGCCGCAAGCAACGAGGCGCCCAAGAGCTCGACCCGCCACGGCGGCGAGCGGCGCTCGGGCGAAAGCGGACGGTCATTCGAGGGCCCGATTGAGAAAGCCGCCGCCGCCGGCGATGGGGAAGCCATTGCTTTGCTGCTGGGACCGTCCCACAGCACCACGTAGCACGCCCACAGGCTAGCAAACGGGATCCCCATGAAGTGTTGTGTTGCGGCGTGAAACGTCAGTCCCGAAAGCGCCGCCAGCGTGCGGCCGTGCCGGAAGCAGACCAGGACGATGAACGACAGCTCGAACACCAGCACACCGAATGCCCCCAGTTGCACGAGCGTTGGCCAGTGGTCGATACGCGGCTGCGGGACGTTGCCGGCCATGTACCACTTCAGGCGCATTTGGTTGATGAGGTTGTCGCTGAGCGCCCAGCTCAACCCACTCACTTGAAGCTTCGCGATCCCCGGGAAAAGGTAAACGCAGCCGAGCAACAGGCGAGCCGTCACGATGGCCACCCCGGCTTCCGAAGAAGGTGGCGCTCGAACCAGAGGTGTTCGCTTGCGCCATGCGTCGAGCGATAGGGTCTGACCGCTTGGCGCAACTAGCAGCAACAGCAGCATCCACAGCAGGTGCATGTTGTGAGTGACCG
>CAZNZA010000160.1:0-1746 GCA_964577325.1 uncultured Polyangiaceae bacterium
GGCATTTCCCGATGGTCAACTGGCTCAAGAGCGAGAAGTGCTGTTGATTGAGGCGCTTCGGCGCCTAAATCGCGATACGGAAGCGAAGAGTC
The DNA here is from genome assembly GCA_964577325.1 of uncultured Polyangiaceae bacterium. Taxonomy (GTDB): domain Bacteria; phylum Myxococcota_A; class Polyangia; order Polyangiales; family Polyangiaceae; genus SZUA-265. The sequence goes on from CAZNZA010000160.1 coordinate 93, forward strand.
GTCAGCAGCGCTTTGAAAACGAGTATCCAGGTTCCGCGCTCCAACCCAGGGTATCGGACCGGCCCTTGCCCTCTGCAAGCGATCGATGAGACTGGCGCTTGCGCTAGCCGGGGCGACGAGCCTCACGCTTGGCTGCCGCTCAAACCTCGAAGTGGCGAGGTTGGGGCAGGGGGATGGGTCCGTTCGCCTGGAGCCACTTATCGACGCGGCGCCGTCCTCGGCCGGACCCGATTCCGGCGCATGCCGCGTGCAGCCGTGCCAAAGCCGCTTCGCTGCTTGTGGCAACTGTCTCGACGATGACGGTGACGGATTGATGGACGCGCTGGACCCCGATTGCTGGGGCGCCTGCGACGACTCGGAGGTCACGTGGGGACATGCGATGTCGTGTAGCAATCAGAGCTGCTACTTCGACCGCGACTGCGGCCTCGGCAACGACGAGAGCTGCCTGGCACGCGTCCCCAACGGCTGCGATTGTCATGGTTGTTGTGAATATGGGACGCGACCCACGCCGCTGTATCTGGGCACCCAGAACGATGAAGGCTTGCCGACCTGTGCCGCGGCCGTCGCGGCCGATGAGTTCGCCTGCCGCCCCTGTGAACTCGACGATAACTGCTTCAACCCGTGTGAGATCGGCGAAGTGTGCTTCGGCGAACGGTGAACCTTGACGCCACGACCGGGCACGCTCCGAGTTGGCCGCGTCACGTTCTGGCACACATCTGCCAGCCGCGAGGGGAAGTGACGGCTCGATTCATAATCGGCGGTGGAGGGCGCCACTGGCTGTTCATCAACCCCTACGTTCCTGAAACGGAGTCTTCGTGAAATCAGTCATCTCCAGTTCCCCCCGAGTCTTCCGAGCTTCTCACCTGCGCACGGTTCATGGCCTCGTCGGTGGGGTCTGTCTCGCTGCCATTCTGGGCTGTGGGGCCACCAAGACCGACTCCCCCGGATCAGACGCCGGCTCCGACCCCGCCGATGGCCCAGGCCCAGTGACTGCCCAGCCTTCCGAAGGCAGCAATAGCAACGGAGATGGGCCAGGTTCTGAATCCTCCTCACCCGAAGACGGCGCGACAAATGACGCGACAGGCGGTGGCATGTCAGACGCCGCTTCGAGCGAGCCCGCTCCAGCTCCAGGGACGGGCGGCGGTTTCGTAACCATCGAACCCGGTGAGGACGGCGCGCTCGAGGTGCTATGCGGCAGCACTCCTTGCGCCTGTAGCGACGGCTTGGACAACGACGGCGACGGTGTGGCCGACGGCTTCGATTCGGAGTGCACCGGTCCGTTCGACAACGACGAAGGCTCATTTGCTACGGGGATCCCGGGCGATAACGTCGACCCCAAATGGCAGGACTGCTTCTTCGACGGTAACTCAGGCGCCGGCGATGATCGCTGTCGCTATCACACCGACTGTCTCACGGGTGACCGTCCTGCGGACGACCCGAGCTGCGTGTTGTCTGCCGCGTGTGTGGAGTTTTGCCAGCCTTTGACCCCACCGGGGTGCGACTGCTTTGGCTGTTGCGAGGTACCGTTCGGTGGTTCGACGGTGCACGTCGTTCTGGCCAACACGTGCTCGCTGGCCGAGCTCGACGACGAAGGCAAGTGCCCACGCTGTGAACCCTCGAGCGCCTGCAACAACGAATGTGGCGAGTGTGAGAT
>CAZNZA010000160.1:1846-11628 GCA_964577325.1 uncultured Polyangiaceae bacterium
GCGCGCTTGTTTTCGCCGACGCGAGCCAGGGCCTCGGCATACCAGAAGCCACACACGGTGAAAGTGCTGGTGGAGGCTCCGAAGTCATCGTGGTGGCGGTATCGTCTCACCAGCCCGTTCGGCAGCACGAGCTCGGCCGCCAGGCGCTCCACGTGCTGCTTGGCGCGCTCCAGATCGGCGCCGAAGTATCCCATGTTCACCATCATGAACAGCGACGCGTCGGGGTTCTTGGTCGTCGTCGAATCGACATAGTAGCCCAACTCGGCGTCGTAGCACTGCTCTTCGATGATAGCGTGAGCGCGCGTCGACAGACTCGCCGCGTACTGCCCCAGAGCGCGGTCGCCCACCGCCTCTGCAATGCGCTCGGCGATGCGCGCTCCCGTCCAGTGCATGAGCAGGGAAAAGGTGTGTAAACGCGCAAAGCCGCGATACTCCCACAATCCCGCATCGGGCTCCTCGAGCGTCGCCTCGATGCGTTCGAGCAGTCTGCGCACGAGACGCACGGCCTGCTCGGTCGCTTTTGCGTCGTGGTAAAAGCGAATATCGAGCAGCAAGGGCGCCATCGCGCCGACCATTTCACCGTAGACGTCGTTCTGAATCTGGTAGTGAGCCGCGTTGCCGGCGCGGACGGGCTGATTGCCCTTGTAGCCCGCCAGATGCGGCAGCTCCACTTCCGTCAGCAGATGATTGCCGCTGATGCTGAACACGGGCTGCAGGCGGTGGGGGTGCGCGTCGACCAGGTTCTTCAAGAACCCGACGAAACCTTCCATTTCCTCGAATTGCCCCAAGCGCCGCATCGCCCGGAGCGTGAAGTAGGAGTCGCGCAGCCAACAGAAACGATAGTCCCAGTTTCTTCCCGCACCGTGCTCCTCAGGTAGGCTCGTGGTAGCCGCCGCAGTGATGGCCCCCGTATCGTCGAACTGATGCAGCTTCAATGCCAGAGCAGAGCGTATCGTTTCCTTCTGGAACACCCCCGGCATACTCGTGTGTTTCACCCATCGCTCCCAATAACGGCGGGTGCGAGCCAGAAAGGAATCGACGGTCTCCTCGAGCGGAGCTTCCAGGGGCGCGCCCCACGTCAAAGCAAAATGGGCGTCGCGCTCGAGGAGAAACGGACGGCTCTCGGCGATGTAGGATAGGGGAACGTTACTGGTGAGGCGCAGAGAAGCTCCCGGAATGGCCCACTGGATGTGGTTGCTAGACGCATGCCACGCGGGAACTAGCCTTCCGTAGTCGTAAACCGGACGTACCTGCACCTTGACGCGAGGGCTGCCTTGCAGCGGTCGCACCCTTCGCATCAGCTTCGTCGGCTTGTAGAGCCGCTCGTACTGCCGGAAGCGGGGCGCAAAATCGACGACTTCGAAGCTGCCCGCGCTCGATGTGAACACCGTGCGCAACATGTTGGTGTTGGTGATGTACTGCTGCTCGACCGTGTACTGCTCGGCATCGGGCAAGATCGAAAAGTGGCCACCCTTCTCTTCGTCGAGCAACGCCCCAAACACGAAACTGGAATCGAAGCGAGGCCAACATAGCCACACGACTCGTGCCTCGCTGTCGACGAGAGCTTGGTAGGCACAGTTACCAATGAGGGAAAGTTTCACGAGTCACCAATAACTCACCGAAAGCGTGTTGACGCCGCGGTTTTGCTCGCTTTTCATGGTTTCGGCCCCCCGGTTGGTCGACAATACGCGGGGTGGGTTTGGACGTCACTCGGCGTTTCATGTAATAAGCAGCTCGTGACAACGTCAGGAAAACTCATTGTCGCATCCACCCGCTTACCCGTGACGGTACATCGTCGTTCGCAGGGATGGGAAACGGAAGCGAGCGCGGGAGGGCTGGTCACCGCCTTGCGTCCCGTCGCTGAACGACGAGGCTTCGAGTGGATAGGGTGGCCAGGCATGTCGGTTCCCCCGGAGGACGAAGCGGCCGTCACGAGCCTGTTGGCTCACCATGGCGCCGCGCCTGTGTTCATCTCCGAAGATGACGTGGACGGCTTCTACTCAGGTTTCAGCAACTCGGCGTTGTGGCCATTGTTTCATGGTTTCATCAACCGCAGCGCGTTCTCCAGCGCCACTTGGGACGCTTACATGAAGGTGAATGCGTTGTTCGCTGACGAGATCTGCAAGCGAGCACAGCCGGGAGACATCGTGTGGGTGCACGACTACCAGTTGACCCTGGTACCCGAGCTGTTGCGCGAACGGGGAGTGACTTGTCCGGTCGGGTTTTTCCTCCACGTGCCGTTCCCATCATCGGAGATCTATCGCACTTTGCCGGTACGGGAGAACATCCTGCGCGGGCTTCTGGGAGCTGACTTCCTCGGCTTCCACGCCTATGAGTACGTCAGTCACTTTCGCAAAGCATGTTTGCGCGTGTTGGGCTTGGACAGCGACACTGACATGATCCGTACTCGCGCGCGCAAGGTCCGCCTGGGTGTGCTCCCGATTGGCATCGATCCGAACGAGATCGTGGAAATGGCCGAAGCGGAGGAAGCCCGTCGCGAGTTGAAGACACTGCGTCATGCGTATAGCGGCAAAAAGATCATTTTGGGCGTCGACCGGCTGGACTACACCAAGGGCTTGCCGGAGAAGCTGCTTGCCTACGAAGAGCTGCTTCGTATCAGTCCCAAGTGGCGCAAAGACAGTGTGCTGATTCAGATTGCGGCCCCATCGCGCACGAATGTCGATGAGTACCAAGCCTTGAAGCGCCAAGTGGACGAGCTGGTGGGCCGCATCAACGGCAGGTACGGGTCCTCCGAGCACACGCCCATCGTGTACATCAATCAGAGCGTGTCACGCACGCGCTTGACGGGCATGTATCAAGCCGCCGACGTGGCCTTGGTAACACCGGTACGAGATGGGATGAACCTCGTCGCCCTCGAATACATTGCTGCGCGCGGCGAACTCGGAGGCAGCTTGATCTTGAGCGAGTTTGCCGGTGCCGCCTACTTGCTTCCTGGCGCTCGGTTGGTCAATCCGTACAACATCGCGGAGGTTGCTGCCGCCCTTGAAGAAGAACTCGGGCGGGAGACGTACGACCCCACCCACATGCTGGAATTCGTCAAAGAGAACACCTCCATGCGCTGGGCGCAGTTGTTTTTGGATCGGTTGGAGGAAGCGCTGGAAGATCCGGTGCCCCCTCCGCGTCGACTGCAGGTAACTAGTGACGCTCTGCGGGGAGCGTTGGGCCAGGCCGCGAAGCCGCTCATTCTGCTCGACTACGACGGCACGTTGCGTGCCTATGAACGCAACCCGAGCAACGCTGCGCCCAACGAACGCATCCGTGACGTGCTGCGCGCTTTGAGTCGGCGTGCCAACGTCTACGTGATAAGCGGACGTGACGCCGCCACGCTAGAGAAGTGGCTCGGCGATCTGCCTATTGGGCTGGTTTGCGAACACGGATTCGCGATGCGCCCCGCCGCAGGGGTATGGAGTGAACAGATAGGGCAGGATCTCGCCGCGCTCGAACGCCTCCAGGATGTTTTCGACGAGTTCGTCCGTCGTACGCCAGGTTCACGCACCGAACGCAAGCGCTCGGCCATCGCATGGCATTTTCGTTCTGCAGACCCGGAGTTTGGCATCTTTCAATCCAAAGAGTTGTTGAACGAGATCGAGGAGCTCTTGAAGCGCGAGCCATACAGCGTGCTTCAAGGTAACAAGGTGATCGAAGTACGCCATGTCAACTCCACCAAGGGCCGGGCTGCCGAAGAGCTCTTGCGACGCCATCCGGAGACTGACGCCGTATTCTGTGGCGGTGACGACAGAACGGACGAAGACATGATGGAGGCCCTGCGCCGGGTGTGGGGCAATAGTGCCGTCTTGTGCTGGGTCGGAGGCAAGAACGCCTGTGCCGACTATTGGACGGAATCGACCCTGAGCCTCCTTCAGGAACTCGAGGCGCTGTGTCAGCTGTGGGGCGTTTTCCCGGGAGAGGTGGTCGCTGCTCGAAGTCCGCTGCCCGACGTCATCGCGGGGGAGGGTGGGCGCGCCGTCATCAATCAGGGCGCCACCCCTCAGGGATAGCCACCTGGATCGCGCAGACCTGCGGTTTGAGACAGGCCGAGCATCAAGTTCATGTTCTGTATGGCTTGGCCCGCTCCTCCTTTCAGCAGGTTGTCCAAGGCGCTGACGCAAGTGATCACTTGCGGGGAGTCCTCCGATGCACCGGCGATCAAACTGACTTCCGCATGATTGGACCCCGCCACGGCGATAACCTCGGGCAGGCGCGACGCGGGACGGCGCACGAACGGCTGCTGCGAGTAGGCCGCGTCCACCCATTCGTCGAGGGTCGATTGCTCGACGCGCTCGGGAAGACGGACCAATGAAGTGGCCAGGATGCCACGCACGAGGGGTGCGGCCACCGGCACGAAGCGCAAGCGTAGGTCGCGCGCGCCCTGACTCATCAGCAGCCGCTCGATCTCCGGCGTGTGGGGATGGCTCAAAGGGCGATACACCCGCAGGTTCCCGGCCCGCGAGGGATGATGAGTAGTTGGTAGCGCAACGCTTCCGGCACCACTCGATCCCGTGATGGCGACCGTATCAACCTCGCCCTGCAGGGCTCCCGCGCGGGCCAAGGGCAGTAAGCCAAGCTCGATGCACGTAGCAAAGCAACCAGGAGAAGCCACATACTGTGCGGCGGCTATCCGCGTGGCGTTTGCCTCAGGCAAGCCGTATACGAACTCGGAGAGCATTTCCGGTAACGGGTGCTCTCGGCCATAAAAACGCACATACGACTCTTGAGTGTCGACACGGAAAGCTCCGGAACAGTCGATGATCCGCGTTTTCGTGCCCCGTAGCTGGGAGACAACACTCCAACTGACGTCGTGCGGGAGGGCCAAAAACAGAACGTCGAGCGGCTCCGCCTCCGACTCCCGCGTTGGAATGGGCGAGTAGCGCAACTTCGACCAGCCCTCCAAGTGCGGTTGAGCCGCCGCCAATGGTTCGTTTAGATGATCAGCAGCGCATGCTCGCTGCAACTGCACGTGGGGGTGAATGAGCAATCGCCGCAGGAGCTCTGCTCCGATGTAGCCGGTCGCACCATAAACCCCAGCGGAAAAGACTGCGTCTGCCATGTCCAGAGCCTAGCGCGTGACGTGGACTCGGACCAATGCTGGTCCCGCAATGCCCACGCTTCAATGAGTCGTCGACTCCCCGTCGTCCGACAAGGTTATCGGAACCCAGAACAGGCGCATTTGGGTAAGGGCAGCCCGCCGCGTGTAACCGACGAGGCCGAACAGCAAGTCCCACGAATGGCCGTCGGGCGTTTGACCGTAGCTCAGCGCAGGCAGGATGTGCACCTTCCAATCCAATCCCTGGCGCGAGCGGGTCTCCGTGTACAGCACGTTGCCGATGAGCTGGGTCACTGAATCCGGTTTGGCGAAGCGCCAATACAGCGGAGCCACGATAGTGGAGCGCGACGCCGGATCCGAAAAATCCCAGAAGAACGGCGCAATCACGGAATGCGACGAATAGCCGCTGCGTCCGAAGTAGAGCAACGGATGCAGGTTCGTAGACCACCCCGTCAACTCGTTGGTTTGGTTGAAAAACGGCGTCACCCACGTGCTTCGGCTCAGGCCGTAACGCTCGAATTGACCGTAAAAAGGAAACACGGCGATGCTGTTTTCCCGCGGACTCGTGCGGCGATAGAAGAAGGGGAACAGCAGCGTTTGATCGAGTTCGATGTCGGGATCGCGGTATAGCCACAGCAAAGGGCTGTACATGTCGAGCTCGGTACGGCCCCGATACCGAGCGTAGAGCCAACTCGCGAACGTGGTGTGTCCGTCTTCCGACGTTCCATCGAGAAACAACGGCGTGACGGTCAGGCTCGCGTTCTTGTTCCATCCATGATGAAAGAGGGGGAAGAGGGTCGTGTGACGTTCATGTTCGCCCCAGATGCTCCAGTACAGAGGCATGAGGTGGAACAGTTGCCGCGTCTTGGTCGTTTCCCGATACAGCGGTCCCCACACGTCGAGCGACGTTTGGTCGCTCGTATCCCGCTCGTGGTAGTGCAGCAGCGGAGGGATGAGACGGTAGTCACTCGTCCGGTCCTTCCCGGCGAAAAACAGCGGCGCGACGCCCCAATCGCGCTCCTCGACATCGCCAAAGCAGCCATCGGCTTTGGACCACGAACAAAAGCCGGGACCGATCAGGTTGAAGCCCCCCTCCGCGTCGCGATTCATGTACGTCAACAGGGGCGGGATGATGTGATAGCTGCCATGTTCCCGTTCACCAAAGAAGTACAAGGGGGCGAGCCAGTTGTCACTTTCCAGAGGCGCCACGCGGTTGACGAATGGGCCCACGACCGTGGTGCGCGTGTGGTCCCCCCGCAGGTTCCAAAACACGGGAAATAGGATGTCGTCGTTGTGCTCCGCGCTCCGTCGATTGTAGTAGATCCCTCCGAACAACGAGGCGCGGTCCGTTACCGTCGGGTTCGTGAGACTCGGCTGAGTGCGCTCCATCCACAAGGGGAACGCCAACTTCAATTGGTAGTCGTGACTGCGCTCGCGGTAGTACAGGCCATAGAAATCGCGGTCGGTGACCGGTTCTCGTCCAAGCTCCAGCTCGTCGAGCATGAAGTCGGTGCCCACACGGGCGCGGGTTTCGTCATCCAACTTCAAGGGCTGCTCGGGAAGGGTCGGCTCGTTCCCCTGCGGGATGGTCGACTCGCTGCCTCCAGAAGCCGCATGCAACTCTGGAGCGTCATCCGAAGCTGGCGCGCTTTGGGTCGGCGCTGCAGGCCGTCGCTCCGGCATGCCACCCGCTGGACCAAAGCCTTCGCCGAAACCCTGAGCTTCGGCCACGCCTGGCAAGGACGAGGCGACGAGGGCACTGCAGCACACGCCCCACATGATGATGGAGCGCCAGGCCGCAACCGCTTGGCGAGCGGCGTGGCGTGCGGGATTCACACGAGCGAGAACAACTTTTCCCGGGAGCTCGTAACGGTCTCTATCCCCGGTCTTCGCCCTGTCTTGCATGCACGTCTTCCGAACCGCCGCTGTCGATGCGCAACGGAGGTCGTGCTTATGCTCAGTGTGCGCCCGTTGGTCAAGCATCGGGGTCAGCGCTGGCCTACGGGTCAGTATTGGTGCCGAGGGCGGCGAGTGACACCCCGCTCCGAAGTAGCGGTGCGGCTGTCGACGAAGTGCCCCCGTGTCGCCGCGAGCCGGAGCGTGCTACAGCACCGGGGATGAGAGTGGCCGGGCTGGATTTCGGACAAGCGCGCATTGGTCTTGCCGTGAGCGACGAAATGGGTGTTTTGGCTCACCCCCGTCCGTTTCTGGATGGCCGGGACGTCAGCGGCATTCTCAAGAAACTCGCTGGACTGGCGCGCGACGAAGGTTGGCAGCGCGTCATCCTTGGTTTGCCGCGGAATCTCGACGGGAGCGAAGGGCTGTCGGCGCGCCGCGCGCGACGCTTTGCGAGTTTGGTCGAGCGAGCAACGGGGCTGCCCGTGGAGTTCTTGGACGAGCGTTTGTCCACGCGTGAAGCCAAAGCGCGACTGACGGAACAAGGTCTGACGGCGAAAGAGCAAAGGAGCCGCATCGACAGCGCTTCGGCGGCGATTCTGCTGCAAAGTTGGCTCGACCGCGCCTCGCCCCGCGGACACGAAGATCTGCACGATGAACGCTAAGGGTCGCAGCAAGGCCACACGCTCCGCTATCGAGGCTCCGAAACCGAAAGCTCACGGCTCTCGCGCGCCCGGTTCCTCGCGTGGCGGCAGACGACCGACCCGTCCCCGCCGCAAGCGTTCCGCCCCTCCGTCTCGTCGTAACCTGGCTCTCGCGTCGCTCATGGGCGCGACCCTCTGTCTCGCCCTGTTCGCCAGTGGCCTGTGGCTTTGGGGTCAATCGCTCCCGGTCGTCGCCACGCCCGCGCCGTCGTTCTCCCGCATAGAGGTCGCGGTCCACGACGACAACGAGGCTACACTGAAGCGCCTTGCCGCTGAGGGTTTGCTGACGCGACCACGCCTGGCGCTTTGGTATCAACGGGTTTGGTTACCGCTGCTCGAGATCGAACCTGGTGTACATTGGCTGCCGCGCGGGCTCAGCCCGAGACAGACTTTGTCCATCCTCGGTCGCCGCCACGGCCGGACCGTCAAGCGCGTCGTGCTACCGGAGGGCTGGGATTCCTTCCAGATCGCCCAACGCTTGGCCGAGGCTGGGATCTGCGAGCAGCAGGCCTTTCTCCAGGCGGTGCAGTCGGGCTCGCAGAGCGCACCCGGTTCTTTGGAAGGCTACCTTTACCCAGCGACGTACGAGCTGCGAGTCAACACCGCCGCAGGTTCCGTCGTTCAGCGCTTGGAGCGCGAAGCCCGTCGCCGCTTCGACCTCGTATTCGAGCAACACTCGTCGCCGTTGGCGAACTTGAGCGCTGACCTTGGTCTGAACCGCTCTGCTTTGGTGAGCTTGGCTTCAATCGTGGAGAAGGAGGCTGCCGACCGAGATGAGTACGGACTCATCGCGAGCGTGTTTCTCAACCGCCTCCGGGACCCGACGTTTCGTCCAATCAAGATGCTGCAGAGTGACCCAACGGCGGCGTACGGTTGCAAAGTCAACCCCGGCATCGAGTCGTGTCAGCGCTTCAGCGGCCGCGTCACGAGCACCATGTTGCGCGATAGCCACAACCCCTACAACACCTACCGCTATCCCGGGTTGCCCCCGACCGCCATCGGCAATCCAAGCACGGAGGCCCTGGTTGCCGTGCTCACGGCGCCCGCGACGCCGTACTATTTCTTCGTTTCGACGGGCGGCGGTCGTCATCACTTCAGTCGGACTCTCGATGAGCATGAAGGCCATTTTCGCTCGCGTTAGCAGAGGCGCTTTGGCAGCCCGAGCGCGCAGCGCCGCGGCGTACCGCTTTCCGCCTAGCGAGCCACACTTTGCGCTTTACAAGCGGCCGCTAGGACAGTTAGCAGCGGCACATGGACCCATTCGACGCAGCGGTTAATAGCATCAAGTTCCTCTCTGCGGAGGCGGTGGAAAAAGCCAACAGTGGACATCCGGGTACGCCCATGGCTTTGGCGGGCATCACCACCGATATCTTCACCCGCTACCTGCGCTACAATCCGAAGGATCCCCAGTGGCTCAACCGCGACCGTTTCGTGCTGTCCTGCGGTCACGCGTCGATGCTGCTGTATTCGACGCTCCATCTCGCTGGCTATGCGGTGAGCCGCGAGGATCTCGAACAGTTCCGCCAGTGGGGGAGCAAGACGCCGGGTCATCCCGAGTACGGTCACACCCAGGGCGTAGAAACCACCACGGGACCCTTGGGCCAAGGCTTGAGCACCTCGGTAGGCTTGGCCTTGTCGTCCAAGCTTCTGGGTGCTCGCGTCAACGAAGGCGGTGAACCGCTCATCGATTATCGGGTATTCGCGCTCGCTTCCGACGGCGACTTGATGGAAGGCGTCGCCTCAGAAGCCTCGAGTCTGGCGGGCCACTGGGAGCTCGATAACCTGATCGTGGTTTACGATTGCAACAACATCACGATCGACGGCAAGGCCGACGTGGCGTTCACCGAAGACGTGCGCAAACGGTACGAGGCGTACGGCTGGCAAGTGTGGCAGGTGGACGGTCATGATCCCGCGCAAGTGCGCCAAGCACTGGATGAGGCCACGAGCGGAGGCTCTCGACCCAAGCTCATCATCGCCAAAACCCACATCGCCATTGGTAGCCCTACGAAACAAGACACCTCCGCCGCGCACGGCTCACCCCTCGGGCGCCAGGAGCTCGATCAAGCGCGCGAAGCAGCGGGTTGGCCCGTAGAACCGAAGTTCTACGTGCCGGACGA
>CAZNZA010000161.1:0-11586 GCA_964577325.1 uncultured Polyangiaceae bacterium
CAAACGTGCCAAAGTCGGACACGGTGACTGAGAAGACTGAACTGCGGCCTAACGACTACCTAGAGGGTGTCACGCTCAAAACCATCGTCGAGGAGCTGCACGCGCACTACGGCTGGGAAGAGTTGGGACGGGTCGTGAACATACGGTGCTTCACCCACGAGCCGAGCGTCGCCTCGAGCTTGAAGTTCCTACGCCGTCATCCGTGGGCGCGCGTGAAGGTAGAAGACTTGTACATCAAGTACAAGGTCGGCCACTGGTGCCGCCGCAACCGCGGGGGATGAAGCGGAAGTAGGGACGGTGCATAAACGCTCTGCCCGTTGGGTCGCGGCCTACGATAGCCGATCCCTATCGCAACACGAGTGCCCACAGCGGCACGGTAACCAAAGAGCACAACAGTCCCCATCCAACGAACGCGGCGACCAATTCGCTTGCGATTCCGTATGCCATGAGTACCGCACCTGCCGTGATCATGGTGGGCATGGCTGTTTCGAGGACTACTACGTTAACGACCAGCGGCGGCGCACCCCAGAGACGGGCCAGGCCGAGGCTAGCCGCAGGCAGTACCAGCAATTTGAGCGCCAAGCCAACGGCGAAGAGGCTCCGCGGGCGTGGCGGAGTGAGGCGCAGCTTGAACCCCACCGAGAACATGGCCAACGGCACGAGCGGAGCTGCAGCAGCAGCGAGCAAAGGGTCAAGAAAGCTTGGGATGGGCAAGGGCAAGAGCGCCACGAGCAGCGCTACGAATGGCGGGAACAGCACGACGCCGCGCACAACCTGGAGCGGGCGCGCCCGCTTCTCTTCAGTGAGTCGACCCAGTGCGAGCGGCGCGACGATAGTGAGCAACAGAAACGTGCCCAACTGATCATAAACTGCAGCCAAAGAAACTGCCTCGTCACCCAATAACGCTCCGATCAACGGAAAACCAAGAAAGGACGTGTTGCCGAGCGCCGTGACGAGAAACAACATGGTCTGCGTACGCGCGTCTAACCCCATCGCGCGCGCTGCGAGGAGTGCCAATACGTATGCAAGGGCCGCCATGGTCCAGGGTGTGACAACCAGCAGCACGAGGCTTGGATCGAAGTCCAACGTGGGCACCAGGCGTAGAATGGTTGCCGGCAAACAAACGTCAATGATGAAGCGATTCAGAACGTCTGCCGTGTTTTCGGGCATCCGCTGCAGTCGCTGCATGACGTAACCTGCTACCAGTAACACTAGCACGGTGAAGAGTGCTGCAATCATGGCGGGGCCTCAAACGTCCAAGGGATGGGGGACACCACGGACGCGAGCTTGGCACAAGCTTGGAAGTCTTGTCGTTCTCGTTGTTGTCCTATGGTCTGAGCTGCCCCACGCTTTCGTTCGTTGGCTATTCGGCTGCTCCTACCGCGATTGAAGCTTGACGAGAACCGCCGCCATTCAGTTGCTGCTTGCCAGGACCAGGGCCGCCCGCTATCAGCGGACGCATGCCGCTTGCCTTTGGTTGCCTGGCCATCATCTTTCCGCGGCTGGCGTTGTTCCTGATGTGGCTGTTCGGCGGTGGCGGGTACTTAGTACGAGCGTACGAGCACTGGCTCTGGCCGCTGATCGGGTTCTTCTTCCTCCCTCTAACCACGCTCGTATTCGCCTATTGCCATAACTCGCTTGGAGCTCCGGGCGAGATGACGCCGCTGGGGTGGTTACTCACAGCCCTCGCCGTCATGATGGATGTTGGACTGTTGGGAGGCGGGCGGAAAAGCGCCAACCGCTGGCGCGACCGCGACAAGACTCGCGCGTCACGCTGACGGCTCGTCGAGCGTGAAGCCGTCGTAACTCCGTGTGCTGTCCCGCGGAGGGGAGGGTGATTTTCGATGCCCAGGGGCCAGAGGCCTCCGGCGAGTTATCGAAAATCGTGATGGCGTCATTCGTCGACCCGACTACCAGCCAATCGGTTAACGGCGCACAGTCAGAGACCATGTCGAACTACAAGAGTCAAGCGCCGGCAATCGGGCTGCGCCTGCTGGCGTCGAAGGGTGTGATGGCTGCTTTGGCGTGCTTGCGTCGGATTTGGGCTTGGCTGCCCGTCGTTCGCCCTTACCTGGGTCCCGAGTCCCTGCGCTTGGAGCCTGACCAACGCATAGTCGTGTTCAGCGGCCGAGCCGTGATAGTCTCGCGCGACCCCGCCCGGATCGGAGGCAACGATGGAGCTACAGCATCTACAGACGTTCGTGGCAGTTGCGGAAGCAGAGAGCATGACGCGGGCTGCCGAGAGCCTGCACTTGAGTCAGCCTGCCGTTAGCGCCCAGGTGAAACTGCTGGAGGACTCGCTCGGCGTGTTGCTCTTCCAACGCACAGGTCGCGGCATGCGTCTGACGGCATCAGGTGAGGAATTGCTCGGGCAGGCGCGTGACATCCTCGTCCAAGTCTCGGCGCTCGAGCGACGTGCCGCCGAACTGCGTGGGGATCGGCGCGTCGTACTTCGGCTCGGGCTCATCGATTGCGGCTATCCGTTACGCTTCGCCCGCGTCGTCGGGGTCGCGCGATACGAGCACCCGCACCTGCGTGTCGAAACGGTCATTAACTCATCGGCGGACAATGCTCGCGGCGTGTTGGACCAAGAAATCGATGTCGCGTTCGTCGAGGGCGACTGGCCCAATGACGCGCGCTTCCGGAGCGTACGGATCGGCAAGTCCCGTGTCGGCATCATCGCGCCCACGTCGTGGTACTCCGAACTGTGCAGTTCTGACTGGTCGCGCCTGAGTGCATTCCCCTGGGTGTTCCAGAACAACGGATGCTCGCACTACTGGCTGCTCCGGAAGCTGTGTGAGGAGCACCACTTCAACCTCGAGCCACAGTTCCGGGCTGAAGCGGTAGGCACCGCGGCCGACTTGGTCGCTGAGGGGCTGGCACTTTCGGTGGTCGACCTGGATGAGGTCCAGCCACATGTAGACGCAGGTCGCGTCTTCGTGTGGAATGACTTCGAATACGCCATGCCAGTTGCGGCCATTACTCTGGAGCGTCGAGCCCGAGAGGCAGCGATCGCAGGCGTGATGGCGGCCATCGAACGCGTGCACGCCCGGCCACTGGCGGAGCTGCGGGACGGCGCAGCCGTCGCGTCGCGCGGCGTCGCCTTGACGTGAACCTCGCACCGGAGACGACCACAGCGAGTCAACGACGGTCTGCATCGAGCTCGAACGACGGAGCCGCGTCTCGACCGTCGAGCGTCAACGCCAACACATACTCCCGGGCTTAGTGAACGAGTGGGACAACGCTTCGCACGCCTGAGCTGTGTCAGGTGTACAGGCGGCTTCCGCAATGGATCTGGGGCAAGGCTTTGGTCTGGACAGCCGCAGAATGACAACGTCACTTAGAAAGACGACCCGGCGATGGTGCCATTGGCACTGACGTTTCCAAGACGATGGCTAAAGATACGCGGACGATGCGTTATGGATCATCTTGGTGAGAGGGGATAATCAAGAGAGTGCAAACGCTCCACCTTTGAAGAAGGAACTCCCCATGGACACTATCAAGACGATTCTGATTACCGGCTGCTCATCTGGCTACGGCGCGGAGACGGCCCGCTACTTCCACGATCAGGGTTGGCAGGTCATCGCGACCATGCGCAACCCCCGACTGGGCGAACTGCCGCAGTCTGACCGGCTCCGCGTGTTGGCGCTCGATGTGACGAAGCCCGCGAGCATCGCCGCGGCGCTCGAGGCGGCCGGTCCGATCGATGTGGTCGTCAACAACGCCGGCATCGGCGTCGTCGGCGCCTTCGAGGCCACCCCCATGTCGACGATCCGTGAGGTGTTCGAGACGAACACGTTCGGGGTGATGGCAGTGCTCCAGGCGGTCGTGCCGTACTTTCGTGAACGTCGGTCGGGCGTGATCGTGAACGTAACCTCGAGCGTGACCCTGGCGCCGATGCCACTTGCTTCCGTGTACACGGCCAGCAAGGTGGCCATCGAAGGCTTCACCGCTTCGCTTGCCCACGAGCTGCGCGCCTTCAACGTTGGCGTCAAACTCGTGGAGCCCGGTTACGGCCCTGGCACGCGGTTTACCGCGAACGGCAGCGAGCGTATGCAAGGCTTGATTCCGGACGCCTACGCGCCGTTCGCGCAGCCCATTTTCGAAGCTTTCGCCAAGCCAGTGCTGACGACGAAGGAGTCGGACGTAGCCGAGGTGGTGTGGCGCGCAGCCAACGACGATTCCGAGACGCTGCGCTTCCCCGCTGGCGCCGATGCCATCGCACTCGCGAAGTCGGCGCAATAACGAGTAGAGGCCAATCAGGAGGCGGTCCGATGAGCGTTGATTCCGCCCGAAATCAGCGAAATCGTGCCGCGGAGTGCAGACGATGCATAATGAGGCCGCGCCCATGCATACCCGTTCGTCCGAGTCCCCGTCGACGGTCACCCACCACGAGTCGTCCGATCCTCTTGCGGCCCTGATCTCGCTCCTCCGTCCACAGACCGTGCTTCCGAAGGTGATAAGCGGCGCGGGGCACTGGAGCGTGCGGTATGCCGCGCACCAAGAACCGGGCTTCTGCGTCATGCTCGACGGGACTTGTTTGCTCGATGTCGACGGCGTCGGTGAGGTAAAGCTCGACGCGGGCGACTTCGTTCTCTTGCCGTCGACGCCGGGCTTCACGATGTCGAGTGCGCACGGGCTGACGCCGAAGCTCGTCACCGCGGGGGCCGGCAACGAGCTACGGCACGGAACACAATCCGGTCGACCCACGATGCGACAACTCGGAGGCTACTTTCACGTCGATCGTGCGAACGCGCAGCTCCTCGAGCGATTCTTACCGACGATGATTCTCGTGCGGCGAGACGAGCCCGGTGCAGATCGCCTGCGACGTCTCGTCGAACTCATCGGTGAGGAGGCGACCGCACGGCGTGCCGGACGTGAACTCGTCCTCGAGCGCCTCATCGAGGTGCTTCTGATCGAGGCGCTGCGCCTTCGACCGGCAGAAGCCGCAGGTCGTGAGCAGGGGTTGCTTGCGGGTCTCGCCGATCCCGCCATGGCGCGTGCACTTCGCAAGTTGCACGCGGACGTCGCTTACCGATGGACCGTCGCCGAGCTCGCGCGTGCGGCCGGCATGTCGCGCGCGGTATTCGCCGAGCGCTTCGCGCGAACGATCGGGATGCCGCCGATGGAGTACGTCACCGAGTGGCGCATGGCGATCGCAAAGGACGTCCTCCTTCGCGAACACCCACCGCTCGCCGAAGTGGCTGAGATGATCGGCTACCAGTCCGCCAGCGCCTTCAGTGTCGCATTCTTGCGTCATGCCGGATGCTCCCCTAGCGGATTCACGCGTTCGATGCGCACCTAACATCACGCGCTTCCCGCACGGCTCATCCGGACCGCCCGGCTAGCGTTAACCCCCCAGTCGTTTGGCGACTTGGGTCAGATCGACGCCGGTGGCGGCGCGAACTTGTTCGGCGGCGCCAATGGCTGCACGGGCTGCGTTGGAGCCGGGAGCTTCGGGGGGGAGCAGGCTGACCTTCTCGATGGTTAGCTTTTGCTCCGAACCCGCGACGCTGGACAAGAGCGGCAAGAGGTTTTGCAGCGCGAGGACGTCGCGCGCTCCGTGGCCACCACTCTGATAAGCTTCCACCAACTTGCGTAGACTTTCGGCTTCGGCACGACCGCGTTCGACGGTGGTGGCCGCGTCGCCGCGGGCCTTTTCTTCCGCCGCGCGTTGAGCGGCCAACGCGGGCTCGACGACGTCGGCTTCGAGCCGTCGCTGGACCTGGGGACCGCGCGCCAATTGACGTTGGATCTCGGCCTTGACCTCGGCAATCTGGGCCAGCACTTGACCCTTTGATTCCGCGATCACGGCCTCACGCTTGCTTTGGGCATCCACGATGCGGCGCGTGTTCTCTTCTTTGGCGATCGCGACCTCGGCGTTCAGCTTCGCGACTTCTGACGCGCACCAGTTTGCTGCTTGCTGCACCTCCGCGTCGGCTTTGGCTTGCACCTCGGCTATCGCTTGACGTTGGTTCAACGACGCGGAGCGGATACGCCCGATTGAGGAGAGGTAGTTGACCGAATCGTAGACGTTTTGGATCTTGAGCGTATCCAGTACGAGACCGATGCGGTTCATGTCGTGCTCGGCTTCTTCGACCAGAGTCTGAGCAAAGCGAGTCTTGTCCTCGTTCACCTGTTCCGGTGTAAGGCTGGCAAGCACGCCGCGTAGGTTGCCTTCGAGTGTTTCCTTGGCGATGTGATGGATCTCTTCACGCGTTCGACCGAGGAAACGTACCACGGCGTTCGTGAGCAGGGGCTCTTCACCCGGCAGCTTGACGTTGGCTACGCCCTGGACGTTCAGCGGGATCCCGCCCTTCGTGAACGCCTGCTCCACATTGACCATGACCGTGAACATGCCGAGGTCCATGCGGTCAACCTTTTCGATCAACGGCCGGCGAACTGAACGTCCACCACGAACAAAGCGGTACGGAAGCTCTACGCCGCTCACCTTCCGCGTTGTGCCGCTAAAGATGAGCACTTCGTTCGGAGTTGCGACGTACAGCAGCTTCTTGACCAGCAGGTATAGGATGAAAAATAGGAGTACCGTAACGCCGAGGCCCGCGGCGAGTAAGACGACGAACTCTTCGGTCATGACGGCCTCCGTTCGTCACTTGACTTGAGTAGTTCCGCAATGTCGACGCCCACGGCTTTGCCGGTCGCACTCAGCACGGCAGCCACGGCGGCGGGATACATCGCGAGCGCGTTCGCGTAGCTCTTGCCGTCGCCGGCATCGACGACACTGAGTTCCCCGATGACGGAGGACTCGACGCGCTGAGTCGCCGCTTCCACAAACTCGCGAAGGTGTTGCAAAACGTACAGCTCGCGACCCACGTCGCCCGCCCCGCTCCAAGCTTCCGACACCAGCCGCAGCGCTTCGGCGGCGGCTTTTCCGCTTTCGACTACTGGTGCAGCATCGCCTTTGGCCGTGGCCTCTGCCGCGCGTCGGGCTGCTTCGGCAGGGATGAAGATGTCGACCTTCAAACGTTCCCGCTCCATCTCCGCACGAAGTGTTTGCAGCTCTTGCTCGGCTTCAGCGCGAGCGGTTTCAGCGGCGATGACGGCTTCGTTTTCGATTGCTTGCGCATCGCCATCGAGTGTTGCTTGCAGTCCGCGTAGCTCATTGCGCCGAGTGAGCACCGTAGCTTCGGCTTGCTTGGCTGCCGTCTCCGAGCGCTGCTTGGCCTCCGCCGCGGCTTCGGCGATAGCCTGCCTAGATGCATTCTCCGCGTTCTCGGCGTCTCGCACCATGCGGGCGATCTGTCCACGGCCGAGGCTTCGCAAGTAGTTTTGCTCGTCAGAGACGCTCTGCACTTTCAACACGTCGAGCTCGAGGCCAAGCTTGTCGAAGTCGTCTTTGGCGTTGCGGATCAAGGTTTCGGCGAACTTTAGTCGATCCTGGTTCACCTCTTCCGGTGTTAGCTCAGACACAACCTCGCGCAGCGCACCTTCGAGCGTTTGCTGCGCAATGGCGCCTATCTGACTCGGAGATAGCGACATCAAGCGCTCGATGGCGTTGCGCGTCTTGGCGCGTTCGCCGGAGATCTTGACGTTTGCGACGGCGTTCACCAACAGGGGAATGCCACCCTGCGAGTACGCGTTCCGGACCTCGACCATCACGGGGATGAGGCGCGTGTCCATGCGATTGATCTCTTCCAGGATCGGAATGCGCATGCCGCGCCCACCGTGCAACACCTTGTAGCCGACGGTCGAGCCGTCCGGGAGCTTGTGCTGCCGGCCGCTGATGATCACCACTTCGTGCGGACCGCAGATGACGAGGATCTGCGAGATGATCCAGAGCAGCAGGAATACCGCGAAGAGGATGGCGAGCGCGCCGTAAATGAGCGTTGCTGAATAGATTTGGTCACCGAGAAATGCTCTCAACACTTACCCCCTTTGCGGTTCGTCCGGAGGATAAGGTCGGTGTTGGGCAAACACAACGCAATAGCGTTATTGTTGGTCTGGCTTCAGCAGTGGTGAGTGCGCTGGTTGGCATGTCGGGCAGGTTGGCCGTAAAACCCTCCAGCTGCGGCAAGGCGTTGAACGAAGGCATGTCCGCTAGTCGTCGGAGTACTTCAACCCGGCCGGCGCCGCGGACACATGCAGTTGGTTGCCGCGAACTTCTACAACCAGGACACTCGTACCTAACTCGAGCGACCGGTCGTCCGTCGTCGCGAGATAATCGACGACCTGTCCTTTGACGTACAGACGGACCTTCGCGCGTCCCGCGGTGTTTGGAGGCAGCAGCACTTTGCCAATCTGACCGACCAGTTCACCAGCTCCGGCACCGGAGTTCAGGCTCTTGCTGCCGAGGTAGCGGAACGTCCACGAGGCTCCTAGGCCACAAACAAGCGCAACGAGTAGAGACGCCATCAACGTGCCCGCGAAGGAGCCGAAGCCGGTGTAGTGCAAGAAGGAGCCCAACGTGCCAAACGCTGCCAACGCGAACGTCCAGAAACGAAAGCTCACAAACAGCGTCGCCACGCTTCCCACGTCGAACACGCTGCTCGATAGGGAATGATGGTCGGCGCTGTGAGCAGGACTCGGGTGAACATCTGCACCGGCGTCGGCTGTAAGGGCGGGATCGGTGGCGTCGAACGTCTCGGAGCTCGCGTCGAGATCTTTGTCCGACGACATGAAGAGCTGAAGCAGTAGGATGCCGAGCCCAATGATCAGCGATGCTAAGTAAACTGCTCCCACGGAGTTTCGCTCCTGCTACGACGGCGTCGCACCGGCAAGGGGTTTACCTGATTGGCTTCGAATTTGTGACCGAGCCTCCTACTCGGACCGACACCCGCCACGAACCGATACGGATTGACGTGGCACACTCGTTCGACGAGCGGGATGCTCCGATGCGTTCGACGGCTTGGGTTGCCGTCCTGGAAGCGCGGGGGGGCGACTCCACGCGTTGCGTCCCCCTCGAGGCAGCCTGAACGGGCCGTCCGCGGTGGCACAGTGAATTCTGCCCCAAGTGGGTCGGCGAGAGACGTTCCCGGGCCCCCGTAAGGCTATGTAGGTTTCTTGCCCACTCCAGACGGCTTGACGTAGGCGCTACCCCATGTCGCGCTCACGCTGCTTTCGCACGTTGTGGTTTGCTGCGGGTTTTGCCGTGTTTGCTGTCCACGGCCTTGCAAGGGCGGCCGAGCCTCACGGTCCCAATGAGCAAGAGCCGACGTATATGGTCAAGCCTGGCGACGCGTTGAGCTTAATCGCCGAGCGGTATCGCGTCTCGCTCGCGCTGTTGCGCAAAGTGAACAGCATGTCCACGGACACGATCCGCTCGGGGCAAGTATTGCTTCTCCCAAGCACCTACGAAGTGAAGCCCGGGGATGTCCTGGGGACGATCGCTGAACGTCACGGCGTGAAGTTGAGCGAGTTGCTCCGCTATAACGACCTGGGCGAGCAGAGCGTGCTGAAGGTAGGGCAGAAACTGCTCATCGCCGGCGGCGCTGGCGTTCAAGGCGCCTCAAAGGTGGCCCTGTCCACCAAGTCATTCGGCGCCGCGAGCTCAACTGGCGAATACGCGGCGGAGCCGCTCGCCAAGTCGGAGCAGAAAGCGGCGAAGCCCGAGTATTACGAGCACGAGGTTCGCCCGAACGAAGTGTTGTCCCTCATCGCTGAGCGCTACGCGTTATCGACCGGGGAACTCCATCGGATCAATCGACTGGGCAAGACGTCGTTGATCCGAGTTGGCCAGCGTCTGCGCATTCCGGTGACCAGCGAGAACGCTCACTTGACGAGACCGAAACCGTGGACCAAGTACGCTCGGACGAACTTCGAGCGGGGCAAGGTCACTCTGACGACGATGGGCGGAAGCTGGAGCGGCAGGGTGTTCGATGACAAGCGGCAGATCCTTCCCCAGGCGCGCGCCTCCATCCAGTCGCTGCTTGCTTCGTGGGAAACGGGCCGCAAAGTACAGGTCGCCCTACATCCGCGCTTATACGAATTGATCGTCCTCGTGAGCGACGAGTTCGGCGGACGCCCGATCCGAGTCGTGAGCGGGTATCGACAAAGCTCTTATGCGCGCCACTCCAAGCACCGCGTGGGCCGTGCGCTCGACTTCAGTGTTCCAGGCGTACCCAACACAGCTCTCGTCGACTTCCTGCTCACCGTGCCCAACACGGGCGTGGGCTATTACCCGAATACCACGCACGTGCACATGGACGCGCGCGCCAGCAGCATGTACTGGGTCGACACTTCCGGTCCGGGGCAAGCGCCACGTTACGTGCACAAGAGCAACACCGGAGAACGCGCACCCTCGGTTACGGCCCGCCCGCGTGCGACTCAACCCAAGGGCCGCACCCCCAAGCATCAACCCCGGCGTCGCACGGATCGTGCGGCACTGCTCGCCGCCCGTTAATCCGAAAACGCGCGTGCTGTACGGCACTGAACGGGCGCCATTCTACTCGCCGCGGCCGGTCGATGAAAACCCGGACTCGTCATGGGTGAGCTCGGCGCTCTCGTGCATCAACTTGTCCGGGGCCGTCAAGCGCCCCACCTGGGATCCACTCGCGGCTTCACCGCGTCGGGCGACTGGTGCCGCCCGAACGTGCTCCTACGTGGGCTCCGCCGTCCAGCACGCTGGCTCGTCTTCTTTGGCCCGCTTTCACCTTGGTTCTCTCGCCCTGGCGGGCTGCGGAAGCCCGGGGGGGAAGGAGCGCTCTACGAGTGTTAATCGTTGCTAGTATCTGTGCGGTGAAACAACCTTCACATCGTGCGCATTTTGCGCCTGGTAAGATAACGTCTCACGTAGAGTGGCACCATGCCCGGCGCCCGCGACCGTCATGATCGCCTTTTTAAGCGAACGTTTAATGATCTAAGAAATCTCGAGGTCGAGCTGCGTGCCGTGCTTCCGAGTCCATTGGTGCAACGATTGGACTTCTCCACCTTGCGCCGCGAACCCGTTGACTTTTACGTACCGGGCATGGCCCCGATACAGGGGGATCTGTTGGTTTCCGCTCAGCTAGAGGAGCAGCAGGTGTTCTTCTGGATCCTCACCGAGCACCAAAGCACTGTGGACGAGCTGATGCCGCTGCGTTTCTACGGCTACTGTTACGCAGCGTGGAGCGAGGTCGTCACGAACCGCCGCAGTCAAAAGCTGCCTCTGTTGCCGCTACCGGTCATCATCCCGGTGCTCGTCCACCACAGCGAAACTGGTTGGACCGCAGCGCGCACCTTCCAAGACCTGTTCGACCAGAGACTTATCGCGTGCCCCGAGGTCGCCCGCTATCTGCCAAATTTCGAATTCATTCTCGACGACCTGTCACAGCTGAGCAGCGAGGAAATCCTCGCACGCGCACGGCAGCAAACGGAGGCGGCGGCGGCGCTCGTCCTGTTGGCGCTCCGTTTCGGGCGGGACCGACAGGAATTTTACGGGCAATTGGCGCGTCTATCCGAGTTTATCTTGCTGGTCTTGTCGACGCCTGCGGGTGTGGATGCATTCCGGTCGGTTTTGGACTATCTTGACAAGCCAAAGCGTGAAGACCACATCCAGGTGCTGGATGAGCTGCGTCGGGCCATGGGCCCCGCCAGTCCCGAAGCCAGAAAGGCTGTCATGAGTATCGCCGAAGAATTGCGCATCGAAGG
>CAZNZA010000162.1:0-3667 GCA_964577325.1 uncultured Polyangiaceae bacterium
TCGATGCCCTCCCACAGCACAGTGAGGGTCGGCATCGAAACCGTCGAAGGGCTTCAACTTAGTTGTCGCAGCACTAGCGCCCTTCGACGGCGGCTCCATGAATTCACTCCGCGACGAACGAATGACTCCACGGCGAGTCACTCGACGACGATCGTGTCGCCGTCTTCCAATGCGAAACCGGTCGCGCGCGAATCAGGTTGGACCAAAGCGTCGTAGGTGAAGCGGATGCGCTGAGGGTTGGGCTTGAGACGGACGACGTAGACGGAATCCTTGTCGGCGAAAGGCGTCAGACCGCCCGCGCCAGCTAAAGCGTCGAGTAACGTTTGATCATAGGTCAGGGCTAGGGTGCCGGGATCCGCGACCTCTCCGAGGATGGTGACGCGGTTTGGGCCTGGGACTGCAATGGTGACCTGCACGTTGGGGTTTTGAATGTAGCGTCCGAGCTGGCCCATGACGTGTTTGGAGGCCTCGTCGGGACTGAGTCCTGCCACTTGGATGCTTCCAACCAAGGGTTGAGCGTAGTCTCCAGAAGAAGCTACATCGAACTGGCCCGATAGTTCGGTTTGTCCGTGCACGAAGACGTTTATCTTGTCGCCTGGCTTGATGGCGGTCAGCCTCGTTCCCACGGCCTTGGCTGGTAAGTGATGGTACCAGGTATACGCCGGGGAGCTGCACCCGCTCGCAAGGAGTAGGAGCGAAAGCGCCATGCTGGAGACCAACCACCTTCCGCACCAGGCTCGACGGCGGTCGACGTTGGCCAATGCGACGGTGGGAACACAGGGAAGAGATTCGTTTGGTGCTGACATCTGGTTTGCTCGTCGGGAATCGGGAACGGTCTTCGGTTGACGGCTCGCTGGCTCAGCGCGCGCCACGGCAAGGTAAACGACGGACTGGCGCAAGGGGACCCTTTTCCGGCGAAGCTTGCCATTGTGTCGGCTGGCCACGGGGCAGCTGTGGCCGGCACCTCGTTCGTTACACCCCGCCGCTCGGGGCAAGTCGTCCGCCGTGCCACCGCGTCCACCCCAGTGGGCCTGGCGCCGGGCGGCCTCGTCAAGCCGGGCTGGCCCGGTGTCGGCCAGCGCCGCCGCCTGGAGTCGGTGCTAGCGGCCGGCGGCCGGGCGGGTGAGGCTTTGGCTCGGTGTAGCGCTCATGTCTCACTGAGGAAAGGCGGGGCGAAAGAGCTCGGCGGTTGCAATCGAGAGATACACGCCGCGCGGCATCTGCCATTGTCTGGCCGCGGTGCGCGTCGGCACTACCCAGAGTGTCGCCTCCGTTCGCTATTGTTTTTCTGCTCATGCTTGACATCGAGGCGTTTTCGCACTCCGATTCTCCTCGTGCTTCGCCGTCAGGTCTGACACCAGTATACCGAACCCCTCACGACGCACGGATACCACTTTGAACGGCGAAAGATTAGCACCGCGGAGTTGCGAGGAAGGTTGGCCGACATGAGGCAGGATCGGGAGGTCGGGCATCGCCGGAGCTTTAAGGGCTTGGACCCCCGTCAAGCCCGGTTGCTGCGGCCGCCTGGCGAGAACCGGCGCGGAGGAAACCTTGCGGTTTTTGAGCACCGGAAGCGCAGCGAGGTGGTCGCAGCGACCAGGATCGGCGGGGGTGGTTTGCTCTTAAGATACCGGGGATGGGAGGTCGGGTGTTGATTGGATCGTTTACCGTACCCATACTGACCGCTCTGTCTGCAACGGTCGGTGCGGCCACTACGGTTTCCGTCGGCGCGACACCCTTCGTCAACGGCGGGCCGTTGGAGCCGCACGCTCAATTGTCCCTGTCGCCGATTGCCGTGTTGGAGCATCGCAGCGGGCGTGCCTCCACGACGCTCGGCTACGTGCCTAGCTTCACCTTCAACCTGCCGGACGCGCCCGATCTGGAGCAACCCCAGCTTTCTCATTTGGGGCATTTGCTGCACTCGTATGCGGCCACACGGCGCCTGCAACTCTCCCTGCGCTTCGATGGAGCAGTGGGAAGTTATCAGCAATACCAATTGCGTGGCCCTCTGGCTGGCGGCGGTTCCTTGACCACTACGGGCACTGCTACCGTCGACTATCTCACGCTCACGGCAACGGCTGGGGCCGACTACATGCTGTCGCGGCGTTGGCTGTATCAGGCAACGTTGCTTGCCGCGGCTTCCGAAGCCACCACGTCCGAGGGCGAAGAACTCATCACTCCGCAGAAGTCGTTCGGGACCGGGCAGGCGGTGAGCTACGAGCTGAATTCACGAAGCCGCGTCGGCTTCGCTGCACGCTTGGAAGCTCTCGAAGCGGGCTCACGACAGTTGGCGTCTTGGTCGCTCGGGCTCACCCACTCTTTGCGTATCACCGAGCCAACACAGCTCACGCTCGCCGCCGGCGTTGCAGAGGTCAGGGGTATGCCCGGTGAGGAAGTTCGGCCTGAGGATGAACGCGTCTCCGGTTCCATATTGGCCACCTACGGCGGCACGTTCAGGGTCGGCTTTCGGCGCGCGACGGCCGATCTCCAAGCGAGCTGGCAGCCGACGTTCGATCCGTTGCTCGATCGCACTCGGGCATTGGCCACCCTTGCAGGGTCAGCCGCACTCCCGCTCTCGGCCTCTTTTACCGGGGGACTTCAGGTCGCGGTCTCCGCTCCCACCGATAGCGTCCCCGCGTCGACCGAACTCGACGAGATGCTGGCGTACATCGCGATCCCGTTCGTGCAGGAGCTATCACCGGAATGGTCGCTCGGTTTTGGCGCGCGAGCAACTTGGTCTGCGTTGCATTGGCAGCTGCCGTTCGAGGTGCACAACTCAGACTATTCGGCGTACCTGACGCTGACGTACGCGACCACCTTCGGCGCCCGCACCGAAGCTCCTTTGCGCCGGATCGCCCTTCCGCGCTGACCATCTCCGGGGCGTGCCTGGGGTTGGGTCGCTAGGCTCGGGGTTCGTTCAGGTCGTCGTCAGTTCCGGATGCCGCTTGATGTACAGTTTGATCTCCAGGATCGCCACGATCAGCAGTGCCAAACTCAGACCCACCACTACACCCAAGCCCACACGCTTGATCAGATACTTCGCATTGCGCATGTTCACTTGTTTCGGTGGGTTGACGATCTGGTAGCGCGACTCCACCGAGGCCTTTTCCAGATCCATCTGCTTCTGGCGTTCGCGGTGCTGCTGGAACAGCTTGGTGTGCATTTCCTGGAGCCTATCTTTCTCTCGTTCCATTTGGTCGAGAGTGATCTGTACCTCCGGCATACTGGCGATCTTTTTGGACTCGGACCCCTCGTAACCTTGAATGCGCGCCAACTGCCGTTGGGCAACCTTGAGTTCGCCTTGATACTCGTCGGCTTGGCGCTGCAGCTGGACGAAACGGGGATGACCGCGCAGCTCCGAGTCGCTCAGCGGCGAATTGAGGCGACGTGCGATTTCCGCGTCCAGCTCGCGGATCTCCTGCTCGAGACGCACCACGTCGTGATGGGCGGTGGTCTTGCCTGCCGCCCGTGCAGCCGTCAGCTCGTCGCGCTTGCGCGATAGCGACTCCTTGAGCGGCGCCACATCTTCGAGGCTGACTCGGATCCGCTCGCGGGGGTTGTCCAGCTGCTCGCGCACGTTCGCCAACTGCTGCCGTAGACGGTCGACCTCGGTTTCGAGGCGACGCCGTTCATCCGAAAGGCCTTGTTGACTCTTGATCACCTCGTC
>CAZNZA010000162.1:3767-11344 GCA_964577325.1 uncultured Polyangiaceae bacterium
TGCATGCCGGGCAGCCAGTAGAAGCTGGTTGCTCCCACGAGGCCGGCCACGAGCGGTAGCGGAAAGAGGACCCACGCGTAGCGTTTGACCAACCGCAACAGCTTCATCGTGGTGCGTACCAGGTCGGCGAAACCCTTGCCGTCCTCTTCCTGGTCCGCCAGCACAGCCGGATAGTGCGATGGGTACGCCACACCAGGGGCCATCACTCCGTGACCGTTGACTACGGCCAGTGCATTGGCGTGCCCATTCCTTCCAGGTGGGGGCAACGAGCGCGATGGCTGGGCAATGACCTGCGTCTCCGCTTGCTCCTGGGTATTGCTGAGGAACAACAGGTTGGTGCCACCGACGACGATGGCGTCCTTGTGGTGCAACAGGGTTCTCTTGATCCACTCCCCGTTGACGCGGGTGCCGTTGCGCGAGTCCAGATCCTCGAGTTCGAATCCGCCGGGCATTGCATGGATACGTGCGTGGAGTTGCGAGGCCGAAGGATCGTTGATCTGAATGTCGGCATCCCCGCCTCTCCCGACCGTCGTGCTGCCTTCTCCCACGACGTGCAAACGACCTGCCTGGGGCCCCTCTGCGACGAGGAGAAACGCCCGTGGTCCAACGGCGTCCGGCTTTACCTTGGCCAGTTGATTGAGCTGCTCTTCGAGTGACGTTTCGGACGCGGAGCGGGGGGGGGGTTCTATGGTGTCGGACACGCCTTGCCAGTGTTGCCGCATATAGCTCCGGGATCAACGGTTACTGTTCGAGCCCCGTGGGTAGATGGAACGCTCATGGCATGGGCGTTTTGTTTGTGGACATTGCCTCCGGCGCCGGATTGAATCGGAAATGAGGTTCCCCCGGCAGTTGGTTGTTATACACCACTAGTTCCGACCGCGGATTGTGGCACCTTGGCGGCGCGCGGGTTGGCGTCAACAAAACGGTAGAATGGGATTCGACGAGATGGGCAGCAGCGAAGACGAAGAGCCGAACTCGGGGCTGTGGGGCAAGGTCGAACTCGAAGACCTTCCCAATCCTGGCGCCCTGCCGCCGCCCCCCGCGTCCGCGGACCCCATCATCACCCGCAAGGGCACGCTCATGGGGTTTGCCTTGCCGCAATCCGGCGAAGGGGAAGCGGGCGCAATGGTCACGGCCTTTCGTCGCACGCCATCCACCGGTACGGCCTCGGCAGACGCCGGCAAACACACGCCGATGACCTCGCCGCTTGGCGCGATCGCGAGCGACCAAGGCATGGTTTCTGGCTCGCCTCAGGTTCGCAGCTACCAACGCTCCGACAATCCCGCGCGCACCCTCATCGGGGGGACTGCTCCCGTCGTCGAAAAGCCTCGACCGCGACCCGCCGTTGGGCCTCATGCCACGACGCCGGGCTTCTCCCCCTTGCCGGATCAAGGCAACGCTCAAAAAGCCGCCCAGGGCTCCACTGGCGATCAGATAAAGGTTTCAAAAGAAACCCTGATCGGCATTGCCATGCCCCAAGCCGTTCTGGACGCGTTGAAAGCCTCCGGCGACGCTCCAGCCGCTACTCGTCCGGCCGGCTCGTTGATGGTCGATGCGCCGGCCAGTGAGCCGCCCTCCTCGAGATCGGCGGATCATTTGGGGCGCTTCCGCATCGAGAAGCGCTTGGGAACGGGGGGAGCCGGTGCCGTGTACCTGGCGCGCAAGGTCGATGACGCGGCAGGGCAACGAGAGCTCGCCATCAAGGTCCTTCGGGAACATGTCTACCGCGATCCGGCGGCGCTGAAAGCGCTTTTTCGAGAGGCACGCTTAGCCGCGCGCATGGACCATCGCCACCTGGTCCGGGTAATGGACATCGGTTACCACAAGCGGCAGCCGTATCTCGTGATGGAGTACGTGGATGGCTTGAGTTTGGCTGTGCTGCTGGGACATCCGGTGAAGGTACCCATTCCAGTCGGCATCCGCTGTTTGGTCGATGCCCTTTACGGGTTGGACTACGCACACAAGTTGCGGGGCGACGAGGGCGAACCGCTTGGGCTCGTTCACTGTGATGTCTCACCGCAAAACATGCTCGTGGGCGTGGATGGGGTCACGAAGCTT
Organism: uncultured Polyangiaceae bacterium; assembly: GCA_964577325.1. Classification (GTDB taxonomy): domain Bacteria; phylum Myxococcota_A; class Polyangia; order Polyangiales; family Polyangiaceae; genus SZUA-265. The sequence goes on from CAZNZA010000162.1 coordinate 5,826, forward strand.
ACCGACTTCGGCGTCGCTCGCACGCGCGAAGAGGACGGTGACGAGTTCGTGCTGCGGTGCACTCCCGAGTACGCGGCGCCCGAACTTCTGAAAGGTGAAGAGGTAAGGCCGGAAACCGACGTTTACTCAGCGGGAGCCGTGTTGTTTCGTTTGGTTACCGGTCAAACCGCCGTCTCTGGCGACACCGAGGAAGGGGCGGCCGATAGCGTCTTGAATGGTCGTATCCCGCTGGTCTCCCAGGTCAAGCCAGGCTTACCGGCGTGGCTGGATGAGTTTTGCGCGCAGGCCATGGCCATGGAACCCAACGATCGCTTCCGCAGTTGCTTAGACATGGCACGGGCGCTCGAGCGCCAGGCCGAGGCTGATGGTCTGATTGCCGACCGAGCGACGGTGGGCAGCTGGGTGAAACGCGTGCGGCGATCGATGGAGGGCGGAGAGCATTTCGCCTTGAGTGAACTCGGCACAATCATCAATCCCAAGCAAGGGCCCGAGCTCGGGCCTGGCAAGGTTTCTACGGCACCGCCGCCTGCCGACGGCGAGGACGAAGTGCAAAGCTTGGCCGCAAAACTCGGTCTGGGGATCACCGGTGCCATCTTGGTGGCAGGCGCACTGATCTGGTTCTTGCTTTCACCGAGTTCTTTCAAGTCCGTATTTTCGACTTCCCGTCAAACTCAGGACGCCCCCGCGGGTTCCGCGGGAAGTGCGCCTGTACCGGGCCAAGTTGGGTCACAGCTCGAGCAGCAATTGCCGCTTCCGGGCAACGTCGTTGGCGTGGAGGATGGCGCTGCGTCGGCTGAGTCGACCAATGATCCGGCTCCGTCGTCTCCAGTGTCGGGGCCAGAACCCGTCAATCCGTAAATCAGAAGCCTGCAGCCTTCAACGACTATGGGCGAACCTCAAGGGTTACGGAAGTTGGTGCTGTCCGCGTCGATGTGGACGTCGGCGCTGAGCGTGGCGACGCAAGTGATCCGCTTTGGGTCCAACTTGGTTTTGACCCGCCTGTTGGCTCCAGAAGCATTTGGACTGATGGCGCTGGTCACGTCAATCCGCGTTGGTACGGAGATGCTGACGGACGTGGGGATAGGACCCGCCGTCATTTCTTCGGACCGCATTTACGAGCCTGCTTTTCAGCACACTGCCTGGACGGTGCGTGCATTGCGCGGGGTTTTGGTAGGCATTGGGGTTGCGTTGCTGGGGTACCCTGCTGCCCTGTGGTTCGAAGAGCCGCAGCTGGCTCCTCTGATGGTGGGTTCTGGCGCGGCCATGGCATTGTCGCGTTGGAATCACATCTGTGACTTGATTCTCGACCGTGAGATGAAGCAGCGCCCTCTGTTCTGGATGGAGCTCTGTGCAGTGGTGCTGACGACTCTGCTGACTATCCTTCTCGCGTGGTGGATGGAGGACGTGTGGGCGCTGGTGATAGGCCCGGTCATCGGTGACGTCGTCCGCTTCGTTTACACCCATTGGATTGGCCGGCAAACGCCGGCGCGTTTTGGCTGGAACAAATCGGTGGTCAGCGAGCTGCGGCGATACGGGTTTTGGGTGTTTTTCAGCTCCGCGTTGACGTATCTCCACGGGCAGGGGGATCGGCTGATCTTGGGCTCCTTCATGTCGATGCGTGACCTAGGGCAGTATGCCATTGCGGTGACGCTCGTATCGGCCCCCACGCTGCTCACGGCTCAGTTGAGCAGCAAGGTAATGCTCCCGTTGTACGCTTCTGTCGGAAAGACGACCGACGACAGGTTGCGTGAGCGTGTGCGAAAGCTGCGCTTGGGGCTGGCGGCGGTGAGCATTCCTCCCATGTGCTTTCTGTTCGCTTTTGGCGACAAGGTCGTCGAGACGTTGTGGGATCCGCGCTATCACGACGCCGGCTGGATGACGCGAGTGCTGGCATTGGGAATCGCGGTGCAGTCGGTAGGCGAGATAGGACCGGTGCACTTGGCACGGGGCGAGACCTGGGTTGCCTTTGCGTCGCAAGTGGTGCGTGTGGTGGGTTTGGTAGGTGGCATGATAGCGGGCAACTTGATCGCTGGCATCCCGGGGCTCATCGGCGGGGTGGCGGTTGCCCATGCCGTGGGATACCCCGTAGGCACGTGGATCGCTCGCCGTTACGGCCTGTGGTTACCCCGCGTCGACCTGCTTTCGGCCGCCTTTGCCGCCGGGCTGATTGCGTGCGGGCTGTTGCTGCGAAACGCGATTTGGCCGGGGTGACGGCGTGGTGGGCGTGCAACAGCCCCCGCAAGAAACGCGCATTGAACAGAGCGAAGGCGAAAAGTCGCGTAACGGCTGCGCGACCACGCCTACTCCCGGCGCGTCTTGCGGTGCCGAGGAAGCCTCAGGCTCGCGAAGATTGTGACTTGGCAAGGGCCACACTATTCTCGCGCCGCCGTGTCCTCCCCCCAAGACCCACCCCCTGCGCCTGAGCCAACGTCACCCCCCGAGGTCGCTACCGAGTCGGTGGTCGTGGCTCCACCTTCGCTGCCGTACGCCACGCGCTACCCTTGGTACACACGCTGGTTCATCATCGCGGCCGTCTTCTTCATCGTGTCACGCAGCGCGTTCAACGTGCGTATGCACAAGGTGGATTGGGCAAAGGAGCTGTCCATGTACACGCTGCCATACGCGCTGCCCACGAGCAAAGAACGCGAGGAGATTCGAGCCGGTAAGTCAAAGCGCTACCCCACGCTCGAGAAGAGATTCGACGCCAGTTATGGGTCCTTCTTGCGCTTCGTAAACCCCGTCCCTCAGCAAAAGACGCTCGACAAAATCGAGTCGAACTTAGATTGGCTGAAGTACGCAGCCGTGTGGTTGCATTCTCGCATGGAGTTCGTCGGGCGTATCGTGGGTCTGGAGGAGAAATGGGCGATGTACTCCCCGACCGTCGGCAAGGTGCGCACGGTCGTGCGGGCGGTGTTGCGCTACGAAGACGGAACGACGACGGAGGCGCGCGCGCGTACGGAACCGCGAGATCTGGCCAACTACTTCCGGCCCTTCGCGCAGCGTCGTTTGCAGTTCGACATTAGCCTTGCCACGATGGGAGGAGTGCGGCTGGGCTGGGCACGCTACCTCGCTCGGCATCACGGCACCAATGCTGAAGGCTCGCCGTTGAAGACCATCGACATGTACAAGGTCAGCTACAAATTGCCGGACCCAGGCGCTGATTACGACAAGCACTGGAGGAGCGGCAACGGACGTCGAGTAAAAGGTGACCCGTTTTGGCGCTTCGACGTCGCGCGCAACAAAGGCCAATCCCTCGAGAAGAAGAAGGACGAGAAGAAGGAGCCAGCCAAGCCAAGCACCAAGGGCGCGACGACACCGGCTCCGGCTGCCCCACGTGCTGGCGAACCAAGCACTGGAACGTCGCTATCGTCTACGGAGGCCCGCCCATGAACGCGACGCAACCCGCAAGCAAGCCATGGGGGGAGCGGTGGCAAGCCATCAAGTCGGGGTGGACGGTGTTCTGGTACAAGCCCATCGCTGGCGAGCGTTTAGCGCTGATCCGCATCACGACCGCCGTGGCGGTGTTGACCGACATGCTCGTTCAGCAAGTGCCGTACTACCAGGTCTTGTTCGGCCCCGAAGGCTTGGCCCCGCGCGGTTACGACGAGTCGGTGCTACTGCGTGGGTGGAGGCTTACCGGCTACGTCTTCACGACTACGGATTTCACGGTTTACACGGTGACTTACATCACGTGGGCCGTGGTGATGGTTTTGATGGCGTTTGGTGTGAAAACGCGGGTCATCACCATACTTGGCTGGCTGCTGACGCTGGCCTTCATTCATCGCAACTTTCACTCGAGAAATTTCGGCGATTCGGTCGTGCGCATCAGTGTCTTCCTGCTCATGTTCATGCCTTCAGGAGACGCGTTGTCCTGGGACGCTTGGCGCCGGAATGGGAGAGCTTTGCTGCCAACCTTTCACGCCCCCTGGGCCGTACGCATCTTTCAGATCCAGCTCTGTGCCATGTACATGGCGACCGGGATCTCCAAGCTTACCGGCGGTACGAACAGCACCTGGTTCGATGGTACCGCGTTGTTCTACGTGTACAATGACATCATTCTGACGCGTGTTTCGTACGCGCAACTGCCGCTACCCTCGTGGATGTCGCCTCCGTTGACGTACCTTGCTTTAATGTGGGAGCTCCTATTCATACCCTTGGCGATCTGGGGCAAGACCCGCCGTTGGGTGCTGTACTTCGGCGTTGCATTTCATCTCATGGTGTTCTTGACGATCGAAGTGGGGTGGTTCGGGTTTTACGCGCTGTCTTGGTACTGCGCGTGGATCCCAGACGGTTGGATTCGCAACCAGTTCTACCCGTGGCTGTGGAAGCGAGTGCCGCGCCTGGCGCCCAACCCCCCGCCCACGTCTGAGCCCGTCGCAGCTACCGGTTCCGCCTAGCGCGAGCCGCCCGAGAATGCAGGGGAGAGGGAGCCATGTGCAAATTGGGGGATGCACGCTGGTATCGCGCTCTGCTTCGGGCTAAAAACCGCGCCCAACGATGACCGAACGTCTGGCAGCTTCTGGCGTGTGGACCGCCCTCGTCACTCCTTTTACCGCGAGCGGTGAGTTCGACGCCGGCGCGTACGCGCAGCTGCTCGACTACCAGCTCGGCAGCGGCGTGACGGGCTTGGTGCCTTGCGGCACGACGGGTGAGTCGCCGACGCTGAGCTGGGAGGAACACGGAGCCGCGGTCGCTCTGGCCGTGCGGCGCGCCCAAGGCCGCGCCTTGGTGATGGCAGGCACCGGCAGCAATAATACCGCCGAGGCGATAGATGGCACGCGGGATGCCTGGTCGCGGGGGGCTGACGCGGCCTTGCTCGTTGACTGCTACTACAACGGCCCAAGTTCCCTCGAGCTTCGGACCGAGTACTACGAACGCGTGCTCGAGGCGGTGCCGGAGCTGCCTTTGATCCCGTACGTGATCCCGACTCGAACTGGCTGCGCGTTGTTGGCGGAAGACTTGGCGCTCCTACACCACCTCGATCCCGTGCGCATACCGGCCGTCAAATCCGCCACCGGAGATATCTCTCGCATGCGCCAGGACCGGGCGTTGGCGGGGCCTGCATTGATCATCCTCTCCGGCGACGACGACATGACCTTGACCATGATGCGCGACGAAAGCATTGGCGCAACGGGGGTGATAAGCGTCATGTCCAACATCCTGCCGCATGCCATTCGGGACATGTGCGACCAAGCCTGCACGGACGCCGGAGTGGAGTTGGCGCGACAGCTCGCGCCGCTGTTCCAGTGCGTCGGAGTGACGGTGGAAAGTACACGCATACTGCCCTCCGGCCGTGCCGTTACCGTCCAGGACCGGTTCCGTAATCCTGCGGCAGTGAAGACGATGATGGCGGGGCTGGGCATGCTGCAGCCCGTCATGCGGCGGCCTCTCGGATGCATGACGCAAGCCGCTGTGCAGCGCTGCCGAACGGCACTGGCCACGGTTTACGAGAGCCGGCCCGAGTGGTTCGAGCCCATCGAAGCAGCCTTCGACGTTCAGGTTGGAAGGCGACTGCGCGA
>CAZNZA010000163.1:0-7655 GCA_964577325.1 uncultured Polyangiaceae bacterium
CGCCTCGGGCCTTTTGGCCGTGCGCCTTGGCGTAATCCAACAGCTGAACGCCATCGACCGCAAACCCTGTCACCAAACCCTCGCCCGTGGGACGCAACACGACGGTTATGGTCGACTTCTCGGGCACCACGGCGAGCGTCGACTGAAACGCCTCCGGAAAGTAGAAGCGCTCGATGTTGGCGTCGAACCTGCCGTAGCGACACGTGCCTTTGATGAACGCACCACACGTCGCCGGACGTTCACTACAGTCGCCCGCCCACGTCGCTTCGTGGGTTCGTGTCTCGCTGTTCTCCGCTAAACACACGCACGTCGCGATGGGACCGGCGACATCTTCGGGGGGGCAGGTGTTCATCGGGCCGTAGCTGACCGTGTACGTCAGGTAGTGGCCCGCTAAGAGATCCCGAGGGTCGAAGCCCGTCACTGCCAATTGCACCGGCGTTCCCGAACGTTCTAGCCAGTCCAGTCTGGCAAGCCAAGCCCCCATCACGGCTAGGGGAAATGCCACCGCTACCAACGCAGACCGGTTCATGCGGCACCTCCAAGCTGCTGCCGGACGCGCTCGCGGAAGCGGTGCCAAGCGAACGCGATGGCCAGGATGACGATGCCCGAGAAAATTAAGCCTAGACCCGTCATGGCCAGCGACCCAAACACCTCGAAGTATACGATGACCACGCGCAGGGCGATGACGAGAGAGGCCAAGTCAAACCATCGTTTCTGATGAGCGAAAGCGGCCGTAGCCGCTGCCAGCACCCACGTGCAGAAGAATCCCGCGGCGGCGAAGACTTTGATAGAAAGCGATTCCGACGAGCTGCCGAAGAAAAGGGGCAACGTTGCGAACACGCCACAGGATAACAATAGAGCCACGCTGGCGATGCGCACGTCCCGCTTCACCTGGGGTCGGTACCAGGCGCCCAGAGCGGCCACCAGCAGCGCCGCCCAGGGAAGGGCAAGGTAAGCCAAGTGCGGCCTGAACTCAGCGGTGGGGGCATGCCAGAGCACGTTGGCAAGCGGTGTCCCCACCAACATGACCACGGCTATGCCCCAAACCAACGCACCCCGGCGCAGGTAAGCGTTGACGCGGCGCACGGACTCGGTCCAGAAACCCAGCGCCGTGAGCAGCAGGGGCAACGTCGCCACGACGCACGCTCGTCCAAACTCGCTGATCCCCGGACCTGTGCTCGCCCCCGCCCAAAGGACACTCGCGAGCAAGAGCGTTCCTATCCACAGGTGAACAAGGGCCCAGCTGTGCGCCAACCCAACGGCAGGTAGCGTGATGGCGGCCCACATCAGCAGCGCCTCCCACCCGTCACCGTGCAAATTGTAGATCTGGGCCACGAGCCCGATGCCCGCCAAGAAGAGGGCGCCGAACAAGGTGAGCAAGGTCTCCCGGACCATGCCCGGCTTTTCCGCGTTTCGGTAGAACGCGTACCCGACCGCGCCCTGCAAGAAAAAGTAGCCGCTCAACTTCACCCACGCCGCTATCTCTTCCCAGTTGGCGGCAACCAAGCTGATGACTCCCGTCACCAACGCCGTAACGCCGATGCCCGCAATCCCATATAGCGTCCAAGGGCGGTCGGAGCCGCGGCTCTCGTGGGCAACGATGAGCTCTGCTTGCTCCGGCGAGATGATCCCCTGGTCGACCCACGACGCAATCTTGTGTTTGAGGGGTGGGTTCATGGGTGTCGGTCGTGTCACGTCCGTCGTTCAACGGCAAGCGGCGGTGTGTCGTCGCGCGTCGTTTCAGTCCGCCTCATCCCCGTGACCGTGGGCGGCGTGCCAATCGCGCAGACTTTGCTCTGGATAAGCGTCGTATTTCGTGTCTGTGGGCTTACCTTCAACCGCCACCCAACTCCGCTTCGAGCCGACCATCATGTGGACGTATTCGGGCGGCTCGGGCAACTCGGTATCAATGGCGCCTGCCACCGGGTGCACGAGTTCGGGCCAGTCGTCGTGCTGCGCCCAGAGGTGACTGCCACATTCACCACAGAAGTAGCGGCAGTGCTCGCTGCGGTGCGGTTTACCATCGCGCTCGAGTAGCGCCCGATACTCCTTCAGATGTTCGCTGCCTTGCACGCGCAAGCTCGCGGCGTCGCCACCGAGGTTTACGCAGTAGCCGCCGGAGCCGGCGGTCTTGACGCAGATCGAACAGTAGCAGCGCTGGTAAGGTAACGGCTCCGAACTCTCCAAGCTGAAGCGCACGAGCCCGCAATGACAGGAGCCTTGCAGATGCATGCGGCGGTTATAGCGCCCTCGTCGCCGTTTCGACCAGCAGCTTCGTTTGCGGTGCTCGAAACCGCCCGGCAAACGAGAAAGCGCGGGCGGCCCACGCTCTCGTACAGGCCGCCCAAAGCTTGCATGCAGTGACTACGACCCTATGATCCCGCCATCCTTACGCGTGATGACGAGGGTACAGTCGCGGGGAACGGTCACGCCGTCTTGGGGCGCCGGGAAGTTGGTCACGCTCGGATCGCCGTTGCCGGGGTGTTGCAGGTTGACGAAAGCGGTTCTGCGGTCGGGAGTCATCGTAATGCCGGTGACTTCGTCGCCCGTCACACCGGTAAGCAAACGCTTCAACTCCCCTGTCTGCGGGTCGGCGACGAGCATCTGATTGTTCAGACCGTGGGGTTGACCGCCGTCGGTTTGTATGAACAAGCGTCCGTCCGGGTCGATCCACAAGCCGTCGGGCGATCCGAAAGCGGCCTCGGTGCCGTGGGTATCCTGCGCCATGACGTAGATGTCCCACGAGAATGTGGTCCCCACGTGCTCATCGCTGTCGCGCCAGCGGATGATGTGCCCGTGCGGGTTTGGCGCCATGGGATTAGGCGCGTCGGGACTCTGGCGGGCTGAGTTGTTGGTCAGCGTACAGTACACGTCTCCATTCGGTGCGACACTCACCCATTCCGGACGATCCATCGGCGTGGCACCCAGCAGATCTGCAGCCAGGCGGGTATAGACCAACAGTTCAGCCTGGTCCGAGAAGCGAGCCGCGAGGGTCGGGTCATCGATCGTGAGCTCGAGCCATTCGCCGCTGCCATCTTCGTAGAAGCGAGCTACGTACAGCTTGCCCTCGTCCAACGGACTGATGCCCCGGGCACGCATGGCCTTGTGATTGCCGCGCGAAACGAACTTGTAGATATAGTCGAAGCGCTCGTCGTCGCCCATGTACACGACGACTCGTCCCCCCTTACCCACCGTGACGGTAGCTCCCTCGTGTTTGAAGCGGCCTAAAGCCGTGCGCTTTACGGGAGCCGTGCGCGGAGCTTCCGGATCGATCTCGACGACCCAGCCGAAGCGGTTGGCTTCGTTGACGAATTCGGGGTTGGACAAGTCGAAGCGCGGATCGAAGTTTGCCCAGCCATAGCCAGACCCCGAAGCCGCAAGCCCGTAGCGGGCCTGTTCCTCGCTCGGCGTCCATTCACTCATGGCTTCGAAGTAGCCATTGAAGTTCTCTTCGCACGTCAAGTAAGTGCCCCACGGCGTGGCGCCGTTGGCGCAATTGTTCAACGTACCGCGCGGCAGGTTACGAGCCGGGTTGCGCAACAGGGGTGACGCTGCTGCAGGACCGCTGAAGCGGACTCGGGTGTTGCCGTGAATGCGGCGTGCCTTGGGACTGGGCACCTGCTGCCACTTACCCCTTACCTGGGCCAGTTCGACGACGGAAACGCCGTGCGCGTGCTGCGATACCCGGACGTCCGCCAGACTTTCCGGCATGGGCTTGCCCAACACGTGCGGGTTCGTTCCGTACTCGTGGTTGATGCAAAGCAAGCCGCGATGGCTGCTCTGGTAGCTGAAGCGTCCGCGTCCGGCGCGAGCGGGAAAGAACGCCATTCCGTCGTGGCCGATGCCAATCTGCTTGGCCTGGTCTGCAGCTTTGGGCGGATACTGAAAAGCGGGCGCCCCCGGCAGCAACGGCTCACCCCAAGGAATGAGCACCTCGAACTGGTAGTCGTCGGAGATGGTCGGCCAAGCGCCTCCCCCATTGGCCACCGTCACCGGCGTAAAGTTCACGAGTGACCGGGGCCGCCAGCGGTGAGCACCGGCTGATGAACTGGCCAAAAACGTTGCCGCGGCAGTGGCCAAGCTCCCTTTGACCACGTTGCGGCGCGAGGCGCGCGCCGTCAAAAGATCTTGAAAAGAACGATTCGAAGAGGGGTTGGAAATGTCGTTGTCGTGTTCCATGACCGCTTACTGCACGGGAGCGAGCAGCACGGCGAGGGCAACGCTGTGACGTTTTGCGGCAGTCACCCAAGCGTTGCAACACCGACACACGACCGTTGCTACGCGCTTCGCGCCATCGGCATCGTCGGTGGCGGCTGGGAAGTACGAAGGACGACGGGCAAGCGAGGAGCCGTTGCCGGCAGGAAGTGCTTCTTGGCCAAGGTGGCGTAGTAACCTGCTGCGGACATGAGTGCCTCGTGGGTGCCGCTTTCGACGATCGCGCCGTCCTTGAGTACGACGATGCGATCAGCGGCCATGATGGTGGACAGCCGATGGGCGATGACCAAGGTGGTGCGTCCACGGGTCAGGCGCGCTAGCGCCTCCTGCACCTTCTCCTCGGTTTCTGCATCGAGGGCTGACGTGGCTTCATCGAGAATGAGAATCGGTGCGTTCTTCAACAAGGCCCGCGCAATCGCCAGGCGCTGCCGTTCCCCGCCGGAAAGCTTCGATCCGCGTTCACCCACGAGCGTGTCGTAGCCGTCAGGCAACGCCATGATGAAGTCGTGGGCATTGGCGGCTCGCGCTGCCGCCTCGATCTCTTCCATCGTGGCGCTCGGACGCCCAAAGGCGATGTTGTCGCGCACACTGTCGCTGAACAACAGGCCCTCCTGAAGCACGACCCCGATCTGAGAACGGACAGACGCTTGCTTCAGTTCCCGCACGTCCTGATCGTCGAGCCGCACGCTGCCGGAGTCGGGATCGTACAAGCGCTGAAGCAATGCCATCAGTGTGGACTTGCCGGCGCCGCTCGGTCCTACCAATGCCACCACACTGCCCGCTGGCACGTGCAGGTTGATGCTGTTGAGCAATGAGTGGCTACGCTGGTAGCCGAAACTGACGTCGCGAAACTCGACCTCGCCGCGCAGGGGTCCGGCTTCGCGGGCATCTGGCGCGTCTCCCAGCGACACCTGAGCTTCGAGAATCGACAACACCGCTTCGCCGGATACCGTGGCGCGGCGTAACGATTGATATACCCCGGTGAGCGCCTGAACGGGGGCAAACACGCCGCCCAAGTAGGCGAGGAAAGCCACGAGCGTGCCGACGCCGATCTCGCCGCGCATGATGAGCAAACCGCCCACCCCCAAAGACACGATACGCGCCAAGGTAATGATGCCGTTGCGCAAGGCATTGATTTTGGAGTCGCGGGCTACACCCTTGAGCACCACAGCGTTGGCATCGTCGACCCCGGACAGAAAGCGGCGCTTCTCGCGTTCCTCCATCACGAAGCTCTTCACGACCAAGATCCCACTCAATACTTCGTTGAAGCGTGAGAAGATGCGGGTCCAGCGCTGCATCAGGTGGTGCTCGCGCTGGGTCTGTTCCCGCGCCGCAAAGATGCCGACGATGGCCGGAAGTGGGGCGAACACGAGTACGAGCAACGACAGCCGCACGTCCATCTGGAGCATCACCACCAACGACACTGCCAGGTAAACGAGTGCTGGAAAGAGCTGCAACACGAAGTCGCCAAACGCCGAGGTGACGCCAGCCATGCCACGCTCGACCTTCGTCATCGTCGCGCCAACCGTGTTGTCGCGATGATAATCCAGCGGCAGCAAGTGCAAGCGATCGATCATGGCCTGCAGCAAGTTGAACGAGATCCCCAGTCGCGCGCGCCAGAATACGCGGTCTTGCACCAACAGACAGACTTCGCGCAACGTCAGCACCGCAATAAACAACAGAAAGGGCGTGACGGCGGCGGAAGGCGCCTTGTGCTCGAGGAAGCCGTCGAACAAGGCTTTGAGCGTCAGGGGCTCGAGCGCGGCCAGGGACGCCGAGGCGGCGCCGAGCAACGCCACCTTGAGCAGGTCGGGCCGTTGAGGACGACAGAAGGGAGCGAGCTTGCGGACGGAAAGCCACAGCGGACGGGGCACAGGAGAGTCGGTCATGGGTGGGGCCGGATGTCTCAACGGCTGACTACGATGCTAGATAACCCCACAATTCGCCTCGACCGAGCCGGATTGGCTCAGCCCTGAGGTTTCCGCCGCGCGCCGAGCCCTGTAGGCTTCAGCCATGCTGCGCCTTCTGATCTTGGGCTGTTGGTGTTTGGGCAGCGTGATGGTGAGCGGGTGTGAGCCCGCGCCCGCCAAAGCGCCGACAGAGCAAAGCCAACCCCTGCGTCAAGTTCCCCTCGGCTTGTGTGAGGACTATCCGGAGGAAAGCCGAAGCCTGGACGAGGTGCGGCGCGATCTGTCCCTGCTGCGTGCGACAGGGGTCGACGTGCTGCGCGTGTCCATCGGTTGGGATGGTGTCGAGACTGTCAAGGACGAATATGACTTCGCCTTTTGGGACGCCTTCGTCGATCTGGCCGTCGACGAATTGGGTGTTCGCCTCATCCCCTACGTCGCTTACACACCGAGTTGGAACTCCGACGGAGACGCGGACAACTCCTGGCGCACGCCCCCCCGCGACGTAGAAGAGTTTGCCGAGTTCATGCGGCTAGTGGTTGCGCGCTACCGCGGGCGCATCACGTCCTGGGAGATCTGGAACGAGCCCGACAACCGCGACTATTGGTTAGGCACGGCCGCCCAGTACGCGGAGCTGCTTCAAGCAGGCTCTAAGGCGGTACGAGAAGCCGATCCCAACGCGCAGGTAGTGTTTGGCGGTCTTGCCGGTGGCGTACACTTCCTGCGTAAAGTATTTGACCACCATGCTGGCTCCGAGCACGTCGACGTCGTCAACCTGCATAGCTACTACGAGACCTGGCATCCGGATCCGCTCGAGACGATTCCGGAGTACGTGTCTGAGGTCAGCGGCATTGTCGCGCGTCACGGCGGCAACCAGCCGTTGTGGATGGCGGAAGTCGGCTACAGTGACTTTCGCACAGCGCCGGCAACCGCACCGGGGTCAGCGTCCGGCCACGGGATGTTCGCTTACGAGCACACGCCACGCTTCCAAGCCGTGATGCTGGTGCGCACCCTAGCGCTCCTGCTGGCGGAGCCTGCTGTGTCTCTCATTGCGTGGTACGAGCTCAAGGACGTGCGCGCAACGGACGCGGTGATCGGCGACGACCACAACCGTCACCTCGGTGTGGTCACCGCCGATTACCGTCCCAAGCCTGCGCTCGACGCGCTGACGTTCGTGCGGCGGCTGTTCGCCGATGGCTTTCGCTCGATCGCGGGCGATGCCGGGTATGAGCAAACGTCGTCGCCCGACGTTCACGTGCGTTCGTTCCTCACGGCCAATCAGCGTGTGGTGGTCTTCGCCTGGCTGAGCAATGCTCCCGCATCCGCAACGGCCCCAGTCGCCGATGACGCGCGCCTCGAACAACTGCGCGTCGTCGTGCCGTATCTCGCTCAAAGCGAACCAATCCTGTACGACGAAGGCGGCCGCAAACGTACGACCGGACTCGTCGCGCGTTCGCAATCGGGGACTACCGAGCTCGAGCTGACGCTAGGTGGAGGCCAGGTGTCGGTGGTCGAGTTTCCGGTCGCTGCTCG
>CAZNZA010000163.1:7755-11183 GCA_964577325.1 uncultured Polyangiaceae bacterium
AAGAACGCTGTGGTACGCCTGCTCGAAGATGCGTTGCGACCCCCCGTCACCCGCCCTGTCCTGCCGTGGATTGGGCTGACGCTCGTCGATCTCGATGGCTTTCCCCTGGAAGACGTCGATGTGGAGCTCGTCGCCCCCTCCGGCGCCACGAGTATTCACACGACGAGCGCCAAAGGCAGCCTGAGGCTCGACAAGCTGCCGACGCATGGCGATTTCACGTTCTCGTTGCCCCACGGACTCGGTGAAGCCTTCGGCATTGGAACCGGCAGCGCACTTGGCGCGGAGCATACCGACAGCGGTGAGACGGGGGCCGACGTGCACATACCGAGCCGTCGCCTAGCGCTGCTCGAACTCCCCGACAGCTTGTTCCGTACTGATAGCTGTGTGGTCATGCCGGCGCCGCAACAGGGAGCGGAAGAGGCGGCGCACCAAAGTGCGGAGCAAACGACGAGCATAGCGGTGTTCGGGGTCGCCTTACGCGTGTGCGACGAGCGACCGCATTTGAAGCTGTTCATCGCCGGGCATACGGACTCTGTCGATAGCGTGCAGTACAATCAAGCGCTCAGCCAAGAGCGCGCCGATGTGGTGCGTTGCATGCTAACTGGCGACCGAGAAGCCTACAAGGCGCTCGTCACTGCGCGGCATCGCGTCAGTGACTACAAGCACATCTTGCGCTGGTGTACCCGCCACGTGCCAAACGTTCCGTTCACCTGCGATCCGGGTACGGTGGATGACGTCGCGCATACGGGTGTCGAGGCCGTACGCACCTTTCAACGGGAATACACGTTTTACAAGTTCAATCTAGGTGCCGACACTTCGCCGGACCTCGTCGAAGACGGTAGCGTCGGGCCGTTGACGTGGGGCGCCATCTTCGACGTCTTTCAATACGCGATTGCGCGCGAGCTCAGTGAGACGCCGAAGACTGCCGCTAAGCTCCGGGGCAGTGTCAAGTGGCTCGACCTCGCCTACCCCGCGCTCGGCTTCAGCGAGCACCATCCGATTGAAGCCGTTGGGCGTGACAACTATGCGTCACAGAGCAACCGTCGGGCGGAATTCTTGTTCTTCGACGAGCGGGACATCTTGCCCAACTTGGCTGATTCTCAGGCCAACCCGGCGGGCAGCGACATTTACTTGCCGGGGATTTACGCACGCGACGTGTTGCGTGGTCCCGGAGTAACCGCACACAAGGAGTACGCGGCCGCTCGTCTTCCTACCCGTTTCAGTCGTGGCAAAAGCTTTCCCAAACCGTCGATGCTTCCGCTGTTGCATGCCGTCGCGGCCCAGCTCGACCAAGAATCGTGGCGCGCCGTCATGCTGGTTGGGCATACGGACGCAATTGGAAGCGAAGACTTCAACAATCAACTTTCAACGCGCCGTGCCGAAGCGGTCAAGGCGCTGCTGATGCGAGACCTCGACTTCTTCCTCGCGCGCTTCGATGGGGCCCAAGGCGAGCGCTGGGGCTGGGAAGAAGTGCAATGGATGCTGTACGCCCTGAGGCCGCACGGGCGTCCCTTCTACATTGGTATGGCTGACGAACACTGCGGCCCCTTGACGGAAGACGCCATAAGTCGCTTTCAAGTGTGGACGGGCACTTTGCCTCCCGATTCCGCGCTCGACCAAGCGACGTTGCGCGAACTATTGACCCGCTATCTCGAGCTCGCGCCGCTGATTGACCGAACCATAACGGCCATGGGTGCGGGGTGTTTTCACGCGCCGCGCACTTTCGGAGCCGATTCGCAACGGCTGCCCGACGAGGAGGGCATCGAATCCCCCGACCAACGTCGGGTCGACGTGTTTCTGCACGGGGGCAGCGGCATGAGCCCCGAGGTGGAAACCCTGGCTACGCCTTCGCCCCAAGCGTTAGCCGCGTACACGACATGGTGCCGGCGCGCGACCATACCCTTGGTCGCTCCTGCCTACGAGCAGTTCGTGCAAGTGGTCGATGGGTTGGGGAACCCCGTGGTGGCGGACGTTTCCTTGGCTATCGTCGGCGACGGAGATACCGACGCGCAAAGCGGCGCGTTTGGCAGCGCTCGCACGGACACCGGAGGCGTGGCGGAAGTCGCGCTCGAAGCGGGCACGTACGTGGGCGCGCTTTCGCTTCATGCGACGGCGACGGCAGGCTCGTCTACCACGGCAGAGTCCACCGACTTTCATCCTGATGAATCCTGCGGCATGACGCTGCACGCACCCAGCTCAAACCGCGTGCCTCGACGCGCCAACTAGAACGGTCTTGGTCGATAAGTGAGACACTACTCATGCCGCTGATTGTCGTTTCCCCTGGGGCGTCTCATGCTGTCTGCGAAGGGACGGTGAAACCTCTCCGCCTGACCATGCTCTGGTCGAAGAACGGTGGAGGATTAACTACCGGCGGGTCCTCCAACATCCTCGCCGTTTATGACCTAGACCTGTATCTGAGTCGTCAAGCGGAACTCCAGCGTCAAGGCGGCAACGGATTTTTCGAAACCACCGAGGAGTTCTTCGCGCAGACCCCTACGGATTTCCCCGGTTCAGAGCTCAAAGGACACGAGGTCGCTCCGGGAACGGGAGTCATGATGCTGGCGGACGTGATGTTTCGTTTCACTGACGAGAAGCACCACAGCCTGCATTGGCATATCGAGAAGGTGAGGCAACGAGGGCGGATTGCGTCGCACGCGTTTCAACTCGACGTGCAAGCCATCGGCCGCTTCTCCGATGCCGGCGACCCGCTGCCCACAGGGTCCATCGGCATGCGCTCTTTGGGACGTGCAGCTCTAGACAAGAAAGACTTCGAAAGCTTCTTCGCACCCGGTGGCAATCCGCGGCGCCGATTGGCGGTGCGAGTCATGACGCCGACCTTGGACAAGGTGCTGCTCTCGAACATCAATCCTCAACAGACGCCTTCTCATTTCGTCAACGGTGTCGGCAAGAAGGTGGTAATCTACAACCAGCTCGTTTTGTCGCGTCAGCGCTCTCCGCGCAAGATTGGCGAAAGCGCCGCTCCCGTCGCGGCGGCCCCCGCTCCTGCTTCTCGAGTGCAGCCGCTCGACTTGACCGGGCACTACGTGGAACTGGTGCGTGACATCGATAACGTCACGCCTGCGGCTCAGGTCATCTCGCCGTCCACCTTGTACGTCCATCAGATCGGGCACGCCATCGTCGGTTGGTACTCACCGCTGCCGCCGGGCGTTTTGGACAACGCTACCGCGGGTTTCGCCTCACCGGTAAGCAGTCTCATGCTCTCCCAGCACCGCTTGGTCTTCGCTGGCCCGCTTGCTCACCTCCCGTCGGAGCTGCGCCGAGAAAACACTGATACGCCCCATGGTGCTCAGGGCGTCATCTATGCCAAAGCGAGTGGTGCACGTATGGATCCGGGTGATCTCATCCACCGAGACGACGTTCAGACAGAAGGAGGTTGGCTACGCGTAACCGATCAGCGGGGTGACGAC
>CAZNZA010000164.1:0-11162 GCA_964577325.1 uncultured Polyangiaceae bacterium
AAACTCAATAATCGCCCCCTGCTCTCCTCGTTGTTCGGCACGGTCACCGCTCTGCTCGGAGCCGTTGCCGTGGTTGGCTGCAGCTCCGAGGAAAGCCCTGGTGTCTGCACATCGGCCGACGGCCTGTGGCAGTTTCCGAATTGTTCGGATACTTCGAACTATGACTACGTCGGTCCGGCCGGTGTGCCGTGCACCACGCCTGACCAATTGTGGACGTACACTTCTTGCATGGTCCCGGGTACCGGAACCTATCATGGCGATTGCGCGACGACGGATTCGAATTGGCGACTGAGGGTCTGCTCTGATCCCGACACGGCGTATTGGGTGGGTGCGGGTCCGGCCCCCACCACGTCCGCTCCTCCTCTGACGGGGCAGAATCCGCCTGTGGGCGTTAACCCGTTATCCCCCGTCAATCCCGCCGTCACCCCGGGCGGCACGGTATCGCCGGTAGTACCCACCGATACGACGATGCCCGTCACCCCGGTTGCACCAGCGGGCACGACGACCGATACCACGACGCCGGTAAATCCGGACACGACGGTAACCCCGGACACCGCCGCCGTAACGCCGGACACTACGGTGACACCCGACACGGCTGCAGTGACGCCGAACACGACGGATATGCCCGATACCTCGGATCCGGTCGATCCCGTCTCACCGGGAGGTGCGGACCCTGCCGGGTATTGGCGTCAAAACGACTGGCACGGGTGCGTGTGGACGGGTATTGACGATCTCAACGTCGGTACGACCATCGCGCCGCAAGAGTTTCTCACGGGACCCAACGAGGACGGATCCTACTGCGTATCCGGCAAAGTAGGCCCGTCGGCGGGCTGGGAAGGTGTCTCACTGCTCGGATTCAATCTCGCGGAGCCAGCGGAGGGCGCCGATTGTTCATACAAACCTGAAGCCGCAACGGCAGAAGGCCCTCCTGGTGTGCTGCTGCAGGAGACGGGTATAGCGATCAACTTTGCGAACATCGAAGCAACGACCCTGCGCATCCAACTCCAAGGCCCAGATGGGGCGAGTGACGCCGCCCAACGCTGGTGCCAAACCATTTCGCTGCCCCAAGGCCCTGCATTCCTGGAGTACGCAGACTTTCACAACCAATGTTGGGTGACGGACGGGGAGTACAACGCGGAACAGCCCGCCAATGCCTTTAATCCGGCGACAGACACGGTATCCGCCATCGTGTTCACGGTGCCCGGTGACGGTTGGGACGCCGCGACAGGAGACCCTAGTGACGGAGAAGACGTTCCCTTCGAGTACTGCATCAATGGTTTCGCCGCGGGAAACAGTGAGGCCGATGCACCCGTAGGTGGTGTCGTTGCCGAACAAACAGGTTTCGTCGGGCAAGGGGGCGATGACTACGACCGCGCTGCCGTCGTCGTAGATGGTGAGAAATACATTATCCAGAATAACAACTGGGGTAATGAAGCCGGTGAACTGGTTCTGGAGTACACCAACAACAGCTTCATGGTCGTTCAAGGTTCTGGCAACGGAGGAAACGCACCGGCTTCGTTCCCTTCCATCTTCATTGGCGCCAACGGGTTTACGGAACAGGGTGCGTTTTCGACGACCGGAACCGATAACTTACCTATACAAATCGGGAACATTACCAGCATCCCGACCACCTTCCGCTGGAGTGGTAGCACCAGCGAATTCAACGCCACCTACGACGTCTGGTTCGCGTCGCAGGATCCAAACGGGCAACGTTACAACGACGGACTCAACGGCTTCCTCATGGTTTGGCTCAAGCGACCAGGTGGGAAGTATCCGATCGGTTGGAACGGGGGGAGCCCAACGGCCACTGCTCAGGGATTAGGAGGTAAGAACTGGGACATCTTCGTCGGACCGCGCAATGAAGGGGGTGCAAGCCCGGATGGCGGTGAAGGCGAACTCGTTCCTCAAGCCAATGCACCCGTGGTTTCATATTTGGTTCAAGGTGGTGACACCAACGCTCTCACCTTTGATCTAAAGGATTTCATCGATGATGCGGTTAATCGGGGCTACTTGAGCGGTAGCCTTTATTTGACGGACGTGTTCGCCGGGTTCGAAATTTGGAGTGGAGGCGCCGGTGGCAACTTGGCCGTCGACGAATTCACGTGCAAAGTTAACCCGTAGTCTCCACTTGTCGAAACATTGAGAAGAGCCCGCTTCACCAGCGGGCTCTTTTCTTTCTAATGTTCCATGTCGCCACATCGTTGAACGTCCTCTGCGAAAGCCCCGACGTGCCGGCAGTCTTGACTCGTTCGGAGCGAGTGCGACTGACGCGATCGCGCCGGTGGCCGGGGGATTATCGAAAAGGTGCGGTGAGAATTGCGGCTGACAAGCGTCGTTGATTGCAATCTGAATAGATTTTACGCATGGATCCGGCGCTCATGAGAACCGCATCTGTATCAGTGTGTTTGGCGTTGACCGGCTTAAGCGCCTGCACAGGAGAGCGACCAACCTTTGGA
The DNA here is from genome assembly GCA_964577325.1 of uncultured Polyangiaceae bacterium. Classification (GTDB taxonomy): domain Bacteria; phylum Myxococcota_A; class Polyangia; order Polyangiales; family Polyangiaceae; genus SZUA-265. Next base: position 2,457 of record CAZNZA010000164.1, read on the forward strand.
AAAACAACGCCCGCAGAGACACCGGGCATCGATTCCGGACTCGCTGGCGACGCATCCACCACTGCTCCTGGCGACCGTTCCGAGGACGCCGACGTAGACTCTACCGACGTTCAGTCAAGCGACACCAACGGGGATACCACGGAGACGACGGAGACCAGTGAGGTATCAAATCCCGCCACTGACGATACACGGACGAGCGAGACCGGTACCGACGACACTAGCACCGGCTCCGTAGGTAGCGCGGGCCTGGGCGCAGCCTGTGAGGCCGATACCGAATGTGGCTCCGGGCATTGTGAGCCAAGCGAGGCGGGAGGCACGATCTGTTGTGAGACACCTTGCGACGACGTGTGCTCCGTGTGCAGCACGTCTGGAGCCTGCAATGCAATGCCGACTGACGACGCGGCATGTCCTACCATAGAGTGCCCCAGCAGTTCCGCCTGCGTGTCGTATCCGACTGAGCCCAACGAACGGCGCTGCGTCGACCTCGGGCAGTGCGCAGACGAAGCAGTGCTTTGCGTTGCGGAATTCGAATCCGAGGGCACGACGTGTGGCGATGGTATGGTATGCGACGGGCTAGGCGCGTGCCTGAGTGACTGCCCGAAGGAAACAGGTCCGGAACGCATTTGTACGAACGAGTGCCCGTGCGCCGTGGGAGCCGGAACGTGTACCGATGACGACCAGTGCGAGGCGGGCCTAGTTTGCACCGCAAACGCCGTCGCTAAACTCGGTTTTCCCGGCGCAAGCTGTCTGCCCGCCCATTGCGTCAATGACACTCGCGACGCCGAAGAAACCAGCGTTGATTGTGGCGGAGAGTGTGGCTGTCGAGCGACGTTTGAGGTCGTTGAAATCACCGGTGTGCCAGCGGATGGTAGTGGCGTCTCCCTGATCGCCATGAGCGGCGATGGGAGTGCATTCGCCGCCAATTTCGGTCGCGACCGAACTACCTACCCGGCCCGTATCGACGCGGAGGGCGTGCTCACGGAGCTGCAAAGCTTTGGAGCTCCGGGCGGTACTCACGACATCAGCGCCGACGGCTCCGTCATCGTCGGCTACGTGGTATGTGGAGATCCCCCGGACTGCACTTCATCCGACGGCGGCGCGTACCGCTGGACGGGGACTGGCGCCCCTGAGGTTGTGTATGACGGGGGATCGGGACGTACTCTCGTGTCTGCCACGGGAGCCATCGTCGTGGGTGAATACTACGACGCGTCCGCGGAGCAAACGGCGTTGTTTCGTGTCACCGGCGCTCAAACGCGCGTCATCAATGCACTCGATACGATTACGGCCGTTTCCGCAGACGGTCTAATCGTCGCGGGTCGCCTCGCCACGGCCGACGAAGGAGCGTTGTGGTCCTATCAGCAGTCGGCCTTGATTCCGCTCCATCCGCCAGCGAATTGGAGCCGCTGGGAAATCTTCACGATGAATGCCGACGGCAGTGCCTTTGCAGGGTTTGGTTACAACGCTGAACTGGATACCTATCACGGCTACATTTGGCGTGACGGCGAATTCAGCGAGTTACCCCAGCTGCCAGACGCGGACTACACGATGCCGTACGCGATGAGCGCGAGCGGCACCACGCTGGCGGGCCACAGCGGCACGAACGACTATCAGCGACCGTTCATATGGACTGAGCAGGCAGGGACGCGTCACGTGCTGGATGAAGTCAGAGCACGAGGCCTCGAACTGCCCGTCGACCTCGAGCTGGCCTCCGCTCGGTTCATCAGTGATGATGGACGTATCATCGTTGGGAGCGTGCCCGGCGCCAGCACTTCGTTCTGGCGCGTCACGTTGCTAGACTGAGAGGAGCGGCGAGCGCCTCAGTGCAAGCGCAATCGCCAGAGGCGGCCAATGCTTTCGCCAATCATAGTCTTACCGTCAGGGGTGATCAAGCGCGCCGCCCAGATAGTCGTGTCCCCTAGCTCCAATCCGTGCTCGCGCATTAGGTCCTCCACGAGATGCGATTCATAGTTCGACTCGGCAGTCCAGTACCGTCCTGGAACGCCTCCGCGGCCCAATTGACCTACGACGACTCCGCCATCGCTGACATCGCTACCGTAGGCGTCCACGGTTAATTGAACGACACCGGCCTGTGACCATACGAACGGGAACGGAGACTCATCCATCGCCCTCCCTACGATATGCTCCCCATTCCGGCTCATGGCATATACGCCTTCGACGTCCCACTCGCCAGGAAATGTCAATGCCGTCGCCCCGGAGCTCGCCGACCAGAATGCCGGCTTCCCGCGCACGCCTGCTTCTCCAACTTCGTGGCCCAACGCCAAGGAGCCGTCGGCGGAGATAGATACGAAGTCGTAGAAACCACTGACGCTAGTCGTGGACCCGTTCGTCCATACGAAGGTCTCCCACTCTCCGTCTTCCGTATAGCCTCGTCCCACAATTGTGGAGCCGTTCTGGGATACGTCGGCCGGCACCCCACTTGTGAAACGTTCTGGCAAAAGCCGTTGCGGCTGACCACCATTGACCCAACGCACTGGCCCCGCATCGCCCGTTCCTACTATGACTCGTCCATCTCCGCTGATCCCCTGGGCGGTGTGTTCATTGGATAGCTCCGTCCGTGTGCCGGTTTCGTCCCATAGGTACGCCCAACGTCCTGATGAGTTGCTGGAATAGCCGACGACGAGGTTGCCGTCATCGGAGATACCTGTAGGGGTGGCGGATTCCTCCAGCATCTCGAGAGTTGCCGTGCATCCGCACTCGCCACCGCAATCAATGCTCCTTTCGGATGCATCTTGCACGTCATTATCGCAATGAGCAGGTAGGCAGCTGTTACCTGCAAAACCATACTTAATCCCGCCGCCCGTCACGCAGACGAGCCCCGCGTCGCACTGAGCATTACTCGAACAGACGCCAGCCCCCGCGTCACATGGACACTCCACGGTGCACGTACGCTCAGCTCCGCGCTGAGTCGGGCAGGAAAGCTCGCATTCTCCCGCGCCATCACACGCGCGATTGTCCCCGCAACTCGCCCCGTCCTCGGCATGGTCGGCACGGCAGTAGGCCGCACTCGTCACGCACTGTCCGAAGCTTGCGCAGCGATTGTCTTCCAGCGGCTCAGGGTACGAAGTGCACGCCGTATCGCTATCACAAGTGATCGCGTCACACGCGGCGTCGTCGTCCGGCGTTGCATCGCAACGACCATCGCTCCCGCAGCCCTCGCACAAGCCATCGCACGCCGCGTCGCAGCACACCGGCTCGCCGTCGACGCTTTCGACGCAATGGCCCGATCCACATTCCTCGGCGGCAGCGCAGGTTTCACCTAGCGATAGCTTGTCCGGTACGACACACTCGCCGTTACCGTCGCACGCCCCCGTGCCCTCTTGGCACGGTGTGTCAGCCGCAACCGGTGTTGCCGTACACTCAGCTTCCGCAACGCAGCTGTTGAGCGCGGCACAATTGGCGTCTAGCCCTACCCCTTCGTACTTTCGGCACTCCGTATCGGCGGGACAGACCAAAGTCCCACACGCGTCGTCGCTTGCAGGTGCCGTGCACGTTCCTTCCCTGCCTGCCTGGTCACAAGTCGCACACACTCCCTGGCAACTGGTGTCGCAGCACACGCCATCCACGCAGAACCCGGACTCACAATCCGACGCTCCCCGGCAGGTCGTGCCGTTGCTAGACCGACTCGTGGCACCACCATCCTCGGCACCTTCGTTCGAACCACCGCTCGTTCCGTCGCCTACTGCCGCGTCTGCGTCGTCACCATTCGCGCCCGCTTCGTCGCTGGTCGTGCCATTGTTCCCAGCCCCCGTCGACTCACCATTGTCCAGGTTGGTGTCGGGCTGTTCGCCAGACGTTTCGTCACCATCCGACTCATCCTCCGTCGCAGCGTCCTCACCACCACCTGTGGACGATCCTGTAGGGGCGGCGGTCGCCGTGGACACGCTCGCGTCATCCTCATTCACGCCCGCTGCATCGGCGACATTCTCGTTTTGCACCCGGCTAAAGTCGGGACGCTCGGATGCGCACGCCGCCAAACACGCTGCCAATGCCATGCAAGAACTGTTCGTGATACGCATAACTTTTACCCATTAACCTTTTAGAGTCACCCAAGCACTCACGACGAAGCTTCCGTCTCACCAGAGCCGACTATATTCTGGCCACCCACCGTCGCACCTCGAGCCGCCCAACCGACCGCGTCGCCCAACCCTGGAACCCGCGCCGGCCGTCGAGCTCGCCGTGTAGCGAAGTTCCAGCTAGAAAACCAGCGTGAATCGATCATCGCAGGGTGTCTCATCGCCCGCGTTCCGCCAAAGCACATAGGAGAAGTATCAACCGTTGCATGAGCCCTCCGCTCGGGCTGCGCCCTACGCTCCGGCGGTCCGCTAGCGGCCTGCGGCCGCTTACGCGTCCCCTCTCACCTCTGTAGTGGAGAAACACGACACGGGTTCTCCGCCAGGGGTTCCCCTAACGCCGGTTCTGGATAATCTGCAGCCCACGTGGACGCACTCCTAGTCAACGGCGATGAGCTCGAGCTAACCCCAGACCCGCCATGGTCGTGGATGGCGGCGCCCGTCAAAGTCAAAGTCACCGCCACCCCTGGTCATCGCATGAAGGCGAAGGGGGAGTTCGTGATCTGGGAGTCGGAGATCTTGGCCGCGGGCATGCTGGCTGTGGGCCAATTGTATACGGCACCTGGTTTCGATGCGCCCGGCACCGTACTGACGGTCGTGCTCACCGTCAACCCGGGAACGATGAGCGCTGCGGTCAAGGACGTCAAGCTCCCCGTCGGGACGGTGAAGACCACCGGCACGTTCGTGGCGACCGTCGTACCGGCCGTTAACCCTTCGACTGGATCACCGGATCCCGTCGTAGTAAAGACGGGGACGTGGGCGGTGGCCAGCAACGTCCAAAAGATTGCCTCCTCTGCACAACCCAAGGCCAAAGCGAACGATGATGAGCAGAAGCACGCCAGCGGCGGCGCCGCTTCGGGCAGCAATGAGGCGAACCGTTCACTTTTCGAACGACGTGTTCACTACGTTGCGGCCCAGTTCGAAGATATAGACGGCAACAAGTTGGCGTCGCACCGAGTTGCCGTGTCCACCCCGGATGGCCAACGTGTGCAACGCACGTTGACCGCCAACGGCGCCACCCGCATCGACGGCATTGCCACCGTAGGTGAAGCCGTCGCGCGCCTGCTCGAGATGAATCTGCATCCGCCGGTGAAACAACCGGCACCACCATGGGTCGGATTGACGCTTCTGGATCAGGACGGCCTCCCCATCGAGGGCTTCGACGTGGAAGTCACCACACCTGATGGTGGCAAAGTGGTGCATACGACCGGCGCAAAGGGGGCGTTTCGCGTGAACCATCTGGTAGCGCCGGGGGAGTGTTCGTTTCAGATCCTCGGCGGTGCATTCCCGCATGCATCGGGCCTAGAGACCTTGGACGTCCCGCTCGAGCCAGCTGGAGTTGACGACTCTCACACCATTCAAGGTTCGGCCCAACACCTGCCGAGCAAGCGGCTGCACTTCCTCGAGCTGCCCGACACTCGGTTTCGAACCGATAGCTGTGTCGTGATGCCGGACGCCGAGGGGACGAGCGAAAACGATGCGCCCGACGGAGCAAGCGCTCCGAGCACCATTGCCGTACTCGCGGCCGCCCTGCGTGCAAGCGACGAACGTCCCCATTTCAAACTGTTCATCGCCGGCCATACGGATTCGGTCGACACGGTCGAATACAACCAAGCATTGAGCGAGGAGCGAGCACACGTCGTTCACGCGCTGTTGACGGGCGACCGTGAAACCTTCAAGACACTCGTCAGCGCACGCCACCGTGTCAGCGACTACAAGCACCTGCTACGCTGGTGCACACGCAGCGTCGTCCATATTCCCTTCACCTGCGATCCTGGAAACATTGACGATGTGGCGCACAGCGCTGTCGAAGCCGTGCGCACGTTCCAGCGCGAGTACACCTATTACAAGTATAACCTGGGAGCAGACACCTCGCCGGATCTCCAAGCCGACGGTAGTGTCGGACCACTGACATGGGGCGGATTCTTCGACGTCATTCAATACGCCATCGCGCGCGAACTCGGAGAGTCAGTCAAAAGTACCAGTCAACTGCGCGCTAACTTGAAGTGGCTCGATGAAACTCGTCCGGCCTTAGGCTTCAGCGAACACCACCCCATCGATGCCGTCGGCGCCGATGGCTACGCTTCGCAGACTAACCGCCGGGTCGAACTGCTGTTCTTTGACGAGCGGGATACTCTTCCGAACCTGGCGAACGCGGAAGCCAACCCTGCAGACAGCGACATATACCTGCCAGGCATCTATACGCGGGAGCCGCTCGATGCCCGTTCCAACGAGGGTGCCTACGTGCAACACGATTTGGTCATCCCTGTTCATCTGGACTGGACTTTCGATAGCCAGCAATCGCAGGCCATGCTGCTGGCAAGTTCCGACGGCGCCGTCTTCAAGCGTCTGGAGCCCGGTGAGCCGCAGGTTGTCGATGATCGAAAGCGAGAACTGCGCTTCTTTCGCTTCGAGCGCTTGCCTGCCGGTACCTATGAGCTCTGGGAGGATTGGGACGGGCGCAAGCGCTCCGTGCTCTCGGCCATTCACGTCCGAAAGGACGGCGTGTACGTGGGGCAGACGCTTCTGGCGGGAGAGGATAGGACTGAAACACCGGACCCGCAGGTCGCGGTCAATGACAGTGAGGAGAGCCGCGATGAGGCGGCCGCGTGTCACTGCTGAATGGAGATGCGCGAGAGACGCAGTATGGGAGCACCACGATGGCGCAATTGGATACGGCCTTACAATTCGTTCGCTTCGGCTTCGCGGGAAAAGCTCTCATTCCGGCCAGGGGCTTGTTCGCGCTGTATTGCTCTGCCACGGAGGGGAACGCCTTTCCAACGGATCCCGCGAAGATCGAGTTGGGCTTCATCGACGGCTACGGCGTGATGCACGAGGCTTCGACCGTCACGAACCCATGGTTTCTGTATAGCACTACCCGCAGACCGACCTTGGCGGACACCAAGCAGGCTGCGCCACCACTGAAGTTCGCGGCCTATCCATACCTGTTTTGCCTGATCGCTCATCCGTCGCCGGAGTACGCCAAGGACCTTCTGCGGCGCGCTCGCGACGGGCAACCGATGACTGACTCCGGCGATGATTTCGTCTGGACGCTTCTGACGCCGGAAGCCGTGAAAGGCACGCTACAGGTCGTCCTGCCTGAGACGTCTTCGGCATACGTGCCCCGAGGCCCGAAGGAGTTCGACGGCTGGATGCTGTACTATCGTATGCCATACGCTCACGTAGTGAACGCTCATGTGTTCACCTTAACTGGAAAGTTGGCCGCGCTCAAATATCCCGTACCCACCCCCAACAGTACGCTGCCCTACGAAGCGAGTGGCACGTTTACCTCAGGCGTGCAGGCGGCTCTGCACCGGTTCCAGGCCGACGCGCAGGACGGAAAGGCCTTCGCCTTCGACCGAGCTCGCACTACCGGCGACCATGCCGCCTGGGGCTACCTGCGAGGCCGGCACGTCTCAACTGCCCCGGCACCCATCCCCGAACGCGGGATGGTCGACGCCGCTACCGTAGCGGCGTTTGACCACTGGCAATCCAACGGCCTGATCAATCCCGGAGACGTCCTGGTCAATCGCGGGAGCCTCTGGGCGCGCCCGGAGTTGTGGTGGCGATTCTGGGCGCTCGAGCTCGTGTGCGACGCGCTCGGTGCCGCCTACGGGTTCTACTTGAGTAACAGCTTCCGCTACGTCGGCGCGGCGGGCGCAGGTCAGGCCGCGCAATCGAAGCACAAGCTGGGAGTCGCCGTCGACATCGACTCCGTCCTCGGTGCGCCGAACAACAACTTTCCTCTCGCTTACGAGGCTGACTGGCAGCCTCACGGCAAGCAGGCATACAAAGCGCGCTGGCTCTTGTACATTCATTCCACCGTGAGCGTGGAAGCGTCGCCCGACTTGACCAAACTGAAGCAAGTCCCCGACGCGTTACGTCAGCGCATCAACGTCACGTGGGGCGATGGAGAGCCCTCGCCCATCGCGGAGCAAGTTCACGCGGATGTCGTCGCCCTCGTCCAGGAATTGGTGCACCTGTCGCTCCTACCAGGTCAGGTCACGAAGACTCGACTTACTGACGAGTACTTCCGACACTCCATCCGTCGCTTCCAATTCCGTGAGAACGAGCCCGACGGCGGCGATCCCATGCCCCTCGTGACGGCAGCGGACGATGCCGCTAACCAGGTCAAACTGGCGGGCCGAAGTGATATCCGCAGTTGGCTCAACTTCACTCGCATCGCCCACGACTTGAAGCTGTTCCGCATTTCCGCGCGCGACGACTTCCGGACGGTGCACTACGACAAGAAGCGATCTTTGGCGATCAAGATCGCCTCATCCTCGATTCGGGCGTCCAAAGCGCTCGCCATGGACCGCATTGCCGATTCCATCGGAACCGATCCGGACCTTTTCGTGCCCATCCGCGAAAAGGACACGGAAATCCTGCGTGCGCCAGCCCATGACTTCAACCTCGACGCCCTTCGCCATTGGTTGACGCGGCCGTCCGATGACCCCGAAGAACGTCCCGAAGCGCTCGAGGGGTTCGACTATCCGAAGCACGGCATCGACTTGATCATGGACGTGATGTGGACGCCGGACGCGAAAGAGCGACAGCTTCGATTCCTCAAGAGCCGCGGCGAGATACCGGTGATGATTCTGGAGATGGGGGATGG
>CAZNZA010000165.1:0-11072 GCA_964577325.1 uncultured Polyangiaceae bacterium
GGCAGTGATGCCCTGCCGGTAGCGGCGGGATACGTGAGATGAGACCAATGGTCAGGGCACGGCGGCCCTCTGCCCGCACGCCCTTGTATTCCGCCCACGCGACGCTTGCCTGAACAGTCGCTCCGACTATCGTGGTGGTGCGCGAGCAGTCTGGCCCCGCGCGCCCTGCAGTATCGGATAACCATGAACACGTACGATCTATTGGTGCTTGGCGGTGGCAGTGGAGGCTTAGCGACGGCACGGCGCGCTGCACAGCATGGGGCTCGTGTTGCCGTCGTCGAAAGCCGACGCCTGGGAGGCACGTGTGTCAACGTGGGCTGCGTGCCGAAGAAGGTCATGTTCAATGCCGCCACTCTGGCAGAGGCCGCGCATGACTACGAAGGCTATGGCTTCAAGCTGGACAGCCCGCGCTTCGACTGGGGCACGTTGAGAAAACGGCGGGACGCGTACGTGGAGCGCCTCAATGACATCTACCGCGACAACTTGAAGCGTGAAGGCGTGGAACTTTTCGAGGGCTACGGCAAGCTTCTCGCTCGGGATAGTATCGAGGTCAATGGCATTCGCCTGTCCGCCAAGCACCTACTGATTGCCGTTGGTGGTTACCCCGTAGTCCCAGCGCTGCCAGGCGCTCAACTAGGCATCACGTCCAACGGCTTCTTTGCCTTGAAGGAGCAACCCAAGAACGTAGCCATTGTCGGCACGGGCTACATCGGTGTCGAATTCGCTGGCATCTTTCGAGCCCTCGGCTCCGACGTCACGTTGTTCTCGAAGTACGATGGAGTGATCCCGCACTTCGATAGCATGTTGCGAACGGAGCTTCTGGCTCACCTCGAAGCGCAGCAAGTGACGTTCGTCCCGCATGCTCGGATAGAGCGAGTCAATCGCAACGAGCAAGGCAAGCTGAAAGTGTTCATCGCCGACGGCCGGGAGGCGGCAGGTTTCGACTGCTTGATCTGGGCCATTGGGCGTTTGCCCGCTACCAATGCCATAGGACTCGAACAGCTAAACGTTGAATTGTCCAAGGCGGGATTCGTGCGCGTGGACAAGTACCAGAACACGAGCGTCCCAGGCATCTATGCTGTCGGTGACGTCGTGGAGGGTTGGCACCTCACGCCGGTGGCTATCGCGGAGGGTCGCCGCCTGGCCGATCGACTTTTTGGGCGGCAACCTGACGCCCACTTCGACTCCGCGAACGTGCCCACCGTCGTGTTCAGTCACCCTCCCGCAGCAACGGTAGGCCTGACTCTGGAGCAAGCCTGTTCAGAATTCGGTAAGGACAATGTGCGCGAGTACGTTTCGCGCTTTACCAACATGTATTATGCCGTCGGCGAGCGGAAGCCAAAGACGGCAATGAAGCTGATCACCGCGGGTCCAGACGAACGCGTCGTCGGCGCGCACGTCATCGGCCTCGCTGCTGACGAAATGATCCAAGGCTTCGCAGTGGCCGTCAAGATGGGCGCCCGAAAGGCAGACTTTGACGCGACCGTCGCGGTGCATCCCACCGCTTCCGAAGAATTCGTGCTGATGCGATAGGCGTGCACCGATCCACCCATGCGGCCCGCTTCTCCGTTCCAGCGCTCGAAGCGCATCCTGGGACCGTGCTTACTGATACTGTATGCCGTGCTATGCCTGCTTTTCGCGCTCCCGGGTGGTTCTCGCCTCGTGGATCGCAAGGTCTGGAACAGCCCCCAAAATCGAGCCCAGTTTGAAAGCTGGTCCGCGTTCTTGCAGGACGTGGGCGTGGACGTATCGCCACGCCAGCTTCAGCAACACTTGTGGACGTTCACCCGCTCCTACGTTGGGGTGCGACAGGCAGCCCTAGCAAAGCTGCACTGGCTTCCGGAGCAGCTTGGCTTCAGCCAAAGCTGGCGCATGTTCTCGAGCCCGCAGACACACCCGTCGCGGCTCTGGCTCGAGCTCGACCAGGGAAGCGGCTACCATCCCCTCTACGTCGCCGGCTCGAAGGAGTACGCGTGGCGGCGTGACTTGCTCGAGCATCATCGGTTACGCAAGCTCGTTGGCCGCCTGGGCCGCAGCAATCGTCACTCGACCTACCGCGCCTTCGCCGACTGGCTGGCGCGCGAGGTTGCCAAGGACTTTCCTGAAGCGATTTCTCTGCGTGTCAGCGCGTACACGTGGAAGACACCGACGCCAGATGAAGTCCCGACGGCATTCAGCCTCGACCTCCCTTTCGCTCGAGCCGAGGGCAAGTTCGCGCGGGTGAAGGTGTTTCGATTGAGCAAGTACAGATGAACGCGCTGTCGTGCCTGCTTCGCAAGGTGATCACCCATCGCGAAACAGCAACGTCCGTTGCATTGTTCCGGATCCTACTCTCGTTCGGCTTGCTCCTTGGTCTCACGCTCATAGCCCAAGCCGAAGCGCTGTCCGCCATTTGGTATCCCCAACAGGACGGGGGCATATTCCCCCTGACTAGCCGGCATTGGATCTTCACGATACTTGGCGGAGTGAACTCTGGATCAGTGTACGAGCTTTACAGCTTGGCTTGGGTGACGGGCGCCATGTGTTTGGTAGGTTTCGGAGGACGAGCGACCATTCTAGTGTGTCAACAGGTGGTGGTGGCGCTAAGGACGCTCAATCCAAACGCCACGGGCGGCTACGACAGCCTCATCGTCATGGGACTCCTGCTGCTATTGTTCACTCGCCCAACTGAGACGCTCTCGGTCGATTGCCTGCTCCTCAGAGGCCGGTGGACGAGCGCCAAACGGATATCGGCGTGGCCGCGGGCTTTGATCGTTTTTCAGGTGCTGTTCATGTACAGCATGACGGGTCTGCAGAAGATCGGATACGCCTGGACCCCCATGGGCGACTATTTGGCGCTTCATTACATCCTGAACGACCCTACCTGGCTCCGATACGATTTAGCGACGCTGCCGGTCGCCACACACCGACTGTTTCAACTCGGCACCGCGGTAACCTGGCACTGGGAGCAGTCTTCCCTGCTGCTACTGCTGCATTGGTACTATCGGTGTACCCAGGCGGGCCCCCGGTGGTTGAGCCGATGGTTTTGCAACTTCGATCTGCGCAAGGCTTGGGTAACGATCGGCGTGACGATGCATGCAGGGATCCTAGTCTTGCTCGACGTCGGCCCCTTCTCCTTCGTCAGTCTCGCCTATTACGCCTGCCTCTGGTCGCCGCGCGACTGGCAGGCGCTTTGGAGACGCTGCACAAACGCGCTCGTTGCTGCGCGGGCGCCTCACGATAACCTGTCACGGAAGTCTTCGTAAGTGAAGCGACGCACGAGCTCCACGCTTCGATCGGCTCGGCGCAGCACGATGTCGGGATGCCGCACGCCATTGAACATCGTCGTCTTGACCATCGTATAGATGGCCATATCGCAGAACACGAGTTTATCGCCCACCGACAACGGTCGGTCGAAGGAGTAGGTGCCAATCACGTCCCCCGCCAGGCAGGTCACTCCTCCCAAGACGTAGTCGTGAGCCTTCTCCCCCGGCTGCCCCGCACCGACAATCGTTGGCCGATACGGCATTTCGAGAACATCCGGCATGTGAGCCGTCGCGGAAACGTCGAGCAGGGCGATCGAGTCGCCATTGCGTATGACGTCCAGCACCGAGGCGACCAACACGCCGGCGTTGAGGGCAATCGCCTCTCCCGGCTCCAGGTACACCTGTACGCCGTAGCGCGACCGGAAGCGTTCCACGACACGTACCAAGCGCTCGACGTCGTAGCCAGGCCTGGTGATGTGGTGTCCGCCCCCGAAGTTCACCCACTGCAGGTTGGGAATGACTGCGCCCCAATGCTGCTCGAAGGCGGCTACCGTTCGCTCCAAAGCGTCCGAGTCGAGCTCACACAGCGTGTGAAAGTGCAGGCCGCTCAAGCCTTCGAGCGACCGATTTTTGAATTCCGCGAAGGTCACGCCCAAGCGAGACCCGGGTCGGCACGGATCGTACAACGGTACTTCCACCTCCGAGTGCTGTGGATTGACCCGCATCCCAAAGTCTAGCGTTTGCCCGGACGCTGCACGCGCGCTGCGCGCTGCCTCGCACTGGCTGCGAAAGCGTTCCCACTGCGAGAACGAGTTGAAGATGAGGTGATTGCATGTCGTCAGACACTCCTGGATGTCTGCCTCGCTGAATGCTGGCGCGTAGACGTGCACCTCACCGCCAAAAAGCTCAGCACCGAGTCTTGCCTCGAAGGGCCCGCTCGCCGTCACGCCGCTCAAGTACTTCGCAATGAGCGGAAACGTGGACCACGCGGCGAACCCTTTGAGGGCCAACAGAATCTTGGCTCCGCTGGCTTCCTGAACGGATTGCAGCAGTCGACAGTTTTCTTCGAGCTGCTGTAGATCGAGCACGAACGCTGGCGCGGCAACGGTCTCGAAGTCAGCCACGGCTTCGGCGCCTGGACTCCGAGACGCCACCGCCCCCACAGCAGCAAACGCCGTCGTCATCGTTCCTCGTCCGTCACTGGCAGTTCCTTGACGTGCCAAGGCAAGCCGCGCGACGAAAGCTCCTCGAGAAATGGTCGTGCTGGGAATTCCTCGAGGTTGTACACGCCGGGCCTGTACCAATGTCTCTCCACCATCATCCGCGCACCAACGACCGCGGGGACGCCCGTCGTATACGAGACGGCCTGGGCCTTGACCTCGCGATACGTTTCCTCGTGATCGCACACGTTGTAAATGAACACGCGCTTTGGCTTGCCCCCCTGCGTGCCCTGGATGATACAGCCGATGCTCGTCTTGCCGGTGTAGCCAGCCGCCAACGAGGCAGGATCGGGGAGGAGCGCCTTCAAGAACTTTATGGGAACGACATCTCGCCCCTCGTACTGAACGGGATCGATGCGGGTCATCCCGACGTTCTCCAGGACTCGCAGGTGTGTCAGGTACGCTTCGGAGAAAGTCATCCAAAAGCGGATGCGCTTTAGGCCCTCGATGTTCTGCGTGAGGGACTCGAGCTCCTCGTGATACAGCAGATACGCCTTCCGCGTCCCCACTTCCGGGAAGTCGAAGTCTTGCGCGACGCTCAAAGCGTCGACCGTTATCCACTTCCCATCTTCCCAATAGCGGCCCGGTTGCGTGATCTCACGGATGTTGATCTCCGGGTTGAAATTGGTCGCGAATGCCTTGCCGTGGCTGCCGGCGTTGCAGTCGACGATGTCGATCGTCTCGATGCTATCGAACAGCTCTTGCTGAGCGTAGGCGCAAAAGACGTTAGTCACGCCCGGGTCGAACCCGGAGCCCAGCAGGGCCATGATGCCACGATCAGCGAACCGCTCGCGATATGCCCATTGCCACTTGTATTCGAACTTTGCGACGTCGGGCGGCTCGTAATTGGCAGTATCCAGGTAATCGGTACCCGTCTCCAAGCAAGCGTCCATGATGGCCAGGTCTTGATACGGTAGCGCGACGTTGATCACGATGTCGGGCCGGAAATCTCGGATGAGCTTGACCGTGTCCTGAACCTTGTCTGCATCCAGCGCCTCGGTGCGAATCGGGCGCGCGATGTCGCGGGCGATCTGTTCGCAACGCGCCACGGTTCGACTTGCTAGACAAATGTCCGAAAACACTTCGGGGAGTTGCGCACATTTGTGCGTGACGACGCTTCCTACTCCACCCGCACCTATGATCAATACTCTGCTCATAATCGCTCAGTACACCTATTCAATGGACAGCCCGGAGAGACATCTCAGTCCTTCTCGGTGCTCTCGCTGGTTACGGCGCTCTCAAGGGTTACGCCGTTTGCCGTTCGCTCTCCGAGCACGCGTTCGACGAACCTCCTCACGAAGCGCTCGAAGCCCTCCGTAGCGTTCTTCTCGTACACTTGCTCGTGAGTCATCATGTTTCGCGAGATCTCGTTAACATCAGGTGGCAACCAAGAGGAATCCTTGAACTTGAAAGACTCGTCACGTTCAGGAATCTGCCAGTCGGCCTGAAACATCATGCCTAGCCCCACGTAGACGCCGCGCGGACGATTGGTAGTGTAGCCGCCGGACATTTCGGTCTTGTACTCGACGACCAAGGTCGGAACTTGCAGTGGCGAGGGAGCGGGCCCATCGGCAACGGCGAAGCGCAAGATCGTAGGATCGAATGCCGATTGCAAAGCTGCCACCAAAGCCGTCGCCGCTCTCTTCTCCCGCGCCTCGGCGATTTGGCCGCTAAAGTAGCGTGAGGGTACGGCTTTGCTGCCGGTGAAGTACGCACTCCTTCGCACGGCGGAGTCTGCACGTTCTATGCTGGGTGGCAGCGTCGATACGAAGCGCACGTGGACGGTGGGACCGTGCTGCTCCGAGTAGTGCACCAGCTGCTGCACGAAGTCCCGCACCTCCCGAGTTGGCGAATACTCAGTGTCAAACTGCGTGAACGCGTGTTGAAAAACCTCCCGGCGCGCCGCTTCCAGCTCCTTCGCTACCACCGCGTATCCCGGATGCCGCTCCTTGAACGCTTCGATAGCTGCCAGATCTGAGTCCGCCAGCGCGCGCTGCAGTTCCTCGAGCAGCTCGAGCCGCAGAACGGCGTCTATCGTGTCGCGGATCTTGGAGTCGGGGTTGTTTGCCGCATACGCCTCTACGGCATCGAGATTGCCACTCGCCGCCATGAGCTCCGCGCGTGGCAACAAGAGCTCTGCCACTTCCGACCTGTCGCCTCCGCGCTCGAGATAGGAGCGATAGCTTTCGGGCGTGTTCAGCTCGACTGCCTGCCGGTAGAGGCTGCGCTCCGCGAGCTCATTGCGCAAAAGAAAAAACAGCATCGCGAGACACGCGCCAGCAAGTGCTAAAGCGCCCCATGCAACGTAGCGCTGCTTCGGCCGTACTAGGGGTGCCCTCGAGGACAACGGATTGGAAAAGCCGCTATCGCGCACGGGGTCTAGCCCAGCCAAGGCTCGCCGATCGCTGGCGGCTAAAGCTGAGGTGAGGCGCGAACGATGCTCCTCGAGCTCGCTCTTCACGTCCTGCAACGTTCGCCGCTCAGGCAACGAGAACCGAAAGCGACGACGCCCGAACGACACCACGAATCGTCCCTGCCCCGCCCCTTCCACGCCGGTCTGCTCGGCCAGCGACAGAATTGAGAGTTGCCGCGGTTTGACCTCAATCACACCAACCGGAAAAAGATAACACCCCAGGCGAAAGGGATAGTCACCCGCTGAGCGCTGCCGCACGTACGCTCCCACGCCCACGCCGGCGCCTAGCCCGAGCGCCACGTAGACGGTGGCGAGGCCCGAAGGATGGAGCGCCAACGCGCTTTGCAAGTCGCCGTAACCAAGGCTGGCAAGTACGCACAATCCGACGACGCAGAATGCGGCGCCAGCCAAGAAGCGAAGCGCCAACCACTGGGAAGGAGCTTCGAAAGCAATGATCTCTGGAACGCCCTGCCCGGTGAGGGAGGCCACGACCCGATCTTGGATGGGCCTGGGGAGCGCGAAGAAGTCGACATGACGCGATGCGCCTTCCGCTCCCGCGGAGTTGCTCGTCGGTTCGTGCAAGGATTGGGACATCAGTTCGCCGCGGGGCATGGTAGTCGGCAGCGCGTACGATTGCGACGGCAAAGTCGCCTTGCATGGAACGCGCTCCAGCGAGCGCCGCCGGAGCGAACGCGGCCCTTGCAGCCAAGCAAAAGTCAGGTACATGTGACCCATGGCGGGGACACCACCAGGGGACGAAGACGCACCACTGAATGAGCCGGCACGCCCATGCGTCTTGCTCGCAGACGACGAGAGCTCGGTGCGTCGACTCGGTGAGCGGGCATTGACCCAGGCGGGATTCGAGGTCATCGCCGCGCAAGACGGCGTCGAGGCCGTCGAATGCTTTCAACGGCACCACGCTAGGCTTAGCGCAGTGGTCTTGGACATGACCATGCCCCGCATGAGTGGCACCGATGCTCTCGAAGCCATGCAGGCGATAAACCCTAGCGTGCCGGTAATTCTGTCCACGGGTTACTTGTGCGAGGACTCTTCCACCGCGTCCAACGGCAAGGGATTCTCCGCGCTCATCCAAAAACCGTATCGATTGGGCGTGCTCATCGACACGGTCAACGAAGTCCTCTCCCGCAGCAATCGCGGCCCCAAAACACGTTGAGCAAACGTCAATCCGGCGGCGGCCAGCGGCTACTTCTCCCGACGCCGCCTGCCGGGATCTGGTCCGAGCAAACGCGGCCGTTCGGCGGCAGGAACACCGGGCGCTATCTCTACCACGAGCCCATGCATGTGCTCTGCGAGCTCGTTGCGTGCCGCGCGCAAAGCTCGAAGTGCTTCTGTCAACCGGGTTTCATCGAAAGCTTCATTCTGTAGCTCTTCGCGCGCGCGCCGGTGAGCATCCCGCACGTTCTTGCGCAAAGGCATGAGTACCTCTCTCTTCTCGCGAAACACTCGCCGAAGATCCGGGCCAAGCTTACGCGCCTGTGCCCCGCTCTCGGGCCTGGGACGCTCCGACGGTCGAGCCACCAAATAGCCTGCAAAAAATAGGTTCAAGCCTAACGACGCCGCCAGAGCCCAACGTAGCTTCACGTTCAAGTCACTCATCCCACGCCTCCGCCCAATCTTCTCCCACGGCTAACTGCGCCATCTGCTCCCACTCTGCCACTGGATCGTCGGCGGGCGCCCCGCTTTCCGTAACGTCGACATAGCCCGTCTGCAGCGGGTCCTGGATCAGCCCGACGCCCACCCCAAGCGCCCCGGCGGCGATACTCAGTGCGAATGGCCTCAGTTGTTCCCAAAGCGAACGCGTGCGGGGTTGCCGCGGATAGTCGAGGGGAACCCGCGCCACTGAGCGCAACAGGGCCGCGCTCGGTTCGACTCCCTCCCAGGCATCGAGAGCTCGTTCCAATTGTTCTGGTGATAGTTCAGACCGCTTCATGTTCTCTCCTACTCCACCGACTCATTCGCCAGTGCGGGCGGGGCAACGTTATCCTGGCTTAGATTCGCTAGCTCGTCACGCAGCTGCCGGCGGGCGCGGCTCAGCAGACTTTCCACGGCTCGCACCCCAATATCCAGCACCGCCCCGATCTCGGGATTCGACATTTCCTCGTAATGCGCCATGAGCAAAGCCGCCTTCTGACGTTCTGGTAGACGTTCAATTGCTTCCCGCACCGCTATCGATACCTCCCTGCGCTCCAAGATGGCGGAGGGACGCCGCGACTCTGGAGCAGCGTGCTCGGCGTCGTCCGACACGTCTCGCCGCCGACGCAGCCTGTCGGTGCATAGATTGTGCGCCACGCGAAACAACCAGGACACGACTTTCGCCTCACCCTTCCAAGGTTCGCGAAGCTTCCACAGCCGCAGAAAAGCCTCCTGACACACCTCTTCTGCCTCGGCTCGACTGCCCAACATCCGATAGCTGTAGTTCAAGACCCTGCCGAGATAATGTTCTGACAACTGACGATATGCCCTGGCGTCACCGTCCTGCATGCGGCGCATGAGCGCTGCATCCCGTTCTACATTAGGTTCAGCCGACACCCGCCCACCATTCACGATAACGAGACGCTGCGAAGCCCCACGCCCGCTCGAGGAGTCGAACCTGTTGTTGCATGACTCAATCCTTCTCGTCGACCCCAATTGATGTAGACGCACCTGGGTCCTGATGACTGTCAAGCGTCCCGCGAGCACCGTAGCGCTCTTGGCGCGAGCGGGGAATCCCTTCCGGGAACCAGCTGCTTTCACGCGCGCTGCGGCACTGCGCCCGCCGGCATAGACGCAGTGCCGCTCTCTTGCGTCCAAACGCGCTGAAGTCACTGACGTGCGGCATGCCGGGAGCATGAGCCTGTAACGTGCAGAGCGGACGAATCCGTCGCAAGTCGCCAACAAAGTTTGGTCGCAAGACCCGGCAGCCTTGCTCGAGTAGCTTTCGAGCAGACGGTGGAGGTTCACCCGAGCTGCTGGATCTAGGCTAAAAGCAGCGACATTTCGCCCAGAACGCCTGCCGCAGCGCAAGCTGCTCCGTCACGCAGCTGGCTATCGCAAGTCCCCGCCGCTGGTGCGAGCTTACCCCTCGTCACGTGCCGCACGTGATTGACGCAGTCGTCAAAAACACACCGGATCCTATAAATATAGGGTTTTTTTGCTTGTCCTTTTTTTATGCAAAGGACATATAGCCTCCTTAGCTGGAGCATGACGCTACAAGCAACGTCTCCCTATTACCCATTCAACCTCGGACCTTCGTGGCTCTTGGTATCCCGTTGCCAGCTCAGATCACTTACATCTTCGTTCGCAGCGACGGCAGCGGTGGGTTCTTCTGGTTTGAAGGCTGTGCTTGGGGCCGTGGGCAGGACGCGCGTTGGTTGCCGAGGACACTTGCCTTTGCTCGCCGATAGGCGTGCGGGGCTAGCGGTATTGGCGTGTCACGAAAGTACTTCATCGAAACACCTGATGACGATATATGAAGAGAAAGCTCGGCACCGATTCTGCCAAGCAGGGGCCGCGGCAGAGGGACGGCATAAACTTAACGAGCGCGGAGCCCGTGGGACATGAGTCCCGGCGCGCAAGGCGGCGGGCGGGCGCCCGGCGAATAGAAGGCAGAGCTGCACTTCGACACAGACAGAGTTGACTTCGCGTCGAGCGGAGGAACAGAGGGGCTATCGATGCATTGCCTCGACTTTTGTGCCCTCACCGGCACCTAGAGGAACAACCACAGGAGAGAACACATGGCTGCAAGCAAGCAAACGGCATTAGTCAAAGAGAAGTACACCAAGAGTCAGATCTTGAGCGAGCTCGCCGACAAGAGCGGACTCAGCAAGAAGGAAGTTGGTGTCGTCCTTGACGGTCTGTCGGAAATCATCGAGCGACACATCAAGAAGAAGAGCGTTGGCGAGTTCACGCTGCCCGGACTATTGAAGATAACGACGGTGCACAAGAAGGCGCAGAAGGCGCGCAAGGGCATCAATCCGTTCACCAAAGAGGAGACCCTCTTCAAGGCCAAGCCTGCCCGCACGGTGGTCAAGGTGCGTCCCCTCAAGAAGTTGAAGGAGATGGCCGAGTAACTCGCGCCACCCCCCCAAACGTTAAGCGGACGCCTCGACCAGAGCGTCCGCTTTTTTTTGGGGTATGTGAGACCCGCTACAGAGGCGAGGACCGGATTCGAACCGGCGTATAACGGTTTTGCAA
>CAZNZA010000166.1:0-9429 GCA_964577325.1 uncultured Polyangiaceae bacterium
CGGACGTCGGGCTTGCTCAGGGTAAATGGGGTGGGACGGACGTCGTGGAGGCTCGGGGTAAATTGGGGGGGCGGACGTCGTGCAGGCTCGGGGTAAATTTGGGGGGCGGACGGTGCTGGGGGGTTAGGGGCGGCGCCAGGCGAGGAGGGTGAGGAGGGCGCTGATGGCGGCGGGGAGTGCCACGCTGATGAGGCCGAAGGTTTGAGTGGCCCAGGCACCCAGCAGGGCGCCGCCGAAGAAGCAGGTGATGGCGCGCCCTAGGACGCGCAGTCTGCGCGTGGAGGCGTGCACGTGCTCGCGGTCGTTGCTACCCGTGAGACGACCCACACACAAGTGAACGAGCTCGGTGACGAACTGCGTCAGGTTTCCTGTCATGACGGTCGTGGGGAGGGTTCCGACGAGGGCGTGTCGCATCATCGCGTTCTGCACGCCCATGGCCAACACGGCGCCTCCGGCGGTTATCGTCGTCCACCCATCGAGAGCGCCAGAGCCCGGCGGCCGCAGGCATCCGAGAGTGCAGAAGATGGCCAAGCAGGTCGTCAGCAGGATCAACTGCGGGGAAAGTGCTGGTTGACCGCGGCGAGTGTACGCGCGGGCCAGTAGCACGGAAGCCACTACTCCCAAGATGAAGAGGCCGGCCATCAAAAGGCGAACCCACACCGCAGCGCTGCCAGGAACGGCACTGAGCGCCGCCGCAGAAACGAGTTCACCGGTGAGATGCGCCGGGAAGAGCCCGAACAAGGCCAGGAATCCCGCTGCGTCGACGTAACCAGCCACGGAGCTCAGGCTCATGTTCAGTCGCTGTTTGAACAACGCCTCCGCAGGCTCCGCTGCCGCCGCCGCCGGAAAGCTGCCGTAGACGGGTTTGTGAGCGTTGCTGTTTTGAGCGACCGGTTGCCCCAGGTCGCTCAGCGCCATTAGCACGGAGTCTTCGCGTTCCGAAACGGGAGGTGGCTCGGGCGGAAGCAAGCCGTAGCGATCGTCCCAGTCGTCTTCGGTCGGCCGCGCGCGGTACAGGCCGGTCGTGGGCTTGACGAGGGAGTTGGCCGGCACCGAGTGGCGGTCCTCTTCCGTCGACTGTGCTCGCGCGCCGACATTTCCGTTCAAACGCGGCTCACCCATGACGAACCTAAAACGGCAGCTCGTCGCTCAGCTTGAGCGCGATCCTCACATCGTAGCGTCAAAGTAGTGTTACAAATCGGCCAGCGTCCATTCGCCCGTTTCCGGCACACTCTCTGCGGAAAAGGCGCCGTATTTGTCGGCATAGCGGCGCGCGCGATGGCGCAAAAATGCCCCCACTCCTTGGTCGAACGCCGGTCGTTCTGGCGCACCCCGCTCGACGACGGAAGCGTCATCTGCAAGAGCCACGTCCCCGTCACCATTCGTCCCCCACAATTGTGCCGCTGTCTCACACAGACCGACGATGGGAGTTCTCCAGCGCTTGAGCAAGAACAGCGAGAACAAGCGTTCGGCGAGGGGGCGCAGGGCGAGGGGATCGTGCTCGATGAGGGGTAAATGTCGGGCACTGAAGCCCGTGATCAAGTGTTGGAAGCTCAACACCAGAAACAGCGCCGCGGCTGTGTCGGTCACGGGCAAGGCTGGCTGCGGCGAAGTTTTCGTCTCACCCCGTCCGGAGAGCTCCGCACTGTCGCAGTGATAGAGCTGAAGCGCCGCTTCGATGAGTTCCCGGGTTGCCTTCGATGCGCGGGCCGTTGATGCGCGCTGCAATGCCAACTGAAGGTGCGCTCCAGGGTAGTGCTGGAAAGCAAGCGTCCTCGTTGCCGACTCACACCAAGATGCTGCTGCAACGACTTGCGCCAGTTGGCTTGCCGACAACGGTACCTGCTGGCTTACGGAGCCGAGGAACCGCTCCACGCGCCGCTTCGCTTCGCGTTTCGCAGCAGGTTGCTGCCGCGCAGCCAGCCACAGCGAGGCGTCGTCGAGGACGCGGCCAAATAGCTGGTGAGCGAGCTCCGCGTCCGACGGAGCTCGCTCCGTGGGGTCCAAGGACTCCTCGTCCTCCTCCGACACGACGATCCAACCCCCTGCCAGCGCTCCTCCGTCACGTCTCACGGCGACGCAGTAACTATTGGATTGCGCCACCCTTTCCACGAATGGAGCGCTCAGGCCAGACGGTATTCCCCGGTGAATGCGCACGCTCGGACGGTCCAAGCGGAAGGATAGTTCCGAAAGCTGACGTTCCGAGGCGACGGGACTTCCCCCCAGGTCGTTGGCTGCCCTGAGCAGTTGCCGTAACAAGTGTTCACGTCGAGTGGCTTCGTCCACTCGAATGCCGGCCTGAGCCAGAGTCGCGTGATATTCGTAAAAGTGCGGTACCGCGATGCGGCACGCGGGCGTGATGACGTTGCCAGGGTAGGTATAGCGATCGGCCGCAATCGCGTGCCAGGTGAAACGAATGCGCGTATCACCGAGCAGGACGACGAGCCACGCCAGCGCTTGGCGGAAAGGCATCGTTCGACGCGAGTCGGCGCGGTCTTTCGACTCCAGCATGTCGAGCAGCTCGGGCAAAGCATGAGGCAGCACCGTCGCCGACAGAGCGGCTTGACGGCGGCGAGTCACCCCCAAGCGCCGAGCGCCTGCCTCTCCCCGCACTTCCAAGTTTTCGAGCGCCACGCCGTGCCGCTTGGCGAATTCCAGCGCAACCGGAGTCCAGGTTCCGTCAGCTGTCCGCGCCACGCGTTCGAGCGGACCTTCGAGAAACGTTTCGCCAGCCGTCGTCAGCGTCGGGATGCCTTCGATCCAAAAAGCCAGTCGACGCAGCGAGCCCATGGGACGCACGCCCTCGAACTCGATGCCGTGGCGTTCGAAGACGCGCGCGACACAGCCCGGCACCTCCCTCCTCCACCGCAAACAGGCACTGTGCGGCGCTTCCGGCAGTCCCAGTTCGAGCAGCAGAGTGGCTTGCATGCAGAGGCGTTCGTTTCTTCGAGGGTGAGACCAGGCTGACACCCTCTGCTGAAGGTAGTTCAGTCAGACAACACTGCCAAACGAGATGCACCCTTTTACCCCGAGCCGACACAGATAGGAGCCGCTTCCCGCAAAAAGTGCTGATCTCTGCTGCCAGCAGAGATTGCGACGACCACAGCCCCGCATTAGGTTAGGTCGATGCGAATCGTTTGCCCTATGTGCGCCAAGGTCGTAGAGGACGCACCAGACGACTTACCATGCCGACCTTTCTGCTCGCCCCGCTGTAAGCTGGCCGATCTTTCGAACTGGTTGGACGGGAGCTACCGCATTCCCGGCCCCAGCGTCGATGAAGACGGCGACCACAACTCCTCGCTCAACTGAACCTCACCCATGCCCCGCAATTTTTGGGGCTGCATAGTGTGTACGCCCATGTCCGGAGACTCAATCTTTCGCGCCATGACCGATGACGGAACCTTCCGCGTGGTCACCATAGATGGCACTCAAACGGCCAAAGCCGTCTGCGCCGCTCAACGCGTGCGCGGCGAGACCGCGCGCCACCTGGCCGAGCTCGTGCTCGGCGCTGCTCTGATCCGGGAAACCATGTCTCCGGGTCTGCGCGTGCAGGGCATTTTGCGCAGCCGCGACGGCTCGGGCTACCTCTTGGGTGACTCGCACCCGTCGGGCAGTTCTCGCGGCTTGTTCAGCCGCAAAGCGGACATCGAAGACTTCCAGCTGCAAGGTGCTGTCCTGCAAATGGTGCGAACCATGCATGATGGCCGTATTCAGCAGGGGCTCGTGGCCGTGCCCGACGACGCAGATGTCTCACGGGCGTTGATGACGTACATGCAGGAGTCCGAACAGATCGTGACCATGATTGCGGTCGGCGCCACCTTTGCGGACGCCGCGGCATTCGCTGACGGTGCGGTAGCCTCCGCAGGAGGCTACTTGGTGCAGTTGCTACCCCAAGCGGAGCGCGCGCCGCTCGCCGTCATGACCGAGCGCCTCGAAGACTTCCGCAACATCGATCCCATACTCGCGGCCCCCAACTTCTCTCCTCGCGTGCTGTGTGAGGAGTTACTCTACGGCATGCCCTTTACCGAACTGGGCAATTCATCCCTCAGTAGCGAGTGCTGGTGCAGTCGCACCGCATTGTTGGGCGCTCTATCAACGCTGGATCGCTCCGAGGTCCAGAGCATGGTAGCGGATGGCGAAGCCATCGAGGTATCTTGCGACTATTGTCAAGCGCTGTACCGCTTGGCGCCCGCCGAGCTGCAGGGCCTGCTCGAGCACAACTAGTGCGGGTTTTGCCCTTCCGGCTCGAACCATAGCAACACGTCGACGCACAGCCTCGCTAGAGGCGCTGGCTAGAAAAGAGGACACATGCGTTCGTTCCGAAGCAATCACGGTGAGGGGCGTAGCGGTAACAAAGTGCAGCAAGTATGCGCGTTGACGGAGCGCGCGCTGTCGCTGGCGATGGCGGCCAGCGCAGATCCGCTCCTGCAGTCCCTGCAGGTCACGCGCGTCATTCCCGCGCCGAGCGTGGCACGTCTGCTCGTCGTGGTGCAGCCAGTGGTCGACTTACCCGTCGCTGATGCCAGCCGCATTCTGGACGTTCTGGATGCCCACCGCGGCTATCTGCGCAGCGAACTCGCTTCGGAATTGAACCGCAAGAAAACGCCTGACCTGTCGTTCACGACGGGCGTGATCGAGAGCGCAGCTGTCAACCAAGCCAACACGCGTGAGGAAGCTCATGCGGCGGAGACAGCGGCCGGAACGTCGCGTGAGTCACCGGATGCGCCTGCAGGTTTACCCCTATCTGCCACTGACCAGCACCCCACGTGGCAGCCGTCTTCGAAGGGCGCCAGCCATGGTGCCTATGGTCACAAGCGCGAGCGTCCGCGTAACCAGAAGCGCGCCTTGAAGCGTCAGCAACGAGCAGCCCAGCGCCGCGGCCTGCCAAGTGTCGTCAGCGAAGCGCTGTACCAAGCCTCGGCTCCCGCCGGCGGTGTAGAGGTCAAGCGCTGGACCCGCGGCGTTCCCGTGGAGGCCGAAGCGCTACAACAACTGGACAACATCGCTCGGCTGCCGGTTGTGTTTCCCTGGGTCGCCGCCATGCCTGACGTTCACTTGGGAAAGGGGGCGACGGTTGGCTCGGTCATCCCGACGCGGCGCGCCATCATCCCTGCCGCAGTAGGCGTCGACATCGGCTGTGGCATGATCGCGACGCGCACGACATTAACGGCGTCCCAGCTACCAGACTCGCTGGCGACGCTACGCGCCCAAATCGAGCGCGCGGTGCCCCATGGTAGAGGTAAACACGGTGGCCGGGGAGATACAGGCTCGTGGGACGAGCTGCCCAAGCAGGTCGCCGAGCAATGGGCTGCCCTGCAGCCCGGGTTCGCGCGCCTGTGCGCCAAGTACCCCACGTTGGAACGCTCCAACCACGCCATTCATCTAGGAACGTTGGGGACGGGCAACCACTTCATCGAGCTATGTCTCGACGAAACCGAGCGCGTGTGGGTCATGCTGCATAGCGGGTCACGGGGCGTCGGCAACCGCATCGGAACCACCTTCATCGAGCTCGCCAAGCGGGACATGGAGCGCCACATCAAGCAGTTGCCAGACAAGGACTTGGCCTACTTCGAGGAAGGCTCGGCACATTTCGACGACTACTTCCAAGCCGTAGGCTGGGCGCAGGAGTACGCGCGTCGCAACCGCAACCTCATGCTACAGAGTGTGCTGCGGCAGTTGCACGAGAGTCCCCACTTGCCGGCCTTCGAAACCGACGAGCACGCCGTCAACTGCCATCACAACTACGTTCAGAAGGAGACCCATGCCGGCGAGTCCCTGTACGTCACCCGCAAGGGTGCGGTCAGCGCGCAATTGGGCGAACTGGGCATCATCCCCGGGAGCATGGGCGCACGCTCGTTCATCGTACGAGGTAAAGGCAATCCGAACAGCTTCTGCAGTTGCTCCCACGGAGCCGGGCGACGCATGAGCCGCACCCGGGCCAAGGCGAGCTTCACCCTCGACGATCACCGCCGAGCCACGGCCGGCGTGGAATGCCGCAAGGACCGCGACGTCATCGATGAGACGCCGCTCGCGTACAAGGACATCGACGCCGTCATGGCCGCACAAAGCGATTTGGTCGACATCGAGCACACGCTCAAGCAGGTCCTGTGCGTCAAAGGGTGAGGCACAGGACCTAACAGGGTGCTGAAAAGTGCTTTTTCAGCACCCTGCTGGTGCTCATCCGCGCCAAAACGAGATGGCGCCGGATTTCAAAAACCCCCTGAAAATGAGGGTTCTTGAAATCCGCAGCGGCGCCTCGATTGCGCGGGCACCCTGCTGTTTCATTGGCAGGTTGCTTTTTTTAGCAACCTGCAAACGCTCGCCTGCTTTCGCAACTACTCAGCGGCGTTGGCATTACGCCGCAACTGAACGAGGCGCTGGGCCTGGAGATGCTGAGCAGCGGGAGCGTCCAAAAAGTCGCTGTGGCAGACGGCCTTGGCTTCTTTGGCCTGCATGGCGGAGCGGGTCTTGGTCGCCAAGCGGGCGATCTCGGCTTCGCTCAGTACGCCCCGTTGCTCGAGGATGGCGCGCTGATCGTCGCTCAGCGCCGGTGAGACGCGAGCAGCACCGCGCTCGTAACCTTCTGCCTTGCCGGAAGCAAACTCGGTTATCTCCTTGGAGATGCGCACCGAGCACCAGTCGTGGCCGCACATAGCGCAGAAGTCCGTGTCCACGTCGAGGTCCTCATCGTGGTAGGCGCGGGCCAGATCGGGGTCGAAGGAAAGCTTGAAGTGCTCGTCCCAGTTGAGCGCTGCGCGCGCTTTCGTCAGCTCGTCGTCCCAATCGCGTGTCCCGGGGATACCCAGGGCCACGTCAGCCGCGTGCGCGGCTATCTTGTAGGCGACACAGCCTTGCTTGACGTCGTCCCTCTTGGGTAGCCCCAAGTGCTCCTTGGGAGTGACGTAGCACAGCATGGCCGCTCCATGGTAACCTGCTGCGGTGGCTCCAATGGCGCTCGTCATGTGGTCGTAACCGGGGAAAACATCGGTCACCAGCGGCCCCAAGACATAAAAGGGCGCGCCGTGGCACACGCGACGCTGCAACTTCATGTTGAATTCGATCTGGTCGAAGGGCACGTGGCCTGGTCCCTCCACCATCACCTGACAACCCTTACGCCAAGCCTTTTCGGTCAATTCGCCGAGGGTCTCGAGCTCCGCGAGCTGGGCTGCGTCACTGGCGTCGGCCAAACCTCCCGGTCGCAAGCCATCGCCCAAAGAGAACGACACGTCGTACTCGCGCATGATGTCGCAAATCTCGTCGAAGTGCGTGTACATCGGGTTTTGCTTTTTGTGCACGAGCATCCACTTCGCCAACAACGAGCCGCCGCGGCTGACGATGCCGATCAAGCGCTTTTGAACCAGAGGCAAGTGTTCGCGCAGCACGCCCGCGTGGATGGTGAAGTAGTCCACGCCCTGCTTGGCTTGGGCTAACAAGCCCTCCATGATGACCTTCTCGGTCAGGTCCTCGATACGCCGCCCGAGGATCATCGAGTAGATGGGCACCGTGCCGATGGGCACCTGAGCGTTACGGATGATCGCGTCGCGGCAGGCGTCGAGATCACCGCCGGTGGACAGATCCATCACCGTGTCGGCTCCCCAACGCTCGGCCCAGCGCAGCTTCTCGACCTCTTCCTGGGTGCCCGATGATACCGGCGAGGCGCCCATGTTGGCGTTGATTTTCGTTAATCCAGCGCGTCCTATACACATGGGATCCAACTGGTAGGCCAGGTGGACTTTGTTCGCTGGAATGATCATGCGGCCAGCAGCCACCTCGTCCCGCACTTGTTCCGGAGTCAGGTGCGGTTCACGCTCGCTCACCCGAACCATTTCCCTAGTCACGCCTCCGAGCCGGGCGTGCTCGAGCTGAGTGCTTGGCGCAAAACCAGCGGGAGCCACACAGCGGCCGTTGTCGATGCGCCACCCGCTCGGCAGGAAGTCCCATGCCGTCTTGTCGCTCGGTTGCGGCATGCCGGGGCTGTCTGGAGAGGAGAAGGTTCGCGGCCCGCCCAGGTCGCTTCGCAACGCGAACGAGCCTGGGTTGGTTCCGGAGGCATCGGTGGAAGGGTTCGCAGCACCGTGAAGGGGAAGTTCGTACATGGCGCCCACAGCCATAGCAGAGCCCTCGCCTTGTCGCGTAGCCTCATCCGCCGCTTTTGCGTCCGTCCACCCCGAGCAGAGGCGCGAGGGGTGACCGGCCCCATGACCCGAGGTCAGCAGAGGCCCCTTCTAGCCGCTCGAGCCCCTTCGGAGGGAGGCGACACGCCTCAAAAAATGGCCGCGTGGAATGCCGTGCGCGCGTGCGGGTGTTGGTTTCTGGTACAACTCGCCGCGCAAGTCGTGGCGCGTTGCCAAGACCACTGTTTGTTTGGAGTCTTCTGTGCCGACCTTTGATTGGGACGTCAGTCCGATCTTGATTCGCTATCCCGATTGGCTCCCGCTCCCTGGAGACGGGATCCGTTACTACAGCCTGCTTTACGTCTGCGTTTTTCTCGGCGGCTATAAGCTTCTAGACTGGCAGATCAGACGCGCCGGGGGACGCGAAGAGGAAGCCAACGACTTCGTGTTGTATGGCGTCATCGCCGTGTTGGGCGGCGCCCGCTTGGGGCACGTGTTCTTCTACGACTTCGAGAAGTTCAAAGAAGATCCGGCATGGCTGTTTCGCATCTGGGAAGGCGGCTTGGCCAGTCACGGTGGCGTCATCGGCTTACTGATCGCCATGTGGCTCTTCACCAAGCTGCGCCGACAGTCGTTCATCGAAGGCTGCGACCGCTTTGCCTTCTCGGCCGCGTTGGGCGCCACGCTGGTGCGCATCGGCAACTTCTTCAACTCGGAGATATTGGGCCGTGTCACCGACCAAACGTGGGGCGTGCGCTTCGTGCGCGTCGACGGCCCCAACGGCCCGCTGCGACACCCGAGCCAACTCTACGAAGTGGCCCTCGGCTTGTTCGTGATGGCGAGTTTGTTCATCGCCGACCGTGCTCTGGGCAAGGAGAAGCGCCCTCGCGGCGTGCTCATCTCCCTGTTCTTCGCCCTGTACTTCACGGGGCGTTACCTCATCGAGTACGTCAAAGAGTTCCAAACACTGCACGAAGGTCCGCTGACGATGGGCCAGATCCTGAGCATCCTGCCCGCCATTGCCGGCTACATCGGGCTGTACCTCGCCTTCAAAAAGCGCATTCCCGCGCACTGGAACGTTTGGCCACGACCCGGTGAGCGCAACGATGATACCGGGGCAACGGGCGGCAACGAGGATGACGATCTGGATGAGATCGACGAGGCGCTTGCCGAAGGCAAGCGCCGCTAACTTGCAGCACGACTGAGTTGCAACACGACTGAGTTGCAGCACGACTGAGTTGCGGTGCGCGCAGCGGGTGCGGTGGGTGCGGTGGGTTGGCCTCCGGCGACCGTACCCACCCAGCGAAACGGCGAG
>CAZNZA010000166.1:9529-10842 GCA_964577325.1 uncultured Polyangiaceae bacterium
GTGGGTGCGGTGGGTTGGCCTCCGGCGACCGTACCCACCCAGCGAAACGGCGAGCGGCCCGAGAAGGGCGGCTCGCCGTTTGCCGTTCGTGCGCTTGAGCGCCGTTCGCGCAGTGACTACTTCGTGACTTGAGGAGTCGTGCACTCGTTGGCACGATGCACGCCGCACTGGGCTCCCGCTTTGCAGCCACCGCAGTCGAGTAAGCCACCGCAGCCGTCACCGATGGCGCCGCACTCCGCGCCCTGGTCTTCGCACGACAACGGTTGGCACTCGGGTGCGGGGTCGCACTGGAAGGCTTCCTCGATACCGCACACCATGCCCGGAGCGCATGCGCCGCAGTCTTTGGTACCGCCGCAGCCGTCACCGATCACGCCGCATTCGGCGTTGACACTCTCGCACGAGCGCGGTTTGCAGGTCGGACCGCTGCCGCACTGGTTAGCCACCTGGGCGCCGCAGGTTTTGCCCGCTTCGCAGGTGCCGCATTGGACGATACCGCCGCAGCCGTCGCCGATGGCACCGCACTGAGCGCCGACTTCTGCGCAGGTGCGCGGTTGGCAGCCGCCGCACTTGTTGGGACCACCTGCGCCACACACCTGTCCTGCTGGACAGCTGCCACAGTTGACGCCCAATCCGCAGCCGTCACCGATCCACCCGCACTCGGCCTCGACCGCTGCGCAGGTGAGCGGCGTACACTGCGGTGCGCCGCATTGGTTGGCCACACCGGCGCCACCGCAGGTTTCGGGAGCCTCACAGCTGCCGCAGTTGACTAACCCGTCGCAGCCATCGCTGATTTGGCCGCACTCGACGTTCGCTGGACACTCGGTCAACGGCACGCACGCTTGGGGCACGCACGCCTGGTTGTTACAGCTCATCGAGCCGTCGCAGCCACCGCACTCGTACACCCCACCGCAGCCGTCGGAGACGAAGCCGCACACGTCTTCACACGCCGACTCGGCGTCGATGGCGGTGCACACGGGCGAGCACTGGTTGGCGTTGATCAGGCCACACGCTTGGCCTTCGCCACACGAGCCGCAGGGCAGCACGCCGCCGCAGCCGTCCGCGATCGACCCACACGTCGCGCCCTCGGCGGCACAGGTCGTAGGTATACACGCCGGAACTGGACACGCGCCGCACTCGATCGTGCCGCCGCAGCCGTCCGGCACCTTGCCGCAGCGGTCGCCGCAGGCTTGGGGGTCGCAGGTTGGCGCCACGGGTTCGTCGGTGCTCACGCACGCGCCGAGGTCGAACAGCATGTACAGCAGCACCTTCTCTTGGTCGGTGAGATCGCCGCCGCAGTGGTTGGGGAAGTTGGT
>CAZNZA010000167.1:0-10621 GCA_964577325.1 uncultured Polyangiaceae bacterium
ACATCTACACGTGGTTGCTCGAGCATGAGCGTCCGTAGCCGTCAACCGTGCGACATCGTGCTTGTCGCAGCACAAGAAAAACAGGAAAAGCCGAGGCAAACAGAAGCCCTTCGACGGTTTCGATGCCGACCCTCACTGTGCTGTGGGAGGGCATCGAAACCGGTCAAAACTTGGTTGCCGAGGTACTAGTTGCACTCGTCGATGTGGATGCAACTGCGCGTATTGACGAAGCAGAGATCGCGAGTGCACGCATTGCCGTCGTCGCACTGAGCGTCATCGGTGCATTCGCACGCGGCATAGTCATACGAACAGTGGTCGGACGCACACGAGGGCACGACGCAGTCGGCCAGGTTTGGGTCGCCACAATCGCTATCTACTGCGCACTCGGCGCAGCTCCCGTTGGAGTCGTGTTGACAGGTGTACGTGGTTGGGTTGCAGCGGTCGGTCGTGCACGCGTCCTGATCGTTACAGTGCGTGTCGTAGGAGCACTCGCACCCAGAAGTAATGTTCTGGCACTGATAGGTCGTCGGATTACAGAACTCGATCGTGCACTCGATACCATCCTCACAATCCTCGTGCTTCGTGCACTCGCAGTCGTCGAGGTTGCTCGTGCACTGGCCGGCAATGCACTCGTAAACCTCGCACGTGTTGGTATCGTAGCAGTCATCCGCGGTGTTGCAGCCTTTGCCTTCGAAGCAACCCCGGCAGTCCGGGCCGCCGCAATCCACGTCGCTTTCTTGGCCGTTCATGACCTTGTCGAAGCAAGAGCGGCCTTCCAACGCGGCCACGATCTCCTCGATGTACTGCGCGGTGATCCAGTTTGCCCCAGGTGAACAACCGCCGCTAGCGTCGCACACGCGCGTTCGTGCACATTCACTGCCGTCCGGGTTCGTGCTCAAGACGTGCTCCGGACCAGGACCGCTGACCAGAATCCCCTCCACCTGCTGGAGATAGTAACTGATGACGGGTGCACCGCTGCTGCCCTGTGACATGTCTAGGTCGGTCTCGAAGCGGTCCCACTCGGGGTCCTGTTTCGTCACCAACCCGGTCGAGACCTTCAGCGGCAAGCCTAGCATGGCACCGATCGTGACGAGCGGGGTACCGGTGTGAAGCGAGCCGCTCGTCCTCAGCGCGAGCGGACTTCGCCCGAGTACCGGGCGATCCAGGCGCACGAGCGCAAAGTCTATGTCGCGCACGCTGGATCCCTCATGGCGACGAACGACGACCTCGCTGCATTGGTAAACGTCCGCTGCTGGGACGTCAGTGTTTACTTGAGTCCCTGCAGCATCTTGTGCCACGTAATCGAACACGAAGCGGCGTTGGGTGCATGCGGTTTGATTCGTCACGCAATGCCCCGCGGTTGCCACCAGGTCGGGCCCAACCAAGAACGCCGTGCATGTGGCCCCAACGGGCTGGCCCACGGCGATCTCTCCGTCGCACAGAGGTATTGCCCCGCGGCCCGCGACGCCTCCCGTCAGATGCGGCGTCGTCTGCAAGGCGCACGTCGAGCCGCTGCACTGGACGTCGTTTTGGTGGAAGATAGCCGCCGTCGAATGCGCCCAGGTACGGATCAGATCGCCCACCGGGTGCGCGCCGACTTCAGACCGATCATCGTAACCGAAGATCAGTTGCTGAGCGGCGTTTTCGAGCTGCTCCACCGACTCCGAGGGAGGCGCCGCCACGTGGGCGCTCGGGCTCGCGCCGCCGTCTCCGTGACGGTCAACGTCTGCGGGGTCAGGTCCTGTGCCCGAAGCACACCCCGCTCCAAGCAGTGCCCAAAAACCAATCAGCGCAGCGCGCCGAAACATCGATGGCATGGTAGTCATCACGCTAGCGTCCGCCAGGCAGGGTGCCGGAGGCAATGACACCCTCTGACGCTGCGGTGGAACGGGGCGATGGGAAGGGCCACGAGGCGACACGAGCTGGCGGGTGCGCGTCCTCGATGACCTGCCCGTCGTGCACGAGCGCTCTCTTCACGTCCGCTTGACTAGCAGGACGCCCTAGGAAAGAACTCCTTACCAGCGAGGCCGGCTCATCAAGACTTCTTGCCTAGCGAACACCCGGGTCGCTGACGCGGCGCGTTGTGGCCAGCCATGACCCGGGGCAATTGCCTTGTTCTCGCCTACGGCGTGGTCGTGCAGGTCGTGATCGTCGGTCAGTCGAAGTGTGCGGAGCTATTCCTTCGTCTTCCAGGCGGCGTCCAGGGCCTGCGCGAAGCTGTTCACCGGTTGCGCACCAGAGACGGCGTGCTTGCCATCGAACAGGAAAAACGGAACGCCCTGGATCCCCATCTCACGCGCCTGCTCGACATCAGCCGTCACGGCATCGTCGAACGCGCCACTGGCGAGCACGTCGAGCGCCGCGGCAGGGTCGAGCCCAACTTCAGCGGCCAGCTCAGAAAGGACCGCGTCCTTGCCGATGTGGAGGCCCTCGGTAAAGTAGGCCTCGAACAAGCGCCGCATCAGTGCGTGCTGCTTACCGTGCTGTTTCGCGAAGTGGCTGAGTCGATGCGCAGCGCGTGTATTGACGGCCAGCACCTTGTCGAATTGGTAAGCGAGCCCGAGCTGTTTACCGCGCGCAGCGACCTGCGCATGCATGGCCGCAGCTTGCGTGCGTGGGATCCCCTTCTCGCGCACGAGCAATTCCTCGACCGGAACGGCAGCCTCCCTCGGCAGGTGCGGCATGAGCTGATAGCTGCGGTAGCGAACCACGACCGACGCCGGGTGCTCAAAAGCATCAATCGCCGCGGTAAGCAACGCGTCTCCCATGTAGCAGAACGGGCACATCACGTCGCTCCACACGTCGATCACGATCGGGCGCTGCGTTCCTTCGTCCATCGTCACAAGCACTCTCCTTCGGGGTAGCACACTTTCGCATCGAATCGCCCACTTGAAAAAGAAGGCGATCTCCGCATGAATTGCACTGTAGGGCTCACTGCTCCGCGAGCATCGAAGCACGTGGTCTGGTTTTAGTGCGCTTCCGTCGTGCCGCAACTTGCCCCGTCAGCGATGGTTCGCTTACGATCGCCTGGTGAGACCGCGGCGTAGCCGCTCGGACCGGAGCGTAGTGCCTGACAATGATCGATGATTTACGGAGAGGTCCGGCGCATCGCGCCGCTCCGAAGGGAGCGAGCCCATGAGTGAAAAGCTCAAGAAACGAGCGCAGCCGGCAGCCCCGGCGCGCATAGAATATCTGCGAGTGGAGAACTACCGCGCTCTCCGGAATGTCGAACTGAAGAACCTAACGCCGCTGACCGTGCTCCTCGGGCCAAACGGCAGCGGGAAGTCGACCGTCTTCGATGTCTTCAACTTCCTCGCGGAGTGCTTTCAATACGGTCTTCGCCACGCCTGGGATCGTCGGGGCCGTGCCAAAGAGCTTCGCACGCGTGGGCAAGAGGGGCCCGTCGTCATCGAACTGAAGTACCGCGAAAAGCCCAAGCAGCCGATCATCACCTACCACCTGGCTATCGACGAAGGGCCGAAGGGGCCTTTTGTCGCCGAAGAGTGGTTGAGATGGAAGCGAGGCACGCACGGACAACCCTTTCGCTTTCTCGACTACAAGAAAGGGCAGGGCCGCGCCGTTAGCGGAGATATGCCGGACGAGCAGGACGAACGTATCGACAAGCCTTTGCGCTCGCCGGATCTCATTGCGGTAAACACTCTCGGCCAATTTGCCGAACACCCTCGGGTCGCGGCGCTGCGAGAATTCATCACCGATTGGTACGTATCCTACCTTTCCATCGACGACGCCCGCGGACAGCCAGAGGCCGGGCCCCAGGAGCGATTGAGCAAGACGGGCGACAACCTTCCCAACGTCATCCAGTACCTGAAAGAGCAGCACGCCGACCACTTGGAACAGATATTTCGGGTGCTACGTCGACGGGTACCGAGGCTAGAGTCGATCCTCGCTGAACCGATGCCCGATGGGCGGCTGCTGCTTCAGATCAAGGATGCTCCGTTCGATCGCCCCGTCATGTCGAGGTTCGCCTCAGATGGGACGCTGAAGCTTCTCGCCTATTTGACCGTGCTTCACGATCCCGAGCCCCCACAGTTCGTCGGCATTGAGGAGCCTGAGAATTTCCTGCATCCGCGCCTACTGCCCGAGCTGGCTGAAGAGTGCCGCGCTGCTACCGAGCGTTCGCAATTGCTTGTCACTACGCATTCACCGTTCTTTATCGACACGTTGAAGCCAGAGGAGGTGCGCGCTCTTTACCGCGACGAACAGGGGTACACGCAAGCCATTCGTGCGTCCGATATCCGGGGCGTCCCCGAATTCGTGCACGCTGGAGCCTCGCTTGGCCACCTATGGCTGGAGGGACATCTCGGAGTCGGCGACCCACTGGTGAACGCCGGCGGGCCGCAACTCAAGGGACGGCGCAAGTGACGGTGTCGCATGTGGAAGTCCTGGTGGAGGAACCCTCCGCCGAGGCAGCGCTCCGCCTCCTGATGCCGAAGATTCTGGGCGACACTTCGTTCGCGGTCTACGCCCACTCCTGCAAGGAAAACCTCCTCAAACGCCTGCCAGAACGCCTGCGGGGCTATGCGTCGTGGCTTCCCGATGATTGGCGCATCGTGGTCGTGGTGGACCGCGACGATGACGATTGCTCCAAGCTCAAGCTGCGACTGGAGGCCTTTGCTGCCGAAGCTGGTCTGACTACCAAATCGAGCGTGAGGAGCAAGCGCTTCTGCGTCGTGAACCGCGTTGCAATCGAAGAGCTCGAGGCTTGGTATTTTGGCGACTGGGAAGCCGTCCAAACGGCGTACCCTAAGGTCGACGGCAATATTCCCTCACAGGCCAAGTACCGCGCGCCGGACGAAATCAAGGGCGGCACATGGGAGGCGTTCGAGCGCGTCATGAAGGCTAGCGGATACTTCAAGACGGGGTTGCGAAAGATCGAAGCGGCAAGGTCCGTGGCCGAACATATGGACCCGGGCCGCAACACCTCCCCTAGCTTCCGCGCGCTCCGAGATGCTCTCGCGGAGCTAGTCGCCCACAAGCAATCAACGCGCCGTTTCGAGCGCACCTGATCAACTCTCGAACCCTTCTTCGCACACTTCGCGCAGCTTGTTGCGCGTGATGTCCCCGAAGGGCTGTTCGTCATCCGTGATTTGCTCTGCCCGCTGAAACGCTTGAATGCACCGCAGCAACGGGTCGTCGGGTTCTTCGGTCGCGCCTTCTTCGCTACCGGGCGTCCCGTCGCCGTCGAGCGTGCCTCCGCCGTTCGGCGTAGCAGAGTCTTGGTTGCTCGACGCAGACTTTGGAACGTCGGTAGGGTACCCCAGTGCCTTCAATCGAATACGCACCCCTTCGTCCGTGGTGATCGGGGGCAAGCCCCCCACGCGAAAGCGCAACCGGGTACGTCCACCGCGCCCAGGCGTTGCCAATTGCAAGTCGGCTGTCATCGTCGCTGCGGGCATTCTTACGTCCAAGACCCCGTTTTCGATCGTACACGCCACGTCTTCGCCCTCATCGAAGCGGATCTTCGCATCGACCGTCTTGTCGGGCGCGGCCCAAGCGGCGCTGAGCTTCACCCGTAGTCGCACGGGAGGGCTTTTGGCGACCACACGCAGCACTTTACCCCTGGCCACCGTAAAGCTTCTGGGCGTCGCCTCCGGCAAACGAACGGTATCGCCCGCGGATAGAATGGCCGGGTTCTTTCGCGTGTTGCGTAGCTCCGAGTTATCTGGCGCGTCCCAAACCGACTCGCTGGAGGGAAAGCCGTGAGCCGCCGCAATCGACGCAACGCAGTCTTGGTCTTTGCAGATATACTCGATGGCCATCACTTGTACTCCTTCTCGAGCTGCTCTCTGCGTTTATCTGCTTCCTCTACACGCTCCAAATGCACACTGTTGCGCAGCGGCACCGGCACGTGCTTGATGGCCCGCAGACCGTGCTCTGGACCCTTGGTAATCGCTTGGTACCACCACAAATCTTTGACGCTCTTCGGCGGCTCGTACAACTGGTTACTAACGGTAGTCTCTTGATAGGGAATGATCACTTGACGCCCCGCGCGAAACGCGTGGTTCACTCCGTCACCCACGACGATACCGGTACCGTCCTGCTTCAAGATCTTATTGACTCTTTGTTCCCGGTTTTTCTGCGGATCGGGAATCGGGTACATGCCGGTGCCGAAGTTGGCATCGGCAATCACCTCCCAGCTGAACGTCTGCACGTGCCCGGGCACGGGTAGGAACGTCGGGGCGTACTCTTTGGCCAGGGAGCGCAGGGTATCTGGAGACATCTGTGACTGCGGATCCTTGCGCGTCGTGTGAATGAGGTTGCCCGACGCCACCAATGTACCGGGCTTCCTGGTCAAGTCGGAGGTGGGATTCGTCAGAAAGCTTTCCAGTAGTTCCAGCCAGTCGATCTCTTCGGCTTCGGGTATCACGTTCTGGTCAACCGCTCCATCCGGCCAACGACACACGTCGGAGCTCGGCTCGTGCCCCGCATGTCGCACCAATGTTCCGATCACATACTCGTGCACCACCTTGGCGCAGTTCATGGCCGCTTGGTGCAGCACCTCCGGCCCCGTGTCTTTGGCAATCAAGGT
Source organism: uncultured Polyangiaceae bacterium (assembly GCA_964577325.1). Lineage (GTDB taxonomy): Bacteria > Myxococcota_A > Polyangia > Polyangiales > Polyangiaceae > SZUA-265. The sequence continues at coordinate 6,551 of CAZNZA010000167.1, forward strand.
GTGACAACCGATGCGTTGTGACCCCAGAAAAATACCCGCCCAGCGCTTGGCGTAGACTTCGAGGTACTCCTTGACCTCATCTCGCAGGAGATTCGGTACCAAGCTTCGAAGCCACTGAGCCGGCCCAGCGAGGATCTCTCGCACCTGCTTGAGCGACTTCCAAAGGTTTCTTCCAGCGTTCGCGCGCCCGAAGATGTTGGCCGCGTCTTTGAACATCTCAAACGCCTTGCCGTGACCGCGAAACTTGGGGTGGTTTTCGAGGGCACTCAGCGCCTTGGTGAGTCGCTCGTCGCCGCTTTGCAAGCGCTGCCAACTTTCGAGATCATCTTTGACTTGCTCGCGCAGAAACTTAGCAACCCGGTTGACTTCGTCCTCGTCTTTGGAGCTGGTCGTTTCCCACGCGTCTTTCGGAGAATCGATGAACGACATCAAGTCGTCGAACAGCTTGCCGTATTCGTACTCGCGTATCGTATCGACGTCCGAGCCAATGGTGTTGGTGGGGCGTTCGAGCAGGTGGTCGAGGACATGGGACAACGAGTGAAGCGTGTCGACAAAGTCGAAGTAGCCGGTAACGACGTGCGTTTCTGCGGCTGCACCACGTAGCTCATCGTCTTTAATGAACAGCTTGTTGTACTTCGGTTCCCAACGCAGAAGCCGGCGCTTGACGATCTCGGCGTCCTCCCAGCGCTGGACCAGATTGTACGTCGGCGGGACGCTCAGCGAACACAGCTCGACGAAAGTCGAATGAGCAAAGAAATCCTCGACGGCGTGTAAGGCATGCCCGAGACGCGCCAGGTATTCGCACCACACCGGGTTCTTATCCGAAACGCTCTGCAGGGCGCCTATGTCGTCACGAAACTCCGTGGGAGGTACGACGCCTTCTTGGGCCGTCGGGTGAAACGTCGCGCTCGCCCAGCTATCGTAACAGCCATGCACCCCCCCGTCGAGTAGCGCCAAAATCCCGGCCGCGACTTGGATGTCGTAGCGCAGGTAGTCGTACAAGTCGCGGTTGACGACGTCCGCTGGCCTAGCCGTGATCGGACTTATCGGCCCCATGCCGGTTTCCGACGCTAGTCCGTTACCCTTCGCCGGACGGTCCAGATGTTCGTGGGGATAGTATTGGGTGAAGCGCTTCTGATAAATATAGTCGTAAACTTGAGGGTCCATTTCTGTTGCTTCGCCCTTGTCGTCAACGACGAACTTGAAGTACCCGGCGCCCCAGAACAAGCTGTGAAAGCCTTTCGCTAGCCTGGCGTCGCGGCCGGCGGAGAGGATTTCTCGGATGCTGGTCTGAAGACTTGTAAAGAACTCCTCAAGGGCGGTGTTGAAGCTCGAGTATATCGCGGTGTTGGATAGGAAGCCCGGCAGATCGCGCATCATTTGCTGCAGCATGTCGTGCGCTGAGCCGAGCAACGCTTGGGCTTTGGCGTTGGCATTGTCGTAGGCCACCGGATCTACGACTTGGGACACATCTGTCAGCCAGTTGCCGAGATAGAATGCGCCGATGTTGAGGTCTTCACGGTGGGAGCGCGCGAGCGCCTGCTTGATGAGTCGTTCACCGACGTAAGCAATGAGGTGGTGATGCGAGGTATCCACGATTGAGTTTCGTTACGGTTGGTTCGGTTGCTGTGGAAGGGTACGTACCAAGAGCGCAGCACAGCGGCCTTGGTACATACCCTGAGCGCCTTCTATCGCACCTACGCCGGTCTTTGTGCAAAGGCGGGCTTGGCCCCGCCGCTTCGTGCCGTCGAGATCGGCAAGCCACACTGGTACGCGTCGCATTTCACCGCTCCCAAAGTCCCATAGCACCACCTGAGCAGTACCAAACATGGCAAGCTCGATGAAGGTGGGCAGCCGCCACTCCTCGGCCTTGTTTGTGGCTTGTCGATTGAGGTCCGCTAAAGCTTGGCTGAGCTCATCGTAGGTGAGCCGGCGGTCGTCGGGCGACAGGAACTTCCACTCGAGGCCGGTGACCCATTCCACAAAGTGCCCACGACCGCGTTTCTCGACGGCCAAGAGAAAGCAGCTTGGTGGCAGGTGCACGTATGCACCGAAGTCAAACGCCACAAGCTCGTTGGACAGTTCATCTATGGTCGTACGTCGTGGTTCGCGGCGCAAACTTATGCGTTCGGTGACGCGAATGGGCGGGAACACCCCGTGTTCAGAGTACATCGCCCCTGCCGCGGCGCATTGATGCACGGCCTCAGGCGTGCGCACGATACCGGCCGGAAGCACTCGTCCGGGAAGCGGGTACCGCGACTCTGGGTGTCGGTGTCCTGGAACAACACGTCCTATCGGCGGTCTTGGACGCGGAGGGGGAAGCCAGCGCCCGCGGCGCACAGCAAGCACATGGGCGTTCGGTTCGTTCGTGTAGTCAACTTTGACAAGCTTAGGAAAAATTTCGGTGTGAAACCCCGGCTTCGCCCCCACGCCCACCGGCTCGTCCGAGCCCCAGAATCCCGCGCGGATGCGCGTTACCGCCCCGAACTGTACCCGAGTGAAGACCCACTGTTCGTAAGCAGCGGCCAAGGTGAGTAGCTCCGCAGTCGTCGGTATGCGCCACCCCGAATCTCCACTGGCGGCGTTCAACTCCGCGATGTACTGCAGCGCTCCGTCCCAATCCAAAAAGCGAGACGTTTCCAGGTGCCAGGTGCGATCCGTGACGTGATCGTAGTAGGCTTCGTCACTCAGCTTTTCATAAGCGGGTACCCAACACGGCTCCCGTTGTTGCAATCCGTAGCCCGTAAGCAGCCCGTGCTTCTTCTCGAGACCAGGGTACAAGTAAAGAGCCATCTCTTCGCCTCGTTCCTGAACTGAAATCGTCCGTCCGAGACGCACCGCAGGATAGGCCTGATCGACGCGCACGTACACCCGCGCCGCTTCACACGCCTCCAGCTCTTCCGGCGTTTCTGGCACTCCCGCGTTGAGCACGACGTCGGGGATGGGGATTTTACCCACCGTGAATCCGGGCAGAATGGGGCCGTTGGGTTGGCCCTTCTGAAAGGGCAAGCGGTTCTGTGAGACATCGGTGTCATCTCTGTCCGTACTCGGTGCACGCGTGCTCTGCGTAGCGGCTTGGTTCGCTTCCGAGGTGGGAACAACGACGGGAGCGCGCCGCCGCTCAGTGCACCCTACTAGCATTGCGACGCCGCAGAATACCGCCAATCCGATCGCGCCGTGCAGCCGCCGGCTCGATCGCCTTGCCCTACAGTTGCCGTTCATTGTTCTGTAAACGCTCCACCGGCAACGTGCCAAAGTTAATCATTCGGATTGACGACCCCGTAACTCAGACGACCCGTGTCGTCTGAGTTGCTCGCATGCTAACTGGCCTTGCTCGTCAGGGGTAGTCGTTTCAGCGGTCTTATTGCGGTGGAACAGCGCGTACCAAGAGCGAGGCACAGCGGCCCTGGTGGATCTCCTGCGCGCTCTCTATCCAACCGCCGTTCGTCCCTCGACACAGGCGGTCTTTGCCTGGGGGTTGGGCGCTGTCGAGGTCCGCAAGCCACACCGGGACGCGTCGAACTTCTTTGCTCCCGAAGTCCACTAGCGCCAACTCGGACGTACCAAACATGGCAAGCTCAATGAAGGTGGGCAATCGCCACGCTTCGGCCGTGTCTGCGGCTTGCCGATTGAGTTCCGCCAAGGCTCGGTTGAGCTCGTTGAAGGTGAGCCGGCGGTTGTCGGCTGAAAGAACTTTCCACTCGAGACCTGTAACCCAGTCCACGAAATGACCGAGGCCGCGTATCTCGACGGCCAACAGAAAGCAGCGTGGTGGCAGCTCCCCGTACGCGAACGGCAGGAGCTCGGCGACAGCACCTCGCAGATCCAGTCAGGGACTACTGTGTAGGGACTCCGCGTCGGACGCTCGTATCGCTCGCGCCGCCAACCGAGGAGGTCCGGGACGCGGTGCCGGACGCGGTAGGAGTCGCAGCTCGCCACTCACGATCTCGCCAGTGCGGCCTTCCTTCCCAGGTGGCTCGGCGTCGCGCAGAGTCGGACATGAGGGCAGTCTACGGGAAATGGTGCGGCTCGCGAGGGTTACGCGGGCTCGGAGGCTGGCGTTCGTGCACT
>CAZNZA010000168.1:0-8277 GCA_964577325.1 uncultured Polyangiaceae bacterium
CGGCCTCGCGACCGCTGCCTGGTGCACTCTGCGCTGGGTGCACGACTGGATGCAGACCCCGGTTCCCGAGCAGGTCTGGAAGGCACTCGAACCCAGCCACCTGCGCCGGGCGTATCTGGAACGGTGGCTGGCTGCGGACCCTTGGCAGACTTACGCGCTCCACCCCCTCTTCGCTCAGGTCGCGTTCAGCCTCGCGCTCCACGATAGATGGAACGACGCCTTGGTCGCTGTCGCCACCGAGTCAGGACGGCGGGTGCGCGGCCACTGGCACGGGCGCGGCTTGCGGCGGATCGACCCATCGCCTTAGGTTCACTCTCTGCAAGTCTCGACTTCATGCAACTGGCTGCCATCTCCATCGACCTCAATACAAACACCCGTGCTGCCGCCATGGGTGATGCGTGTGTTTCGGGGGTAAACGACTGCTCCATGTATGATGTTGCCGTGGAGCGTGTGATGGATTGGGCCAAGCGTCACCAGATCCCGCTGACGCTATTCGCGGTGGGTGCCGACGTGCGACGCCCTCACAACGCTCAGCGGCTAGCGCTGGCGCTCGAGGCAGGTCACGAAGTGGGCAATCTTTCTCTCGACCATCTTTACGACCTCAGTCGGCGCTCGAGACCCGAAATGTTCGTGCAGGTGAAGGGGGGCGCCGACCTCATCGCCGAGAAGGTGGGGCAGCGCCCGTGCGGGTTTCGTGCCCCGGGTTACGTGATGTCGGACAAATTGTACGACACCCTCGTCGAAGCCGACGTCAGCTACAGCTCGTCGTTGTTTCCCTGCCCAGTGTACACCCTGCTCGAATCCGCGAGTATTGGGCTCGATAGGCTACGGGGGCGTCGCCGTCGGTCGCTGCTTGCTGACCCGCGCGTTGTGACGGCGCCTAGCGGGCCGTACCGGGTTGGCGATCCGTACTGGAAGCCCGGGGCAGGGGTATTGGAGCTGCCGGTGCAAACGACGCCGTGGCTGCGCTTGCCTTTCACCGGGACGAGCCTCACGGCGCTGGGCCGTGATTGGGCAAAGCTCGCGACCGAGGGTCTGGTGGGACAGCGCCTGGTGAACCTGAAACTGCACGCCGTCGATTTTCTCGATGCGGCAGATGGGGTGCGGCAGCTCGAGCCCCTGCTGTCCGGGGTTCGTCGTTCCGCCCGCGAGAAGATGGCGGCGCTCGACGCCGTCGTGGTGACGCTCAAGGCAGCGGGTTACGACTTCGTGCGTCTCCAACAGGCGGCCGAGCGGTTCTGAGCTTGATGCGCTCGAACAGTTTCTCGAAGGCCACAACTCCGGCCTCGAGACTCATCCGGCGCTGGTAGAAGTCGTGCCCTCTTTGGCCCATCGCTTCGCGCTCTTTGGCGGGCAGGTCGATCAAGCGCATCGTGGCCTCGAGCATGGCGAGGGGGTTTTGCGGCTCGAAGACCACGCCGCAGTCGGCCTCTTGAACGACGGCGGCGGCGTCTCCCCGCACGCCGCACAGCAGCGGCCGCCGAGCAAGCATGTACGACTGAATTTTGGAAGGGATGGTGATGCGGAACAGCGGCTTGTCGATCAGGTGGACGAGGGTTGCGTCTGCGGCAGCAAGGATGGGACCCATCTGCGATGGATCGACCCGGGGTAGGAAGCGAACGTTGCGCAGGCCGCGTTGTTTTGCATGCTCTTCCAGCCGCTGGCGCTCCACGCCGCCACCAATGAACACCAATTGAGCGTGGGGAGCCCGCTGCGCCAACAGGGGTGCGACTTCGAGCGCCGTGTCGAGGCCCTGAGCCATACCCATCGTGCCGGCGAAAACCACGTTGAACCTGCCGGCAAGTCCTAACTCGCGCTCGAGGTTCTCATCGCGTGCAGCGGCGGCGCCAGCCTCGAACGTCCAGTTGTAGATCACGCTCACCTTGGCGTCGGGAACGCCCCTTTCCACGAGCAGTTTCTTGAACCCGGGCGACAACACGACGATCTGTTCAGCCAAGGCATATATTCCCTTCATGCCGGCGTCGATGGCGCTCGTCAGCAGTGGATGTTTGATGATCCCCAGGCTCGCCAGGGTATCGGGCCACATGTCTTGGATGTCGTAAATGATCGGAGCGCCAAAACGAGCACGTAGGGCGGCTGCGGCAAGGCCAATCGTTGCCGGAGGGTGGTAGGTGTAGATGACGTCGGGTGCCTTCACGAGCAGAGGGCCCAGCGTCGCCGCCGAGAGTGCGAAACTGGCGTAGTTGGCCGCGCGCTTCACATGATTCTTGTCGTGGCTCGGGTACAGGGCAACCCGGTTGACGACGATGCCGTCCATCACCGTGCGTTGCCAAGGTCGCACTGCATAACCGGGATAGAGCTTGCCGCCGGGATAGTTGGGAAACCCGGTCAGTACCTCCACCTCGTGCCCGCGTGCGGCTAGGGTTTTCGCGAACAGCAAACCTTTGAACGTCGGCTCTGGATCAAACCACTGACTCAGTAGGAGGATCCTCACGCCAGAGCCTTCTTCCAAACCTCTCTGTTTACGACGTCCACGTAGCTGGCGATGACGCGCACCACCTTTTCCGAGACGATCGGCACGTCGTAATCCTTGACCACGGGCAGCAGCCGCTCCGCGCCGCGCGGGGCACGGGACAAGATCTCGAGCCCTTGTAGCACTCGTGCGCTGCTCATGCCCGTCAAGATCACCGCTGCTTCTTCCATGCCCTCTGGACGTTCGTGGGCTTCGCGCAGGTTGAGCGCAGGGAAGTTGAGCACGGAGGCTTCTTCGGTGATGGTGCCGCTATCGGACAGCACCGCGCGGGCGTGCATCTGCAGATGCAAGTAGTCGGAAAAACGGAACGGTTTGAGCAATTGCACCTGCGAGCTCAGCTCGACGTTTTCGAGTTGCTCGAGCTTCTTGCGCGTCCGAGGGTGGGTCGTCACGATCACCTTTTGGCCGTACGTAGAGACCAGGGACTGAAGCACGGTGAGGAAACGGCTGATGTTGTCGCTGTCGACGTTTTCTTCCCGATGGCAACTGACCACGAAGTAGTTGCCCCGTTCCAGACCGAGCTCGCGCAAGATCGACGAGCGCTCCACCTTTGGCATGTAGTAGCGGATGACTTCCATCATCGGGCTACCGGTTTTGATGATGCGATCGGGGGCTAGCCCCTCGCGCAACAAGTACTCCCGGGAGATGCTGCTGTAGGGGAGATTGATGTCCGAGATGTGGTCGACGATCTTACGGTTGATCTCTTCGGGAACGCGCTGATCGAAGCAACGATTACCTGCCTCCATGTGAAAGACCGGGATCTTCCGACGTTTGGCGGCATACGCGGCCATGGCACTGTTGGTGTCGCCGAGAATGAGCACGGCGTCGGGCTGCACCTTGGCCATGACCTCGTCGACCGAGCTGATGATCTGCGCGACGGTTGCCGCCGGAGTAGCGCCGTGAGCGTTGAGGAAGTGGTCAGGCTGACGGATTTCGAGATCTTCGAAAAAAATCTCGTTCAATTCGTAGTCGTAGTTCTGGCCGGTGTGGACCATCACGTGGTCGGTACTGGCGTCCAGGGCGGCCATGACGCGGGACAATCGAATGATTTCCGGACGTGTGCCCAGAACTGTCATTACTTTCAACTTATCCACGGCTGACCTCGTGAGCGTAGGTATCGGGGGCGTCGCGGTTGAACAGCTCATTGGCCCAGAACAACACGACGAGCTCGGAACTGCCGACATTTTGGATGTGATGGGAGTAACCCGGAGGAATGTCTACCACTCTCATGTCGGCACCTGACACGGGTACATCGATGCGCTTGCCGGAGAGGATGTGTTCGAATCGAATGACGGCGTCGCCACTCAACACGATGAACTTCTCGATCTTGCTGTCGTGGTAGTGGTTGCCGCGCGTCACCCCCGGTTTGGTGGTCGAGAAGAAGAGCTGGCCCGTGTGGGGCGACTTCAGGATCTCTGCCAGGGAGCCCCTGGCGTCCTCACGCCGCTCGAGGGCAAAGCTGAAGCTGTCTTCCGGCAGGTAGCTGACATAGGTGGCGTACATCTTCCGCGTCAAGGCGTCACTCATGTCTGGAACGACGAGGGTTGAGCGGCTCTCCGCAAAGCTGCGCAAGAGTGTTTCCAGCGCACTGAGGGAGATGCGATGGACGGGGTCGACACACGCGTAAACGCCGTCCTTGCGAGGTACTTGGCCGTCGAGGATCGCCAAGAACGCGCGCACGATGTCGTCGACGTACACCAACTCCAACGTTCGGTCGGGATCGTTGACCTGAATCGGCAGACCACGGGCGATGTTGTGGCAGAACGTTGCAACCACGGAATTGTAGTTCGGTCGACACCACTTGCCGAAAGCATTCGGGAGCCGAAACACGTGCACGGGGGCGTCGTGGGCTTGCGCATAGGCGAAGGCGGCTTCTTCCGCGGCCTTTTTGGAGACGCCGTAGGGGTTGTCGAGCGCCGCTTGAACGCTCGAGCAAAGGATGAGGGGGGTGGCGCGTCCAGAGCTGGCTAGGGCTGCACACAGTTGCTGCGTCAGGTCAGCGTTGCCCGTTGTAAACTCGTGGGCATTCGACGGACGATTCACCCCCGCGAGGTGAAACACGATGTCGGCCCGGGCAGCGAGATGCGGCAGTTCGTCAGCCGAGTTCTCGACGTCGAACGGCAAGATTTCCACGTCCTGACGGCGCCCTAGCGCCACGACGAGATTCTTGCCGATGAAACCATTGGCCCCAGTAACGAGGACGGATTTACTCATTGATCTTCTCCCCAGCGAGGGCTTGTTGGACGATCGGCAGCGACTCGAGCAGGCGCTTCATGGCCTCGACATCGAGCTGGTGGGTGTTGTCGGAGTTGTAGTCCGCTTTGACCGACAAGGCACTCGTCCCCTTGTCGAAGTACAAGTCGTAGTTGAGATCGCGTGAATCGGCCGGTACCCGGTAATATTCACCCATGTCCTCCGCGACGGCGAGTTCTTCGCGGGTCAGCAACGTCTCGTATAGCTTCTCACCGTGGCGCGTACCGATGACCTGGATCGGGTTATCGGCGGCAAACAGACTCTTCAGGGCCAGGGCGAGCGTCTCGACGGTCGCGGCAGGGGCTTTTTGAACGAAGATGTCTCCAGGTCGCCCGTGCGCGAATGCCCACAGCACGAGCTCCACAGCTCCATTGATGTCCATCATGAAGCGCGTCATCTTGGGATTCGTGAGCGTCAGCGGCGCCCCCTCCTGAAGCTGGCGGATGAACAGCGGGATGACTGAGCCGCGACTGGCCATCACGTTGCCATAGCGCGTACAGCAGATCGTCGTCCTGCCTTTGGCGACCCGGGCCCTCGCCACGGCCACCTTCTCCATCATTGCCTTCGAAATCCCCATCGCATTGATGGGATAGACCGCCTTGTCCGTCGACAGCACGACCACCCGTTCTACGCCCTTGGCCGAGGCCGCATGCAGCACGTTATCGGTGCCGATGGTATTGGTATGCACCGCCTCCATCGGAAAGAACTCACAAGATGGCACCTGTTTCAGCGCCGCGGCGTGAAACACATAATCGACACCGGTCAAAGCATCTTCGATGGAGGTGCGGTTGCGCACGTCGCCCAGGTAGAACTTCACCTTGTCGCTCCGATAGTGGCGGCGCAGATCGTCCTGCTTCTTCTCATCGCGCGAGAACACTCGGATCTCCGCGATGTCCGAGCTCAAGAAGCGCTCGAGTACCGCGTTGCCGAAAGTGCCCGTGCCCCCAGTGATCGCTAAAACCTTGTGATCGAAGGCGCTCATCGTCGTTTATCCTCAGGCGTTTGCATCGGTGACCGCTGGGGCCGTCGTTTCAGGCGGCCGACGCCGCTCGCCCATGCCCGCCGCTCCAGGAACGAACGCGTGAGTGCGACCCGGCGCATGGACCTATGGTCGCGAGACGTACACCACTATCCCACCTGGAGTAAAGGGGACCCGCCGGGCCGAAAATGAGGGGTGTTGAGCGTCCCCGGTCGTACTCATCGACGACGTGCGCTTGCCCCAGGTTAACCTGGATAAACTATGTCCGCCGACGGGAGTCGAGGCGCGAGCTGGAGATGTCGTCCTCATCTTTCTGAGTTGCAGGCGGGCCTGACGTTGGAAAGCACCGCGGCGATGGGCGTTCGGGTAGGTTACTTGGAAAATTAGCGCCTAGCTACAATTTCTACGGACGCTGTGTGACAGATCAATACGAACCGCGAACGAACCGCACACGGCGCGAAGGAAACGCGATCGGGAGCCGATTCACTCCTCGCCATGCGCACCCTCACCCTCGGCTCTTTAAGCGTACGAACAGTCTCTTGGCTCGGTTCTGCGATCTGCCTGGCCATGGGCCTGGCCGGTTGCAGCAGCGCCAGCGACACCACCCAAGGCAACGGCCCGATCCTCGATCGACCGAGCACGGCTCCGCAACCCAGCTCCCCCGAACCCCCGACCACGTCGACCGAACCGTCACCGGGCACGGCCGTCCCGGTGCCGTCGACCCCTGGTCAAATCATCGCCACGCCTTCCACGCCGGACACTTGCGATACCTTCACCTGTGCCGAGCTGCAATGGGCTTGCGGCTACGTGGCGGACGAATGCGGAAACGTGATCAACTGCGCCGACGAGGGATTGGAGTGTGCGAGCGGCGAAGTGTGCGTTGGCGGCATCGACGGTCCTACTCAGTGCGAGGCGGGCGGCGGGGGGTCGTGCGAGCTGTGTTCGTTCCTGCCGGATTGCGAAGACGAGGCTCAACCCACACGTCTGACGGGGAGAGTCATCACGCCCGGACGCAGCGATGACGACACGGGCAACCACGTGGGCGTCCCCAACGCTCTGGTGTACATCCTACAAAATAACGTCGACGAGTTGCCCGAGATCCCGGTCGGGATCCCCAGCGGGGGGACGGCCTGCGACCGTTGCGAGGACCAGCAAACCCAGCTCGGGGACGTGCTGTTCGGAGCGATCACCGACGCCACCGGCGCTTTTACCATCGAAGAGTACGTGCCGGTGGGCCATGAGTTCACGCTGGTGGTCAAGGCTGGTAAGTTTCGGCGCGCCGTGCGCTACACGGTGCCCGAGTCATCCGCCTGCCAGACCGTCGAGTTGCCGACGGCATTGCCCGACAACCCTACGCGTCTACCCCGCAACATGACGGACGGTCTTTTCGTTCACCTGCCAAAGATCGCGGTGTCCACCGGGCAAATCGATGCCATGGAGTGCGTGTTCGAAAAGATGGGGTTGGCCCACTCGGAGTTCAGCAATCCCGGCACCGACGGGACTGCCGCCTCACGCATTCACTTGTACCGTGGTGGGAGCGCGACTAGCCCAGCGGGAGCCTCCATAGACGCCGAAACACCTCATGCCGAAGAGCTCTACAGCAGCCTGGAACGCCTGCAGCGCTACGACATGGTCGTTGCCGACTGCGAAGGGCCGAGTTACGACAATGGCTTTAGAGAGGCAGAAGCGTCTGGTGGCAACGTACGGTCATACGTAAACAGCGGCGGACGCATGTTTGCGAGCCACTTGAGCTTCACCTGGCTATATGAAAACGGCGACGAGCCGTACAGCGAAGCAGCCGCCGTCGAAACCGGTTTGGGTCCCGCTGCCACGTGGAGCACCAACGCCACGGCCGCCGCCAACGTCGAGGTGGGAACCGGCTTCATATCGCTCGACAGCCCCAACGCCAGCCCCCGGATCGACAACTTCACGGCATGGCTGACCAACGAACAGGTGGTCAGTCCGCCAGAGAACACCTTCACCATCATTCAACCGCGCAGCCAGGTGCTCTCCCTCGGTGAACACGTCGAAGAGTTCCTGCACTGCGACGATACTGACGGCGACGGCGATTGCACGGAAGGTGCCGCACGCGTTCAACAGTTCTCCTTCAACACACCCTACGGCGCTCCAGACGAGGCCTCCTGCGGCCGCGTCGCTTACAGTGGGTTCCACGTGGCGGCGACCGAAGGCAGCGGCGGTAGTACTGGCAGCTTCGGAGATGCGCAATTTCCCGGGCACTGCGTCGGCGACCTCACCGATCAAGAGAAGGTGCTGTTATACATGTTGTTCGACCTCGGAGCGTGCGTGGGTGATCCGCCGCCTCCCCCCGAGTGTACGCCCAAGACGTGCGAAGAGCTGAACGCCCAATGCGGCTTCGCTCCCGACGGCTGCGGCGACGTGCTCGATTGCGGGCCCTGCACACGTCCCGTGACGCGTTGAGCGGTGAATCCCTTCCGGGGACTCACCCGCAGAATGGTTGACGAAGGCATATGCCTGGCACATGCTTTCGTCATGCGTCCGGACTCGTCACCTCCCGCACGCTACGCGTCGT
>CAZNZA010000168.1:8377-10573 GCA_964577325.1 uncultured Polyangiaceae bacterium
GCTCAGGCGCGTTGCTTGGGCCTGACGCTGGTCACCGAGAACGAACGTGAGTTTCGGCGAGTCCGGGAGCTCAGGGTCGAGAACTGGCAGGTATGATCAGGCGAACAAACCGCCACCCTCGAGTTCATCCAGGTGACTCGGAAGGAAACCGAATACGTTGTCGGAACGTTTCAGCTCCTCGATAGCTCCGAGCTCGACCAGCCGTGACTCGCGACCCTTTCCACTGGCCAAGCAGAAGAACCGATAGTCGTTGAGGGAACGCAGGAAGTGAAAGGGCGCCTTCGGATCGGCGTCATTAAACGTGTGCTCAATGCAAACGATGGGAGCCGAAGCCGTGGAAAGCAGCCTCCGAGCGCCTCGCAGTACGTTCAATTCGTAACCTTCTACATCGAGCTTCATCATGCGAACCTGGTCAACGCCTTCGGCCTCCAGGATCTGGTCGCACACCATAACCTTCACCGATACCCGATGATTCGTTGACTCGCTTGCGGCGTTCGATAGCATAGACGGACTAACACGATCCGTGTACAGCGTGACAGCTCCCTCTTCCTCTCCAAGTCCACAACCGTAGACGACGACGTTCTGCGCATGGTTGATGGTAATACCATCAAGAAGACTCGCTAACCTGGCTGGATGAGGCTCGAAGGCAAGCACTCGCCCACCCGGCTGCACCAAACGCGACGCGTGCAGCGTCATCTGCCCTATGCTCGCGCCTATGTCGAGGAAGGTGTCTCCTTCTCGGAGACACTGCTTCATCACGTCAAGCGTCCCCGGCTCGTATATCCCATTGTAGTAGTAGTTTTCACCGTCACCTTCACCGACTACGAGCGAGAACCCCATAGCCGTGGGACATACCACCGATTCCCCGAGCGGCGGCAGGATCGTGTGCGTCAGCCATCGGCTGAGCTTGCCTCGTCTCGGCACCCGAGAGTTTCGCAAAACCTCCGACGCGAAGTGCGCCAGACGCATCCGCTTGTGGATCTGGCTTGTCCTCTGATCCCGTTCGACTTGCTGCCGCACAGGCACAGCATCCACCGTGTACCGCAAGTTCTCGTGCTCTTGCTTCATATTAACGCCAGTATAGCCCATGCACCTAGCGGCCAGTCTGCGGCCAATCTGCGCTAGCCGGAGACAGTCGTCAAGGGTCCACCTTCGGTCACGAGGCCCGGCCGCACCCCAAAAGACTGGCGCCGAGGTGAACCTTGCTCCTCTTCTCCCGGTGCATAAGTCGAGGCACTGGAAAAGGCAGGCGTCCTCCAAGACGCCCCGACGACCGTAAGAGCGAGCGCCCACATCGTGGCCTAACCGTCAGCTCTTCCCGCGCTCGTCCAACGTCGCTTCCAACTGGAGTAACATCAACTGATCCTTGGGGCGCTTCAGCTTTCGCTTGACCTCGATCAACCGCTCCAACGTCAAGACGCGCGTAGCTCGGCTATCGATTTCAATCCAATCGACGTGTTCGAGCAAGTCCTCATAGGTCGTATCAGTTTCAATCGTCCCCAGGCAATCGAGATCGCCGAGACGAGTGGTTAGGAGCTTGTGCCCCTTAGAATCCAGGTGCGAAAGGTTGGGGCGAAGCCTGCGCGGGTCACCGCGGAAGGTGGCATCGAGCTCTTCGAGGGCCCGGAGCAACTTTTCTTGATTGGGTTTCGCTAAAGAGTAAACGATATCGACGTCATAGGTCGTAGTCGGGGCGCCCTGGAGCACCGCGGCTAGACCGCCAACGACGATGAAGTCGACCTCATGCGAGGCCAGAACCTCAAGAATCCGTCTTAGCTCGGGCATCTGCCTTGCCTACCGGCGTCAGGATGCGACGTGCCGTGGCGAGCGTCTGGAGAAAGTTCTCCAGACTGATGAGTCGCTCCGTGGGCGTTCTCGCCAAGCTGGCCCGAATCAGACTGCGATCGACGCCGTTGTCGTCATACGCGGTGGCTGCTCGCTCAGCGAGCTCGCGATCGATGTCATCCACGCCTCAATGATGCCTCATATCCGGGCTGATGCCTAGCTCCGGCGTCCCGGCGCAACGCATACACCGAGATACGCCGCCCGTCGAGGTACGCCCTGGGACCGTCAAGTTACGCGGGGCGCCCCGGCCCAGGGGGACCTTTTGAAGGAGGGGGGACCCGGCTGGCGCGTACCGGCGTCGCACCGGGGGAAGCTGCCATCGCCCTGGACAGCTTGCCCAAGTACCGCACA
>CAZNZA010000169.1:0-3931 GCA_964577325.1 uncultured Polyangiaceae bacterium
TGCATCGTGGGGTTGTCGGCCAATGCGAACCATTCCACGAACCAGGAGCAGCCAGCGTGCAGCTCTGGCTTGTCGCTGAAGACCCTGTCGCACCACTCTCGGGCGCACTGTCGGGCGGGTTCGTATTCGAAGTCGTGCTCTTTCTGGCACGCCAAGAAGAAGCCGCCGTACTGCTCCCCGAGGTCGGCGCCGCCCCATTGGTCGGAGCAGGCATTGAATTCGCCCACGCCACCCCCGGGGACGAGCAGGTCGAACTGACCGGGCTCGATGCCGCCGGTGTTGATGACTTGCACGATCATCGACTTCCCTTTCAAGGACTGCGACCCGAAATCATGGCCGTCCTCTTTGGGGTTCTTTGACTCTCCAGTGAAGTCCAACTGGAAGCAGGTGCCGCAGCCAACGCCGTTGTGGGCGGCATAAGCGAACGCGATGTTGTCGCCGTTCGTTTGCGGCACGAAGTTCCAGCACATGTGCGCCGGGCCACCGGTGCAAGCGCTGCCGGCATTGAAATCGCCGCCCATGTTGTTATTGTTGCTGTCGCAGCTGGAGATCGGATTACCCGAGTTACCCGGCCACCCGCAGTGCGGCTTGCAACAATCCCAGTAGCGCGTCGTAAAGCCGGGTTGCCCCCCCTCTATCGGCGGGAGCTTGGGACCATTGGTCATCACCGGCGGAGCACTTTGCGGCGTTTGCGGCGCACCTGCGTCCGAGGCGGTGGGTTGACACGTGTTCACCGGTGCCGGCGCGGGAACGATTTCATCTCCCGTACAGCGTCCGCAGCTCCGGTCGCACACGTTGCGTTCGATCATCCAACTTTCGTCGCACGTCCCCCATTCGACCCACTGCGAGCACGGCAGGTCCGGCTCGTCTTCGTTGATGTTGTCGGTGCAGGTTTGGGCGGGTGGCGGAGGTTCAGGTTCGCACTCGGTGGGGCTCGGGGCGGTGTTGGTCGGCTGAGGCACGGGGCCGGGACCGTCCGGACCACCCGAAGGCGACGTCACGGGAGGCACGTCGGGCGAGGGGTTCTCGCCAGTGGGTGTGTCACCAGTACCGGGGGACACGGGAGGTGGAGACGGCGCGACGCCGACGGGCTGCTCTCCCCCCACGTCCGAAGTCGCCGGTACCGGAACGCTGGTATTCGGTGGCGGGGCAGGCGTGAGCGAACCCGTGTTTTCAGTATTGCTCTGCCCGCTTTGGGAGCACCCGGTCGCCAACGCGAGCGCCACGACGGTCGCGCCCCATCCGGGGGTACCTGAAGGGTTGGACGTCAGGAGTCCCTGTTCGCGGCCCAGCCGAGTCGAATGCATGCACAGACGTTCCCTCAGGGCCGAGCTAGAGTCCAACTGTCTGAAACCCTTGGCTCTGCCTGCGTTCTGACAATAGAAAGTTTGCATCACAAGCGATCCCACAGTGAACTGCAGGCTCGCGGGTGGACTGGACGCGCCGACGGGATGGACACGCCCACCACAGGGACGAACCAAAGCGCACGGTTCACATCCGGCGACCACTGACGGTTCCAGCGCGACATTCGGCCAAAAAGGCGCTGTTGGAGCCACAATTGTGCTCATCAAGCGTGTCGAGGTAGGGTAGGGCTCGCGCCATGTCTGGTCGACTTCCCTTTTTTCCAAGTGCGCACCGGATTGGCGCGGCCCGGGGATGACTGTGCCACCGCCGTCCTCGGCCCAAGGCGGCCGTTCAGTGGTGCCTCCTGCGGAAGAGTTGGACTCGGCCGAAGTTGCCGAACAGAAGACGTTTCTGAGCAGTGGAGCGCGACTGACGGCGCTCGGGATGCTTGCCGGCAACGTTGCACCCGTGTTGGTGATCCTGCTGGCGCGGGCGTTTCCGCCTGAAGTCTTCGGTCTGTACGTATCGCTGCAGTTGTTGGTGTTGACCATCTCCAAGCTCACCTCCCTCGGTCTCGACCGAGGGCTGACGTGGTACTTTGCCCACCATCGCTCGACGCCCGAGGTTGCTTTTCAGGGTCTGAACGCTTCCAGCTGGGCGGTTCTCACGCTTTCGTTTGGCGTGCTGGCGTTGGTGACGGTGGCTCACGCGCTGGGACTGCTGGCTCTGGCCCCTGGCATGGAGGATGCCGATGGTCTTTTCGTCATCGCCTGCTTCAGTGCGTTGCCTGCGTGGAGTCTGCTTCACATCCACGCCGGCGCTCTCGATGGGGTGAAGCGTCCAGAGTTTCGCATCTTTCTCAACCAAGCCTTCGTCTATGCCCTGGCGCCGTGCATCTCGCTTCTGTTGCTCGTCGTGGGACTCGACCGTTGGGCGTTGCCTGCGGGCTTGATTGCATCGAACGTGATCGGACTGGTTCTGATCGTCGCGGCCACGAAGCGCATCATGCCGGCAATGGTGTACTGGCCGATGGCGCGCCCTGACAGCCAACTGCTGCGCTACTCGTTTCCTTTGTGTCTCAACGAGCTGTTCGCTGGGCTGTTGCTGCGGGCGGACTTGTGGATGTTGTTGCTCATCCTAGGGCCCACTCCGGCTGCCGTGTACGCCGTGATGACGACTCTTTCTGCAGGCGTTCGAGCAGCCAGGCAAGGCTACGACCAGATGATCATTCCGGTCGTCAGCGTGATGCAAGGACGCGCCCGCCTCGCGGAGGTGTTCAGCTACGCCGTTCACCGCATATCGACCATACAACTGGTCATTGGCGTCGGGGTGCTGCTGTTTCCGGCCGAGTTACTCCTTCTTGCGGGCAAGGATTACGTCCTCGAACCACAGGCGTTCAGCGTGCTTCTGGTCTCCCAGCTGGTGCAGGGCTTTTTGGGCCTGTCTGCGGTAGTGGTCCTCGGTTTGGGTCAAAGCAAACCGCTTTTGCAGACGACTATTCTGGCGCTCGTCGTCAACGTAGTTCTCAATGCGGTGCTCATCTCCGAGTATGGCATTACGGGCGCGGCCTTTGCCACGACAGCGGCCCTGGGACTATCGAGCATCGTGTTGCTCGTGATCCAGGTGCGCTTGACGGGCAGCTGGTTGTACCAGCGGCGTCTCATCCCGAACGCTGTATTGATCCTGGGCTTGAGCGTCACCGCTCTTGGTTATCAGACCTCCCTTGCGCGGCTGGACGTCCCCGCGCGCGTCGTCATCGCGCTGCTGCTGCTAGGTGTAATAGCCGCCAATTATTGGTGGTCGAACCGCAGGAACGCGGATTGACCCTCATCCATCGACTGGGTCAGAAGTGGCAACGGCTTCGGACGCAACCAACTCCAGCAGTAACGGTGAAGGAACCATTTGCATAGAGCGAGCAGCGAGCGGGGCTGCCAAAAGTATCGATTCGAGCGATGAGTGAACGGCAGGCCTTTGACCAACGACTTGATATCTTCGGCGGGCAGTTCAGGTGCCCTGGGCTGCTCTGCGGTAAAGCAGGTATCCGACCATTGTAAACAGCTCAAGCCGAGTCCGCGTTTCATGATCGACTGGCTCAATCCGATTTCCCCTTGCTCGATCAAGTCGAGGCGTTCGGCACATCGCGCTCCCGGGTAGTCCGTCAAGAATGGCTCCAAGTGCTTCCATTGGCTCAGGTAAACGTACGTCTGAACGTGGGTTGCGGGATTCGGTGTGGGTCTGAGGGGATGTCCCAAAAAGTTGATGGTACTGCCGACCAAACCCGTATTGGCAAAGCGTTCATACTGGACGACGTACTTGGCGTACCAACTGTCCTCGAAGGGGCCGTATGCGCTGCGATTACGAACCATGACGAAGTCTTCCGCAGCGGCACTGTCGCGCATAGCGTTCAAGCACACTGCGGCGGAGCTGAAGTCACGCCCGATGTTGCTCTTCCAGAATACAGAACGAAGCTCCAACCACGGACACTTTTGTACCTCGCGCAAAAGACAGGCTACAGCTCGAGGGTCGTCCCGTCGCTCGCTGCTCACCCGGCTGATGGCGATGAAAAGCACGATCTTTTCCACGCCGG
>CAZNZA010000169.1:4031-8456 GCA_964577325.1 uncultured Polyangiaceae bacterium
CGGCGCTGGGTGGGCTTCGTTGGCACCATACGCGCACACAAAGGGGTCACCGATCTGGTGGCCGCGGTGGCTGGCATATCAGCGCGCGACGTAAACGCTGAGTTGGCTCCGGGCGTCTTACTCGCTGGTGTCGACGAGCATGAACCCGTGGCTCGGGCTCTTTTGACTCGCATGCGCTCGATGATTGAACCCGAGCGCTTGCGCATCACGCCGATGTTTCCGAGTGAGCAGCTCCCGCACGTGCTCAGCATGCCCGACATCATCGTCATTCCCTCGCGCGAGGGCTCGAGTTCCGCTGGGCAAACGCCGGCGAAGCTGTTTGATGCGCTGTTCATGGGCAAGGCCACCGTCGGCGCCGCTGTGGCCGACATTCCGACTATCCTCGACGGGGCAGGCGTGGTGTTTCCACCAGGGGACGTGCCGCAGTTGCGCGCTTGCCTGGTGGAGCTCTTGGTGGACGAAAAAAAGCGGCGCAGGCTCGAGCAGCAGGCTCGAAGCAAAGCGCTGCGCTGCTACACCGTCGATGCCGCGCGCGCGCGGGCGGCTCGATACGTCGAGCAGTTGCCGGTGCTCAGTTTTCCTCGTTAATCCAGGCGCTACTCGAGCGGCTGGGCGCCCTCGATGGACAGCATCAGAGTCCGCAGCTGTTCGATGACGGCTTGCACGCGCGGAACCCAGCGCATCGTCTTGGCGCACACGAGGTAGAACTCACCGCGCGGCAACGGCAGCGCCACAGGGAGCCGGATTAGACGATCCATGGATTGCGCTGGGTGATACGTGTTGGGCAAGATCATGGCTCCTAGGCCCAACGAAACAGCGCGCTGTTGGGCTAGATAATCGTTGGAGGCGAACGCCGGTTCGAAGTGCGGGATGAGCCGCTCCAACTCCGGGCGCGGGGGGAGGTGTTCGTTGGGATATGACCACGTGACCCAGTCCACGTCCGCCACGGTCAGTGCTCCAGGTTTGCGAGTCGACAGCTCTCGAGCGTACTCGGGAGCAGCAAACACCCCAAGCTCTGCCCGCACGGCGAAGGGCGTCATCAGATCGGACTGAGTTGGACGGCGCGTGCGCAGCGCAAGATCCGCCTGCCCTCGCGCCAGGTCGATGTGTTCGATTCCAGTTAACAGCTCCAGACGTACGCTCGGCAGACGCTCACGCAGCGTGGCGGCTAGCGGCACGATGACGTCGTAGCCGAGGCCGGGTGGTGCCGCTAGGCGAACGACTCCCTCCACCGCGTCACTAAAGCTTGCCACTGAACGACCTGCCTCT
The DNA here is from genome assembly GCA_964577325.1 of uncultured Polyangiaceae bacterium. GTDB lineage: Bacteria > Myxococcota_A > Polyangia > Polyangiales > Polyangiaceae > SZUA-265. Next base: position 5,301 of record CAZNZA010000169.1, read on the forward strand.
GCCGCCCAGCGCGCCATCTGCTGCGCCGCGGGCAGCAGTCGTTCTCCAGCCTCGGACAGTTTGGCGCCCTCGACGTTGCGCAAGAACAGAGGGCTTGCTAGCGATTCTTCGAGCGCAGCGATACGCCGACTCACCGTGGGTTGGGTTACCTGTAAACGGCGTGCCGCGGAGCTGAAGCTCCCGGTTTCCGCCACGGCTAAGAACAGCTCGAGGTCAGACCAGCTCAAGGAGTGAGGGGCAGGGGCGGTAGCCATACGCTGACGCATGCTTGCATGCAAAAATAGGCAATTTCAATGCTTGTACGCATGCATCAGAGTGAGCGTCGAGGCCTTCAGGGGAAGCACCCGGGCCACGATAAGGAGAACACCGATGAGACTTTGGATTTTTGCAGGAATATTGGCCGCAACGGTTGGGGGCGCGGCGGGCTGCGCTCAGGCGACGCATCCCGTGGTGCAGGCAAAACTCGGCGTGCCGGGAAGCATTGCCGGATTGGAGGCTTCGCTGACGGAACCTGGGCCCATCCGCCTGCATAAGGTGGTGGCCGCCGATTGGGAGGTCCCGCTCGACGGGTTGCTCAATCTCGAGCACCCGCGTGCGCAGCACGCAGAGCTCGAAGATCGCTCGGAGCCCATCCACATCTATTTCTACTTGCTGGAGCATCCGCAGTTCGGCGACTACCTGGTCGACACCGGCGTGGCTCGCTCAGTGGCTCAGCGTTCCGAGGACATGCCCGTAGGGTGGCTGGTTCGACAGGCCATGAATTGGGAGACGCTCGTCGTCCATACCGACACGCGAAGCTGGCTCGAACAGCGCGACCGGCCCCTTGCGGGAGTGTTTCTCACCCACATGCACCTGGACCACATCCTGGGTTTACAGGACATCCCCAAGCAAGTGCCGATCTACGTGGGGCCCGGTGAGGTCGACCAGACTCAGTTTCAGCACCTGTTCTCGCAGTCGACCACCGATGCCAACTTAGAAGGCTTCGACGCGCTGCGCGAATGGTCGGTGGTGGACCGCGGCGAGGACCCGTTTGCGGTCATCGACGTCTTTGGAGATGGGTCGCTGTTTGCATTGCATGTGCCAGGCCACACGGCTGGCAGCATGGCCTTCGTGGCGCGCACCACCGAGGGACCGCAGCTGATTACCGGCGATGGATGCCACACGGCTTGGGGATGGCAACACGTCGTCGAACCTGGCACCTTCAATGCGGAGCCGGAGCAGGCTGCGGATAGCTTCACTCACCTCCACCAATTTGCGTCGCGGCACGCTGGTCTACGCGTCCACTTGGGGCATCAGGAGTTGCCGCCTGCGGCGCACGCTGTACACCCTGTGCACGCTGCACCGCACACGCCCGAGGGTGAGGCGTCCCCCGAACAGCAACGTCAGACTTGGGTCCGGTAGAAAAAGCTTGATCGTGGTGTAAGGTTAGTTATCCTTGCGTTCTGCGGCAGTCGAGCCGTCGACGTCGAAAGGGAGAGCATGGCCACCGAAGACCTTCTAGCAGCAGTCCAAGTGCCGGCCCTTTCGCTCTCGTCGAGAAGCCGACGCCGCTCAGACCGTTAGTGCCAAAGGCAGGTCGAGCGTTAATTCTCGCCAAAATTCAGCTCATTGGGGCTGAATTTTGGTGTTTGAGCGTGCGCTCTGCGCTCTGGAGCGCGTTGCTTCGTCTGAGCGTCGCCGGCTAAGCGACGGATCTGGCGGGGCTAGCCGGCATGCACGCTGACGCGACTCGACGTCGTCACGTCGAGTCGCCTTGCGCCCTTTCGACGCCACGTCGAGCCGCGTGACGCACGAGCGTCGGGTGCGCTCGACCCTCCATCATTCTTACGGGTTACCGTAAGTCACCTCGAATTTAGGATTGACATTACATGTCCTCACTCGTTGTTACGCTTCAAGCATTAGGCATCAAGCCTTTTCAACTTCAGGCCTGGATGGCCTCGGAACTAGTCGCTCCTCCTTGCCGCGTGAGAGCCATCGACCGCGGCGTGTGTCGTTTGATTACGGCCAAGGAGCAACGTGACGGCAGTTTGATCGACTCGTTCACTACATACGAACACCCATCATGGCCAGCGGGGAGCACCATGATAGACGCCAGTCTGCCTCTCGACCTGCCGCTCGCCGTCGGTGATTGGGCGTTCGTACAGCTGTGGCCGGAGGATCGCCCGCGTGTCGTCGACGTCGTGCAACGCGCCTCGTGCGTTCGCCGCGCAGCTGCTGGTGGCAATGCTGGTGATCAGCTGCTCGTCAGTAATGTCGACACGGTGCTGATCGTGAGTGCCTTCGGCCCGACGGCGAAGTTGCTGCGGCGCGGGTTGAATCCGCGTCGGATCGAGCGCTACGTCGCAGCCGTTCAGCAGGGTGGGGCCGTTCCCGTCGTGGTACTGAACAAGGTCGACTTGGCCGAGGAGAGCAAAGCCACCGTTGCTGAGCTGGCTTCGCGCCTGGCGGGGATCCCCGTCGTCGCTCTCAGCGCTCACGATAGCGGGAGCTTGGAGCGACTGGCGCCGTATCTCGGGCCCGGCCAAAGCGTGGCCCTGTTGGGCATGTCGGGGGTGGGCAAGTCGACGCTCGTCAACGCGCTTCTGGGTCACGAGCAGCAAGCCACGGGAGGCGTGCGGGCGATGGACACAAAAGGTAAACATACGACGACGCGCCGCGAAATGGTGCGTTTGGCCGATGGCACACTGCTCATCGATACGCCCGGCATGCGCGAACTGGCGGTGATCGCCGACGACGATGCTGCGGCCGGGTTCGATGATGTGGCGGCGCTTGCCCAAGCTTGCCGTTTCACCGATTGCAGTCACGGCAGCGAACCGGGTTGCGCGGTCCAGACTGCCATCTCCCAAGGGCGTTTGTCTGGGGAGCGATTGCTCAATTTCATGACCGTGGGTCGCGAAGCCCTGCGCCTGCAGGCTCGTCACGACGCCTACGCCCGTCACTTGCAGCACAAGGAGTACCGGCGCTTCGCCAGAGTGACCAGGGACGCCTCCAAACGCCGCGAGGGGTGAAGCGCCGCGACGGGCGAAACCGAGGTCGGCGAAGCATTCAGCGGGTGCCCAAGACGTGCTAGGCTTCGCTAATGATCCGGGCTGTCGCGGCGCGCGCCACTTACGCCGACGTGCTTGCGGCTCCGCCGCATGTCGTCGCCGAACTCAT
>CAZNZA010000169.1:8556-10543 GCA_964577325.1 uncultured Polyangiaceae bacterium
GCGCCACTTACGCCGACGTGCTTGCGGCTCCGCCGCATGTCGTCGCCGAACTCATCGACGGCGCTCTCACTCTGAGCCCGCGCCCCGGGCCGCGTCACGCCGATGCGGCAGTTTTTACGTTAGATGGTTCGAGTTATCGGTTGACCGCCACCCACGCCAACGACGAGCTCATTCGAGGTGCGCCTTTCGAGGCCATCGAACTCGAGCTTGGCGCGCTCTGGGGCAAGTAATGCTGGCGCGCGTGGCGCTGTGACGATCTGGCCCGGCGCTCTGTGAAAAGTTACAGGCAGACACTGCGAGCGCCGTGCATTTTAGACAAAGCGTCCGGAGTACGCATGCCCGCAGAGGTGCTTCTGATAGGGTTGCGCGTATGGCACTCCGCAGCCCTTCGAAGCTTGCCCCTTTCCGTTCCACCAGTTTTGCACCTCTGGCCCTCCTGCTGACGGTCGGCGCTTGTGGCGAGGAGAAAAACGGCGCCGAGGGAAACGCTCCGGTCGAACCGTCGAACTCCGTTGATCCCTCTGCCACGACGGATCAACAGACCACGGGCGGTCCGGGCACTACGGTCGGTCCAGGCACGACCACGGCTCCGGGTGAAACCGTCAGCCCCACGGGACCGACGGGTGGCGGAACCGGCGGAACCGGGGGCACGGGTGGCACGGGCGGCGCGCCCAGCTCCACGACCGACGACGACTCGTCCGACACGACCGCTGGCCCAGGCGGGGAGACGTCCGGGGGCGGAACCGGCCCCGACGACACCTCGACCGGCGAAGGCCCGGGCGACACCACCACCTCCGGGGACGCGACCGACGCAGGCACTTCCGAAGACGATGACACTTCGGGCGGCGACGGCACGAGCGAGGATACGACTAGCGATGGCGAGACGACAGGACCGGTGAGCACCGAGTGCACGCGCGAGCTCTTGGACGGGCTGCTCGACGATTACTTTGCCGCGCTGAGCGCCGGCGATCCATCCACCTTGCCCTTGGCTGCCAACGTCAAGTTCACCGAGAACGCACAAGTGGCGGACATCGGCAGCACCGACTTTTGGATGAACGCCGGCGACACCAAGCACTCCCAACGTGCGCTCGATACCGAGCAGTGCAGCGTCGCGGCGCAAGCCGTTATTCCCGAGGGAACAACGGACCTACCGATCGGCATTCGTATCAAAGTCGAAGCCGGCGAGATGACGGAGATCGAAACCATCGTCGTTCGCCCCGAGGACTACACGGCGGACTTTGCCGTACCTTCCGATCCCGCCGCTATCATCAGCATCGCCGATGAAATCGGTTGGCATGATGAAGTGCCTGAAGGAGAGCGCTCAACCAGAGAGGAGTTAGCCGCTTGGATTGACAAGTACTTCCGCGCCTTTCCTAGCGGCGTTTGCAATGTCACGCCTGCTTGTAGGCGTCTAGAGAACGGGGGTGGCGACTTCTCGTGCGGCACTGGCGCCTCGTGTATCGCCGGCAACTCTAGCGACACCGGCTTCGAGCCGCGGGTCATCGTCGTCGATGAGGTGCGTGGCATCGCCGCTGGCTTCACGGTTTTCGACTTCATGACGGACGGGCACCTGGACATGCACATGATGAAAATGTCGGGGAGTCAGGTTCACGCCGTGCACGCGATCTTGCGCGACACCAATGGCCAATCGGGTTGGGATTGAAGTGAAAGGCGCATCTCCATCCCCCGCAGCCAACCAGACAGGCCGGTTCTCGTCCGAACCATCTGCCCGATTGTCCATCGGACAGGGCAGGTAAGGGTTCGAACACGTCCCGTAGCTGCAACCGCAGCGATGACTGCTCGTACTGATGCCCCAGGTTAGCGCTGTTTCTTGAACGCCCGTCGTGATAGGAAGAGGCGATGAGGGCGCTATCCCGCACGGGCTTGGTATGGGCGGTAGTTGTTGGAGCAAGCTGCGCGGCGAGTTGCGCAGGAGAGCGTCCAGAGTTCGGTAAGTACAAGGGAACAGGTGACGCTGCTTCGAGTA
>CAZNZA010000170.1:0-10496 GCA_964577325.1 uncultured Polyangiaceae bacterium
GAGCCCTGGACGTTGGTTGCCGCTGCCTACGACGAGGTGATAAGGCCAGCTTTCACCGACTTCGCACGGCGCGCCATCGCTGGCGTTGGAACTGACGGTAATGGTCGGCGGGCCCTCGACGTGGCCTGTGGCCCCGGCACGGCGACGGTACTTTTGGCGGAGCAGGGGTACGAGGTCGATGCCATCGACTTCTCCGATTCCATGCTCGAGCGGTTGCACACTAAGCTCGACCCGGACGGGAAGCTGCACGGGGCGCTCGTGCGGCCGAAGTTCATGGACGGCCAACACTTGCAGTTCGGCGACGACACCTTCGACGTCGCGCTTTCGATGTTCGGGCTGATGTTTTTCCCCGACCGCGCCCGCGGCTTCGGTGAGATGCATCGCGTGCTGCGTCCAGGCGGAAAGGCGTGTGTGTCGAGTTGGTTACCGCTGTCGCAGGTGCCGTTGATGCAGTGGTTGTTCGGCGCTTTGGGGGCCATCATGCCGCCCTCGGATGAGAATGCACCGAAGCGCGAGCCCGTGCTGGAAGAGCCGGCCATTTTCCGCGAGGAGATGGAAGCGGCGGGCTTCATCAACGTGGCTATCGAGCGCTGTACCGTAGCGGCGAGCGTTGGCGACATCGACGAGTTCTGGGCCAGCATGGTGCGCAGCTCCGTCCCCATCGCTCTACTTCGAAGTAATGTCGGGGAGCAGGGGTGGCCTGCGCTCAACGAAAAGGCGCTCGCGCACCTGCATGCAACGGCGCCCGCCGACCTGGCTTCGCTCAGCATGGACGCCTGGCTTGGGTTTGGCGAAAAGCGCAGTGCGTAACCGGGAGTAGGTAACCGACAGGGCCGGGGGTCATCCCATCGCCAGAGCTTCAAGCGCTAGGCCCCCGTCAAGCACGGTTGCTGCGGCCGCCTTGCGAGAACCGGTCATCCGCGCAGACCGCAGGTACCGAGCCAATCCCGAAGCACGTCCACTTCAGGCATGCACATGGAGTGGCCCATGGGAAACGTATGCCAAGCGGCGGGGTAACCCGCAGCGTTTACGGTATCGTAGGCACGTCGTCCCAATTGCAGCGGCACCGTTGGATCGTTGATGCCATGACAAAACAAGATGGGCGTTTGCTGATTAGCCGCATGCCGCTCGGCTGCAAAGTGCGCGGGAAGGATCAAGTACCCGCTCAGCACGCCAACTCCAGCTAAAGCTTGTTCGAAGCGCGTACCGACGTGTAGCGCCATGGCGCCGCCTTGACTGAAGCCGACGAGCGCGATCTTCGTGCTCGGCACTCCGCGCGCGAGCTCCCGCTCGAGTACGCCTCGGAGCAGGCGTTCGGAGTCACGGGCGCCTTCGGCATCTTCCCGGCGCGGAGGGTCTTCGAACGCCAGGATGTCGTACCACGCTGGCATGCGCATCCCGCCGTTGATGGTCACGGCGCGGGTTGGAGCTGCGGGGAAAATGAAGCGCACGCCGGGTGCGTCGAGCAGAGGAACCACGTCGTCGAAGTCGTGGTTGCTCGCACCTAGTCCGTGCATCCAGACGACCGAACCCGTTTGCTCGGCGGTCGGAGCTACTTCGTACGTGGCAATGTCGGCAGTGAGCATGGCGGGTACAGTAGGTTTCTCTTCATGCTTCCGCAACAGCGGAGCGCAAGGGTTTTCTGGCTAAAGCAAGGGACGCGAGCGTGCCGTAGCGGTGCAATCTCACTGCGTGGCGCCCCGCACTACATTTACATGGCTTGCCGCTGCTGCTCCGAGCGTTACTTGCAGGCCATGGCTATGGGACGACATTTCGACACTGGGCTGCCGTACGAACGCATCGACCGCGAGGCGTTCAAGTTCAAGCACGACTTGCTCGACCATGACGCGATGTCCCTTGCTAACTTAGAGCGCATCATTCCGGCGTTGCCGAAGGAGAACGTCTTCTTCTCACAGGGACTCGTGGACCGGAACACCAACTTCGACCGCGCGCACATCGACCACCCTACCGGTTTGTCTTTGGAGCAGACGCTCGAGAACCTGCGCACGTCCAACGCCTATATCATGGTCCGCCAGCCGGAGCTTTCGCCATCATTTCAGCCACTTTTTCGCGAACTGCTGAGCGAAGTCGAAGTCATCATGCAGCAACGGGGCGTCGGCCGAAAAGCGGTAGACCCGATGCTCTACATGTTCATCGCGTCACCCAACGCCATCACACCCTTTCACCTCGACCGTTACTCGACGATGCTGCTCCAGTTCCGCGGGAGCAAGCAGGTGTGGGTTTACCCTCCCAACGACGCGCGGCTGGTGCCCCCAGAGATTGAAGAGGACTTCGTCGTCACTGCGGAGCGACGACCAAAGTACGATCCGGACCTCGATCACCTGGCGACGTGCTTCGAGTTTTCCCCGGGAGAGGCCTTGCACATTCCGTTTCTTGCCCCTCATCACGTCAAGAACGGGCCCGATGATGTGTCGATTTCGTTGTCCATCATCTTCAACACGCCAGCTACCGCTCGGCAGCTAAGAGCACTGCGGTTCAATTACGAGGTGCGCCGCGCGTTGACGCCGATCGGTTATTCACCTACGCCCGTGGGCCGTGCGCGCCGTCTGGACGACGTCAAGGGAACCGTGGTTCGTACCGTGATGGCGATTGAGCGCCGCGTGCCACGGAACTTGCTGCATCGTGGCAGCGCTTCGACTTCTCGAGCGGAGAGCTAAAACTGCTGCCCTAACCCCACGGTTCGGCTGTGTTGACCAACTGAACCGAACTCTGGGGTTAAACCCAACCCTCAGCCGCCGTTCGCACGACTGGGCGCAGCTGACTGATCGCCCACTCGAGCAGAGCCGGGTCGCTGCGACGAGAGAAGGCGGCGTGCACCGAGTAAGAGAAGGTCGGCGCGCCTTCGACGCGGTGCAGGGCCCCGCTGTTGACATGAGGCTCTACCGCCCGCGTGCGGAAATAACCTGCGCCCCCGAGCGTGAGCACGTAGCGCAATGCTAAGGGCCCGAGTGCGATGACCGTATTGGCGTCCCGCAATTCTGGAAACACCCGGTCGTGCTGAGCGCGAAAATCGGGGCCCCAGTCCACATACACGTAGTCCGTCAAGTCCAAGCGAGTGCGCCCGGGTTGGGTCGATACCGCGACCAGCTCCTCTTCGAGCAACAGGCGGGTCTCGATGCCGGGACGCCGGTGGGGAGAGTACAGAACCGCCACATCGAGCGTCCCGTTCTGTACCTGCTCGAGGAGGCGCTCGACCGTGTCTACCTGGGTGCGCAACACGGTGCCGCGACGACTCGTACGCAGGGCCACGAGCCAGTTCAAGAGCATGGCGCTCGAGAGGCTGAGTTCGCCGCCGAGGGACAACACGGCTTGTTCTTGAGCGTCGGTGGCCACTTTCAGCTTCGCCTGCTCCCACACCTGGGTCAGCTGAGTGGCGTAGGGCAAGAAAGCGCGGCCAGCGGGCGTCAAACGTGCTCCTGCCTTGTTACGCACGAACAGCTTCTGCTCGAGCAGCCCTTCCAACGTCTGCAGGCGCGCGCTTACCGCGGCTTGGGTTACGTGCAGGCGTTGCGCCGCCCGCGCCAGGCTTCCCGCTGCGGCCACCTCCAAGAAAGTCTGGGCTAAAACGACATCCACGGCTTCAATTAGACATCGTTTGACTAATTATCAAATAACATTTGCTTGTCTTGTTTCATTGCCTGGCGCACAACCCGATCCCCCCGCGCTGCCCACTCGTACGACTGGGCCGACCAAGGAGACCGAAGTGAAGCCACAGAGCTCGAACGAGGGAGTCACGATGCGGAGCGGTGAACCACCGCCCGCCCACGCCGGCGTCAAGCAGAACGCGGGCAACGACGGTCCGCGTGAGGACTGGGCGCGGGAGATTGACGTCTACGAAAGTCAGCTTGCGCTCAAGCGCGAGGGGCGTATCGACGACAAGGTTTTCGCCGAAACCCGCCTACGGCGTGGCGCCTATGGGCAGCGTTACGACAACGGGTTCCGCCACGACGGCAAGGCGTCGCAAACTCTCGGCTTCGATGCCTCTCTCACCAAGGGGCCGAACACGCTGTGGGACGCGCCGGGCATGCAGCGCATCAAGATCCCGAGCGGTTGCCTGACGGCTAAGCAGCTCGAAGTGCTGTGCGATCTAGCGGAAGAGTACTCCGACCAGATTCTGCACATTACGACTCGGCAGGACGTTCAACTGCATTACGTTCACCTGGAAGACACGCCGGCGTTGATGCGGCGCTTGGCCGAGGTCGGCATCACGACGCGAGAAGCCTGCGGCAACTCGGTCCGCAACGTTACCGCGTGCCAAATTGCCGGCGTGTGCCGGGACGAAGCGTTCGATGTCACGCCCTACGCCAACGTCGTTGCCCATTTCTTGCTCGGCCATCCCCAGACGCAAGATCTCGGACGCAAGTTCAAGGTAGCGTTCTCCGGCTGCGCCGATAAACCCTGCGGGCTTACGGGCTTTCACGACATCGGCTGCATTGCCCAGGTGCGCCAGCAAGGGGACACGGTTGAACGCGGTTTCGCCATGTATGTGGGTGGCGGTTTAGGACCGGTGCCCCACGCCGCTGAGCTGCTCGACCCGTTCGTTCCGCTAGATAAGGTGTTGCCTCTGTCGCTGGCGGTGTGTCGGGTTTTTGCAAAGTACGGAGAACGCGAAAATCGCTCCCGCGCCCGCATGAAGTTCCTGCTCAAGAAGGTCGGCATCGAAGAGTTCAAGAGCCGCGTCAATCACGAGCTGAACCAGCTGGAGTACGATCCGCGTTGGAAGACGCTGATGGAGGAGCCCGAGTTAGCGTCGAACCCATCCGCGGAAACCGCTGCGACCGCCACCGATGTGGCAGCCCCCGCAGGCGTGGATCCCGCCTTTCTGCGCGACAACGTCGAGGCGCAGCGCCAAGCCGGTTACAGCGCCGTGACCATCAAGCTGCCCCTGGGCGACCTGACGCCGACGCAGGGGCGCGGGATAGCGGCGCTCGCTCGTCGTTATTGCGGCGACGACTTTCGCACCACCGTCGAGCAGAACATCCTGTTGCGTTCGGTGCGCAACAGCGACGTGCCTGCCGTGTACACCGAGCTACAGCGATTAGGTTTACAAGAGGCCGGCGCTGGCGGACTGACGGACGTCACCTCCTGTCCAGGCACGGATACGTGCAAACTCGGTATTTCTTCGTCGCGAGGTCTGGCCAAAGAACTCAAGCGCTCGCTTGCCGTGCAAGCCGAAACTCTGCCCGAATCTGTCCGTGGCCTGCACATCAAATGCAGTGGTTGCTTCAACTCGTGCGCCCAACATCACGTCGCGGACATCGGCTTTTTGGGCGTCAGCCGCAACGTCAGCGGCCGACGCGTGCCGCACTTCCAGCTCGTGGTCGGTGGTTCTTGGGCCAACAACGGTCGTGAATTTGGCCTGGCCATCGGTGCCATTCCTTCCAAGCGCGTACCCGAAGCCGTGACCTTGCTTACGGATGCCTTCGCGCGTGAGCGGCAGGGAGACGAAACCTTCCAGGCGTGGGTGCACCGTGTAGGGCGCCGTCACGTCAAGGAGCTCGTGAGCGAACTGTGTCCTGTGCCTTCCTTCGAGGAGGCGCCGGAAATGTATCGGGATTGGGGCGACGTGCGGGTGTTCACGATCGGCGACATCGGTGTCGGCGAGTGCGCCGGTGAAGTGATTTCTCCTTCCCAGTTCGCCTTCGCCGAAAGCGACCGCCTCATCTTCGAGGCGCAATTGGCATTGGACGAAGGCAACGCCGATCTCGCGGCGGGGCATGCGCTATCGGCCATGGTGCATGCGGCGCGCGCGGCATGCCTGAGGTTGCATCCGACGCTTTCGGAATCCCCCGCTGCGGTGGCTGCCGCCTTCGACCGACTACTCGGCGACACGGGGGAGTTCGACGCGGCGTCGCCCGGTGGACGCTTCTCGCGCCACTACCTCAAGGCCCGTGAGGCCGGCTCATCCGCCTTCACGCTACCACAAGCCAGGCAGCGGGTGGAGGAAGCGCAGCTGTTCATCGACGCCTCCCACGCTTACGAATCGAGCGTGAAAGACGTAACGGCCTCGACCGGCGCGCCCGCGGGAGCCGGAGCAGGTGCACAGCCATGATCCCGAACAAGCTGCAGATCAAAGTGTTTGCGTCGGATCTCGACCCGACGCTGGTGCCCAAAGTCATTCCCATCTTCCATCGGTGGATAACCGAACGTGTCCTCGGAGAAGTGTTGGTAGATGTGGCGGATTACCGTCACGTGTTTCAGGGGCCCGGGATCGCGCTCATCGGTCACGAGTCGAACTATTACTTGGACGAACAAGGTGGTCGGCTGGGTTTCGTGTGCTTCCGAAAGCGCGGCTTCGTCGAGGACGGCGAGCCGCTGCTCGACGCTTTACGGCGCACGCTCGTGGCATGTGAGCTGCTCGAGCGCGAGCTTGCGGCACCCGGAAAGCTCTTCAACCCTGGGCGGCTCGAGGTGAGCATCGCCGACCGCACGGCGACGCGGCCACCGTTCCACTTGACCGAGTTCGCTGCCCACGCATCCAGCAAGCTCTCAGCCGTTTACCAGAAAGCGCCTCACGCGGAACTGGTGAGCGACGGAAATCTACCCGCTGTAAACCTGCACTGGGATGAGCCCCAGCAGACCAGCCATCTCCTTTCCCGTCTCACCGTCGATCCAACGAACTCCGCACCTGCCTCATGACTTTCGTCGTCACCTCCAACTGCAAAGACTGCCGCTACACGGATTGTGTCGTGGTGTGCCCGGTCGACTGTTTCCACGGCGACGGGCAAATGCTTTACATCGATCCAGACGAATGCATCGACTGCGGCGCCTGCGTTCCGGAGTGCCCGGTGGAGGCCATCTACGAGGAGGGGGCCGTACCGCCCGAAGAAGAAGAGTGGCTCGCCATCAACGCCGAACGGGCTAAGTCGCTGCCCGTCATCAACACCAAAGAAGAGCCACTCTCGACGGCTGCCGAGCGCGCCGCGTCATTCGGCTTCAAGCCCCTGTAAGGCCCGCCACGTTTCGGCACACCACGGCCCGCTGCCGTACGCGACTCCGTCTACGGATATTCCAGTCTTGAACGAGATCTTGAATCCGACCGCCATGCACGTGGCGGCGGACCCGGCGTAGAGGTCTGCCTGACGGGCGGCTACACGCCAATCGAGCGGACGAGAAAGCCGAAATCTGAACGTCGAGCGACACGGCGGGGTACTGACTTCGATCCGACTCCGCGTCGAGTAGCCGCGCCCTTGCCCGCACGGCCCGCACGGAACAGCTGTCGTGGCAGCGTGATCGCTCAAAAGCCTGCGCTTGGGCTAGCGCCCTACGCTCCGGCGACGGGCTATCGGCTTCGCCGCTACGCCCGTCTCACCGTTGCACCGGCGCGTTTGGCTTCGAGATCGGTGCGATCGCGCCGCCCGATCGCGTGGGCCCCGAGCGCCGCACGCATCCTTGGTGGCTTCACGTCTGCGCTGCTAGGGTGAGATATGTTCGCCGTGTTCCCCACACTTGAAGCGGTTCTAAGCCCGCGCGTCCGCCGTTTCTTGCAAGGGGGCCGCGCCATGGCTCTGCTCACGACGGCCTTGGCGCTGCCCGCGCCGTTTCTGGTAGGCGGTTGCGAACTGCTCGAACCGGACCGGTGTCGGAGTGGGCAGGAAGCCTGCCCGTGTCGCTCCGACGGTAGCTGTCTGGCAGGTTTATCGTGCTTGTCGGGCATGTGTGTGGACGCGCCCTCGAGCCCTGCTTCACCGGTCGTCACGCCCACGGGCGTCAGCCCTGATGTAAACCCGTCAATGACATCCGGTGCACCGGTTGCGCCCCCGCCTGCGCTGTCGCCGTCGGTAGCCCCGTCTCCAGATGGCGTGGACCCCGACGTGCAGCCGGGGGGTCCAGGGCCCGTCGATGTGCCGAATGTCGCACCGACGAGTAGCCAACCCGGGGGCGGAGTCGAGCCCGTGCCCCCAGTACAACCGGTCGACGGCGATTTGACCAACACTGCCGTGGGTAAGCATGGCCAGTTGAGTGTGCGGGGTACCGAGCTCGTCGACGCCCACGGAAACGCCATTCAGCTCAAGGGGATCAGCAGCATGTGGCTGAACTGGGATCCCGTTGGCTACGGCGAGAGTCGCGAGGGGCTACGTTTCATGCGCGACAGTTGGGGGCTACGGATCTTCCGCGCCGCGATGGGTGCGGCCCTGCCCCCCGGTAACAACGAGCACGACGACACCTACACAGGCAATCCCGCCAAGGCCGAGGCGCAGGTCAGAACCATCGTCGAGAATGCCATTGCGCTCGGAGTATACGTCATCATCGACTGGCACGATCACGACGCGCACGAGCGACGAGAAGCCGCCGTCGACTTCTTTGCGCGCATGGCCCAAGACTACGGGAGCTATCCAAACGTCTTGTACGAGGTGTACAACGAGCCGTTGGCTGTCGATTGGGACACGGTCATCAAGCCCTATCACGAAGCATTGGTAGCGGCCATTCGCCAGCACGATCCCGACAACACGATAATTCTGGGTACGCCCAATTGGTCGCAGGACGTCGACGTCGCCGCCTCGAGCCCAGTGACGGGCAGTAACTTGATGTACACCCTGCACTTCTACTCCTGTACTCACGACAGCGGTTTGCGAGACAAGGCCGAGCAAGCTCTACAAAGCGGCTTGCCGCTGTTCGTCACGGAGTGGGGGGCAACCCACGCCGACGGCGGCGTGGACGGCATCGTGTGCGATGGCGAAGCCGCCGCGTGGCACGATTGGATGGACGCGCGCAAGATCAGTTGGACCGCGTGGAAACTCGACGGCTGCACCGATAGTAGCTGCTTCTTCAAGGACCGAGCGGTGCCTCCTGACGGAGGGTGGACGGACGAGCAGCTCAACGGTCATGCGTCGTTCGTGCTGGGCCGGTTACGGACTCCCGGCAGCGGCAACGACGGGGGAGGAGCAAGCCCCCCCGCGGGCGGCAACGATGGTGAGACGAGTTGCGCCCCCTCGGGCGCGTGCGCGGCAGGCGACGGCCTCGACTGCGTCAACGGCCAATCGGTGGCGCGAGAGTGTGCAGGCTGTGAGGCTTTGAGCTGCGGGGTGGCGTGCTGTGAGCGCGTCGTGCCCTTGGGGGCGGATGCTGAGCCGTTTGCGGCGCGTCCGGAGTTGGTGCAAGCCTTCTCTCAAAGCGCCGAGGGAGTGCAGCTGAGCATGACCTTCGGTAGCGGCAACGAGTTTGGTGCGGTCACTTTCGAGCTCACTGTTCCCCAGTCCGTAATCCCTGACCAGGTGCGGGTGGAGGCCGAACTTTCCGGTGAGGCGATCGACCCCGAGCGCTTGACCGTGAGCCTGGAGGACGAGGCTGGGGGTTGCCACTACCCGGCGAGCCGACAAGACGACGCGTGGCTCATCGATGGGCCCGCCACGGCATGCTGGAACGGATTTGGCGCGGAGAGTCCCGTGAGCGTGATCAATGTGCGGGTCGACGCCCAGGGTTCCGGCAGCGGAGCGCTGGTGGTGCGCGGTGTGACTTTCTGAAGACGAGCACCAGTTCGCCAGCGTTGAGATAGGCCCGCTATTGTTCGAGCACGCTCGCGAGAGCACGTCGAATGTGGGTATACTGCGGCGTGGTGCAGCGAATTTCCCGCAGGCAGGTGCTCTTGGCGGCCGCCGGAGTCAGCGCGAGCGCGCCAACGTTGGCTCAACCTCAGCAGCCTGCGGCGCAGCGCCCTTCCGAGCCGCCGCCCAAAGAGACAGCGCTGGAAAAGACGGCGCTGGAAGAGACAGCGAAGCGCCCCCCTGAGCCCCCGTTTGCGGCGAACACGCTGTTTGTGATCACGCGCTCGAAGAACCGAAACACGGTGTACTACGACTTGCGGAGGGATGCTGAGGGGATAACGTCACGCACCGACCCCCTCGACGTGTACTGGCGTATGTACGCCGCCGATGGCGAGCGCGAAGAGCTCACTTGGGCGGAACGCCAGTGGGCGTATGGGTACGAATTGTTGTCGAGCGTGGCGCGAAGCGGCTTCCGCGCTCGGTTACAGGCGTTGCCCGAACGTCCTCTGGAGGTGTGGCGGCAAGAGTCGGGACGGTACGTCGCCTCGTGCTCCATCGCTCGCAGCGTGGGGACTCTGCGCCAAGTGCACGTCGTGACGGACGAAACCTGGAGAGGTCCCGTGGTGCGCTACATCGACATCGTCGGCATCGATCTCGAAACCGGGCAACCGCTCGTCGAACGCATCACCAAATCCTGACGGTTTGGCGACGCCACGGGGGCAAAGGTGCCTTTCATTTCAGGAGGTGAGGGAGTGCGCTATCTGGTTCATCAACCCACGAGGGACCGCGAGAATAGAAGGTCGAGTCGGCGCCGCGAAGCATTGGATGTCGTAGGGTAGCAGCGGCTTGACTGAGTCGGGGAGTGCCGGTATTTGAAAACTCCACCCCGGGAGTTACCTCTCATGCCTGACCTGGAAAAAGCGTTTACGCAGCTAGTCGCGATCCTGCGTCCCTATGCCTCGAAGCTCGAGGTCCAAAAAGATACTCCGA
>CAZNZA010000171.1:0-10458 GCA_964577325.1 uncultured Polyangiaceae bacterium
TCCTCGACGTCACTCGGTGCGCAGGATACGGCCGCCGCAAACGCTAGCAGCGGCGATAGGCCGATGACGAATCGCAACAATTCGACCTGCGCTTTACGTCAGACCAGGCCGTTGAGCGTGCCGGGAAAATCCCGTTCGCCAAACCCAGTCGCGGGAACCCCGAACATGTTGAGGAACGTGGTGTACAACTTGTTGTGCGGCTCCCCTTGCTGGTAGCGCAGCAAGCGGCCGGTGGTCATTTGCCCTCCCGCCTTACCGGCCAACACGAAAGGCAAGTTTCGGCGGCTGTGCACTTCGCCATGCTCCAGCTCGTTGGCCCACATCAACAGCATGCTGTCGAGCAAGTTACCCTCGCCTTCCGGCACTTTTTTCAGTTCCGTCAGGAGGTACGCAAACTGTTCCGCAAACCAGGTGTCGACTTTGCCCAAATCGGAGCCATAGGTGGCGACGTCGTGGGACATGCGGTGATGCTCACCTCGGACACCAGCGTGGGAGTGGAAGGTCGTGCTTTCCGCCGTCGACCACTGCAGCGACACGACGCGACTCAGATCACACGCGAAGGCCAGTACCATGAGATCCATCTGAGCTTTGCCAATCTCAGGAATGCTGGCGAGACACTTGGCGTTCATGGGCGTGGCCGAGTGCCCATTGACCACGCAGTCTACGAGCTCTGCCCTCACCGTGGGCGGTGTCGGGGACACACACGCAGCAACGCTTGCGGGAATTTCGACGACACGACTTTCGATGTCTCGGATGTGGCTGGCATGGCGCTCGAGCCGTTGACGATCATCGTAACCAATTGACGACCCCAACGTTTGAAACTCCGTGAGCACCGCGTCCAGGACCGAACGCCGCTGCTTGTGCAAGATCTCGATCTCACTCTGGCTCGAGTCGGTGTCGCCGAACAGCCGCGCGAATGCCTGCTGTGGCTCATCAATGGGAGTACGCGGATCGTTGGGTCCGCCGTAACTCATGTGAAGCACCATCGGCTCCAACACCGTGGTCGTCGATTCGACGCCAAGCTCCAGCGAGCGAAGCCGAGTGTCGTTGCCAATGGCCTGAGCGATGGCTTGATCGATAGAGGGTCCACTCACGGTGCCATCGACGACGTGGTCGGCGCGCCCCACTCTCCTGACCTGCATGCGGCTGGCGGTGAGCAAGTGGGCCATCGCTAAATCGTGGGGATTGCCTTCCTGCATGTAGGAGGTCGCGGCATCGATGCCGCGCAAAATTACCAGATCGTTCTGATGGGGCAGCAAAGGCTGAAGCGCTTGGCTCAGCGTAAACGTACTCCCCTCACCACTCGGTTCCCAGACGTTGGGGGCCACGCCGCACGGACTGAAAAACACACCGAAGCGTTGCGGCACCGTGGTCTGCGCTTTCCCCACGCCGGGGCGCATCGCTTCCAAGAACGGGAGTGCAATACTGATCCCTGCCATTCCGCGCAGGAGTGTACGACGGTTCAGTCGACGGTAATTCATGGGGTCTCCTCCATTGCGTCCATTGCGCTGGTACTCGAGTCTTCGAGAGCGGTAGTGTTTGGGTCGAGCACCCGTTGATATCTGAACGCCTTCGTTTCCGTCAGCGCCACCAAGAGCTCCGAAATGGTGAATCCGCTCGCCTTGAAGCGCTCGCCTGCCACAGCTAGCGCTCCTTGGTCAGCGTCTTGCTCCGACCTTCCCAAAGCGAAGCGCAGCCAGGTCTTGGCGAAGCAGTTCGCGACCTCTTCACTCTTTGCCAGCTTCTGCGACAGTTCTATGGCGCCGTCGAAGGTGCCAGCGACGTCCGTGCCGATGATGTCACCCGTGGCGTCGACCGGGAGCCCGTTGTCCAAGTCTCGCCACTGGCCGAGCGGATCGTAATGTTCGAAGCCCAATCCGATCGGGTCCATCAAAAGGTGGCAACCCGAGCACGCGGGGTCCTCCTGATGCTGCCTAAACCGTTCTCGGGTAGTCGAGCCTGGCACGATTTCCGGCGCGCTCACCACCAGTCCGACCGGGACCGGCGGAACCTGAAAGCAGAGCAGCGACTCGCGGACGAACTTCCCGCGAACGACCGGGTCCGTTTGGTTTTGGTGAGCGAGCGTGGCCAACAGTGCTGGGTGCGTCAAAAGCCCCGCGCGCTCGGTGGGATCGAGTTCGACACGAGTCATCGTACTGCCGGCAGGCGCCTCGACGCCAAACAGCGGGGCAAGGCGGTTGTTGACGAACGTGAACGGAGCCGTGAGAAGATCAGCAACGGTGCCCTCATCGTCTAGAATGACGGCCTGGGCGAAGCGCTCCACCTGTTCTCTCATCAACGGACCCAGGCTCATTTCGTAGTCTGGGAACATGGTGGTGTCCTTCTGCAGCTTATCGATGTGCCGTAGACGCAGCCACTCCGTGAAAAACAGTCCGATGCGCTGTCGCGCCCGAGGAGAGCTCAACAAGCGGCGGGCTTGCTCGGCCACACCTTCTGGCGTCTCGAGCGCCCCAGCCTCGGCTGCAGCAAACAGCGCCTCGTCGGGCATCGTTCCCAACAGGAAGTAGGAGAGACGTGAAGCGACCTTCCACGAATCCAGAGGTACGACGCTACCAGGAGCGGCACCATCGGGCAGAGGTTCCACCAAGTATACGAAGTGCGGCGACAGCAGGAAGAACTGCACGACCATTTGAACCGAAGTATCCAACTCGTATTCTGCCCGCGCCCCGCGGAAGAGTTCGAGCGCCCTGGCCTGCTCCTCGGCGTTCAAGGGGCGTCTCCACGCCCGCTTTCCGAAGTCGGCCACGAACTGCTCAACGCACGCTTCTTCACCCAAGCTGGCCGGATCGCACCTTAAAAACTGCGTCAGGTTAGTGGTCGCTGAACGGCTCAGCTCTTCGGCCACGCTGATGTACTGCTCGGCCAAGGTAGGCGTGACGTTCTGTCCAGCAGAGTTGTTGGTGAAGCCTTGCATGGCGATATCGGAGGCGAACCCCGCTGACGGCTGACTATCGACGTTCAACAGATCGGCAATCGTGTTGTCGAACTCGATGTGGGTCAGGCGCCGTATGAAGCCCGCGCTCGGCTCGTCGGCAGGCGGCGTGACGTCTGCGGGGGAAGGGGCCACCGGATTAACGCCAACCACATCGGTGCTACCCACGGGTATGGGACCACCAGTGCCGGCCGGAGACACGCCCGGAATGGCTCCGGGGCCGCCGACTCCAGTCATGCCAGGGCCCGGGTCCGTTCCTACCGCGCCCACCCCCGGCCCGACGTTGCTTTGTTCCCCAGGACCCGACGGCTCCAGGCCGGTCGAGCTTGCAACGGGTCCCAGTCCGACGGGAGGCATCCATGCCTCATCCCCATCACTACCGGAACCGTCACCCGAGCAGCTCGCCTGGAGCAGATATCCCAACAAGATGGCGATCGACCCCGTCAAAGACGAGAGCCGCGGCGCCTTGGTTGTCATCATAGGTCTGCCTCTTGTTTCATGTCTGTTCCACGCCCCTCGACGCGATTGGGTTAGCACCCTGGTTTTCGATGTCGGGTGACGGCCCTGTCCGGTCCTGTCCAGTGACAGCTATCCGGTTGATGGCCCTACGCCGGTGACAGCACTGCCCCCCGGCTGCGACGATCGCCACGGGGTTATCGCATGTCTATCGCCGGATAGAGCTGTATATGATCACAAAAAGATCTGACGGTTGCAGCGGTGGCACAAGATTAATCATCACCACCAGAAGCGATCGATTCTGCTTTTCACGGGATTACCGACACGGTTGACCCACCGCCGGTAGTGCCGCACTGCGACGACGAGCCAACGCCAACCCTGCCAGCACCCAAACGCCTAGCAAACCGAATCCTTCGCTTACCGAGGAGATGCGGCATCCCGATGCGCCACTTGGCCCCGTACCTGTGGTTGCGGGAGCGCCGGGGACCGCAACCACGTCGATAGGAGTGCTGGAGGGTGCGCTGGGCGCTGGGGGCGCGGTCGATAACACCGTGGGCATGGCAGTAGGTCCTGCCGTATCCGAGGTCGAGCTGCCGACCGCGCCAGATCCCGCGGGTACGGGTTGCTCAGAAGCATCGGGCCCGGGGTCGCTCGCCGGCATGGCGGTCGGATTGACCGATGTCGAAGCTTCATCGACCAAGCCGTCGCAATCGTCGTCCACTCCGTTGTCGGCAACTTCGACGGCACCAGGGTGTACCCCGGGGTCCGCAGGCGCGCAGTCCCCGTACTCGACCGCATAGCCTTCGGGAGCAGTGCACGTGTCGACCTCGACCGATATCTCGCTTATCACCCCGTATTCGTCACCGTCGATGTCGCGGTAAAACGTCGGCGGCGCCATGGCCTCTCCATCGCAGTCCTCGTCGACGAAGCTACAGCGTTCTACGGCGCCGGGGTTTATCTGCGGCTCGTCGTCGTTGCAGTCCCCGCCTTGAAGCACGGTGCCTGCAGGCGGGTCGCAGGCACGCACCTCTTCTGCCCCGTAGCCGTCGCCGTCACCATCGTAATAGAACGAGTCCAAGTCACAGCCGACTCCGATCTCGAATCTGTATTTGCCAAAAGGATCATTCGTTTCTTCCGCGACATCAGCCTCGTCCATGCCGTCCCCGTCGTCGCTCGTGACGGCATATGCCGTGAACGCGTAGCTGCCGGCGGCCATGGGTGCGGTCCACCGCGTTCGGAAGGTCGCCGAACCGTTCGCAAGCTCGCGAGCTTGCGTGTGGCCTATCGCGTGGTCCAATGCCTCTCCTTCTTTCAGTCCCACATTGCCGGTCCCTGTTTCGGAAGGCGTGAACGCACCCGCGCCAGGCTCCGTGATGACGAGGAAACCCGCCACGAGTGCGTCCGGCCACATGCTGTTCACGTGGACGGTAATATCGAGCTCAGCGCCGGGTTCGACGCGCGACGCAGAAGCGGTAGCCGTGACGACGGGAGCAGGGGCGATACCGCCTCCTTCGAGTTGACCATAATGGCAGCCCCCGCATTCGGCAGCGAAACCGTTTGGCCGAGCAAACAGCGATGGCGAGCAGAGCGCCACAGCTAGGACGGCAGCAATGGGAACCGAGCGACGGAAGCCAGTCATGAGATCGAGTGAGCGAACTCACGCACTGTAGCCAAAAGCGGAGCTAGATTCTAAAGTCCCAGCGTTTGGACACGTCGTTTCAGCAGCATAGTTGCCGGAGATCTGTAGTGGCGGTTGCTCATATCGACTTAACTCGCAAAGTTTCCGGTAGGTCTGAATCGGCGAGCGTCAGAGCAGCAAAGTGAGTTTTTCGCAATGCCGGGGGATACAGCGGAGCACGGCTGCTCGAGTTGAACGGTCCAAAGCAATTGTCTGACGGGTTCTACCCGACGTACGACACGACTCGATGACCAATGAATCCGTACCTCGCCTTCATGCGCTTGGCGTGCGGCATGGGCTCGAGCTCGAGCCAGACACCATCACCGTCAACGAGGCGGGACTCGACTTTCGGGTCGGCATCGGTCGCACCGTAAATGGTGAGACGTGGGTGCTCCGGGTACCGCGCCGAAACGATATGGCAGAGCAAATTGCCGCCGAAGCCGGCATACTCGAGCTGGTTGCGCCCGTCCTACCGGTCGCGGTTCCCCAATGGAGGATTTGCACAGCCGAGCTCGTCGCCTATCCGGCCCTGCCTGGCAAGCCGGGCCTAACCATTGACACCAATGGGCAACTCCACTGGCACCTCGACGTGAACTCCAAACGCTATGCCGAGGAGTTTGGCAGGTTGCTCGCAGATCTTCACCGTCTCGATGCACAACAGGCGCGCGCGGCTGGCGTTCCCCTAGAAGAGCCGACTCAGGTGCGAGAACGCTGGCGGCGGGACATCGATGCCGTAGCCGCGGCGTTCACGATCGACGAAGGACTTCGCCGACGCTGGGAAGCCTGGTTGTCAGATGACAGCTATTGGCCAACCTGGTCGGTCTTTACACATGGGGAGCTATATCCGGCACACGTGCTCCTCGACGATGATGACGGCATCACCGGCATCATCGACTGGACTACCGCCAAGGTGTCGGATCCGGCGCGGGATTTCGCGTTTCAGCGGGGGATGTCCACGCCTGAAATCTTCGAACTTACCGTGCACGCGTACGTTCGAGCTGGGGGGCGCGTATGGCCGAAGCTTGCTGAGCATGCGCTGGAGCTGTGGACCGCTTCGCCCGTGGCCTATGGCGTGTATGCCTTGCAGACGGGAAACCCTGAACACCGCGCCGCCGCCCAGGCGCAACTCTCGCCACCCGTGTAAACTTGGAAGCGTTTCCAAGAAAGTCATGAGGTGTCCAAGCAGGTCGTGAACTGCGCGTCGACACTGCGGTGTTTGAGGGGGCTCGAACCCTTACAGTTGCACATTAACTCCGATTGAATAGCGGGTTCGCTTCAAATATCCGTTCATGAGCTAGATGAACGGCAAAGACCGTTGAGCGCTCACCTTTTCTTGGGAAAGCTTGGCGCGTGGCGACACTCAGTGGGTGAGCCCAACATGCCCCCGTCCACCCCACCACCGCCCCTCATCAAGCAAAACGAAGCGCCGCAAGAATCGGAGCGCTGGACTAGGCGCCGTTGCCGGAGAAGCTCGAGCGGTCCGCTGCTCACCGTCGCGTGGGCAAGCTACCTGGCCACAGCGTGCAGCAGCGGGATCGCGGGCGGTGACTGTGACGTCCTCTTTCGCTCAGCGACGCCACTGAACATCGCCACGTGGTGGAAGACGGTCAACCACGTGACGGGGTCTGTTGAGGCGCAAGGGCGAACGGAGAGTGAAGCCGCTGGGGGCGAAGTCGAAGCTGGACTGTCTCTCGCTGAAGGCTATCGGACGTGCAGTGCTGGCGGCGAGGCGGTGCTCACTACCGTACCGCCGATTACGCTCGCTGAGCACGCCGACGGTGTGGGGACCGAGCAAGGTTCAAGAAAGCAGACCTCATCGACCATTACTTTGGTAGGCAAGGAAGCCACCCTCACCGCGCTCGAACAACAGGCTGCCGATCTGCGCCAGACGGGGGAGCCCGGGCGCTATCAGGGCGCGATAGTCAACGGAGGCGCAGACATTCTGCGCCTTGCCTGCCGCCACTCTACGCGGGCTTTGGAGTCACTTGGGCCTAGCAGTATTCCCATCGCGCGCTTCATCGGCCAGCGCACGCCCCCTGAGCTCGCGTCTCTCGTCACCTGTCCCGGTTCCGACGTCTTTGGCGTCATCCTCGGGCTGCATCGGCTGAATCAGCTCTTCTATAATGAGCGCACCCTAAACACGTTGCAGTGCGCCTCCCTTGATGCCGAGGGTGTACGGACCCGCACGAAAGAGTCGGGCGTGCCGGGTTTTTTGAAAGCGCTGCAGTCACTGGCTGACTGCGGCATCTCTCGCCCACTGGTCATCACCAGCGCCAGTGGGTCTTGGAGTCAGCTGTTGATCGAGAATCTCATGGTCGCGGCGGCAGGAAAAGAGGGCTACGAGGAGTTTTGGGGACGACTCAGTCCCTCTCGCGTTGATTCTGAGGAACATGAAACGCGAAGCGGATATGTTAACCTTGATCCGTTTGATAGGGCGTTGAGGCTGGCGTACGACTTGGCACCCTTCATCCAGGTCGCTGATGATTCCGGGCTCCGGCAACGCATCGCGTGCACCGATGTGGACTCGAGCGAGTGCGGCGTGTTCTTCGTCAAAGGGGATTGGGTGGTCCCCGATCAACCGGAGTATGTGAAGGCGGTGCCCTTCCCTGGCTCGGAAGATGTCTTCGTCTATACGGCGGATGTTGCGGTAGTGACTCGTCACACGGAGCCTCTATCCAACACGCATCCGATGCTGGGTTGGTTGAAGGCGGTTTCATCGGCACCAGTGCAAGCAGAGTATTGCGCCAACAAACACTGCCTTTCCGTAGTCACGTCTCAGGATGGCCGTACGCGGGGAAAAACGGCAGCCGAGCTTTTCACTGTCGAAGGGAAACACCTACAGGGCGTGGGCGGACTGCCGACTTACCTGCCGCACGAGTCCTTCGACGAACTCGACGCCCGCATCGCGCGGTTCATGGAAGCGGCTATGGCTGCCACAGGCAAAGCTTCCCAGGAGTCTGTCGTTCCTAGCCGCGAGCCGCCAGACAGCGCGGGGTTTACGGCGCTCAGCGACTACGTCCGTGGAGAGTACTGCGCAATTCTGCGACAAAGAGAAGCGGCCCCCGCCGGTTGTCCCGCTCCCCCCGACGTCCAAGTGAGGTAGTCCAAGCCGTGCGCAGCAGCCTCACCATCTCGTCAAGCATCGTCGCGTTCAGCGCGTCAGTGTCAGCAGCTTACGCTTTGGAGAATGCGACACTCGCAGTACAGGACACGGCCTCGCCCAATTCGGCGCTCGAAGACGACGTCGCTTCCTCATCGACAGGCTGTGCACGACACATTGCGTATTCCGCACCTGCGTCCTGTCCAACCGCCAAGGCATTGCAGAACCATCTGGGCCCAGCTTACCAGGTACACTCGGCGCAGGACGAGTGTGCTCTCTGTACCGTAGCCATTACGATTCGTCGCGAAGACGCCGAAGATGACTCCATGCTCATGCCCTACGAGCTCGAGCTCTCAGGATTGGAGGCGACTCCCGCAAGACGCCGCGTCTGTCACGAGGTGGTAGCCTTAGCGCTGCACACTGTGGAAGCCAGCGATCACCGCGCTCCTTGCGCACCTGCTGATCGTCCGCGGAGCTCTCTGCTCCCCCTGGAAGTCGGAACCTCCGTCACCCCGTCCATACGCCTCGCCAGCCAGGCAGCGCACACCACGCTAGGAGTAAAAGCGACGTGGCTGGTTGGCAAGGTTCGTACCTCCGCCAACCTGCTGTGGATCCCTCCTACCCAGCTGGCCAGCGAACTCGACGGCTCGACGTTCGACGCGCTCTCTCTATCTGGATATGGCGCCGGCATCGACGCGTGTTGGATGACTCGGAGTTGGCTACATCTGTGCGGAGTCGGTCTATGGCGACAATTCAACGTCTCACCAACGGGAGGAAGTTGGAGCAACGTCGAACCGAGCCACGTGCTGACGGGTGGTGGTTCCATTGCTGTCCGTTGGCAGGCGCAATCGGGGGTCGGCGTTGAGCTGCAACCGGCGCTGCTTTTCTCTCCTTTCCAGGGGACGACCAGAGACCACGATACGGGTTCCGTACTTCATGAGCACTCGGGCCTGGAGATTCAACTGCGGATGAGCGTCGCTTGGGCGCTTTACGTACCCACCCATCAATAAGTGCGGCGACCGCGAATCCCGTGCGACCGCCAGCGAAAGTCGTTGATATCATGGAACTGCTCAAGCCCAGAAGACTGACCCTGAATGGATTGCTCGCTTCACTGCAGCTGCTGCGGTTTGAGAGCAGCTGGGGGCACGAGCGCCCGGCTCGTCCTCGAACAGCGCATCAGCTTGCGCCCCCAGGTGAGCGACTAGACTTCGGAAAGGCGTACATCAAGTATGGGCCTGCGGTGCGACGCGTGCTGAGGCGGCGAGGCATCCCCGATCCAGACTTAGATGATCAGGTCAACAACGTGTTCGAAAAGGCGTTCATCAAACGCGCAACACTTCGTGATGAAGCGAGGCTTGAATCATGGCTGATGTCGTTCGCCGTCAACTCTGCGCTGAACGGCGGCCGCAAGCGCAGTAGGGATATAGGGTACCGTGCGCTAGGGAGCAGTGATTGGTTAGAGTCCATGCCAGAAGAGGACGCTTCCAATCCCGCGGAGCAAGCGGCGGCACGGGAAGGAGTCGCCCAGCTCGAGCTGCTGTTGAGGGACCTCGGTGAGCTCGAAAGAAACCTGGTGATCCTGGTTTGCTGTGAAGGACTGTCTCCTCAAGATGCCGCCGAGGCATGTCAGGTGGACGTTGGCCGCAGCCGCCGTGTCCTTGCCAAGGCCCGGAAAAAACTGCAAGCGTCCCTGGCGCGCCGCCAAGAGCGCGAAGGCTGGACCATTCGATGAGAACATTGACTTGTCGCCTCCGGTCGTTAACTTGGCGCCACCTAAACAGCAGACAGCAGATGCCGCCTCTCCGCAACGTCGATCCGCAGGAGCAGCTCGACCTATTGTTCCGCGACGTCCAGCGCGCACGGGATGGGGTCAGCGCCGGGCAATGGGAGGAAAGAGCGAGGCAATTCGAAGTGAGGCTGCACCGTGTGATCGCCGAGTCTGTGCTCGATGACTCATTGCATTCCGGTTCCTCTGGTAAACACTGGTCCGAAGCAACAGGACTGAAGCTGGGCGCGCTCAGCCTGGGATTGGCAGCCATGGCGGCGCTCGCCGTCCCGCCCGAAAACGACCTATTGCGGAGCAGTAGTGATCCGAAACGTGTCGAGGCGTTCATCGCCTCGAAAACGATAGGAGGCGCGCCATCTGGAATGCCGCTCAGCGAGCAGCGCGTCCGGGCGCCCGCGGTACTTGATGCTGAACCCCCGCGCACGGCGGCGGGACCAGATACGGCGGCGGGACCAGATACGGCGGCGGGACCAGATACGGCGGCG
>CAZNZA010000172.1:0-10418 GCA_964577325.1 uncultured Polyangiaceae bacterium
CTCACTACCCCTCGTCGTCACCCGCGTACGCCAAGCCCTCCGCCAGTCGTGATCGACCGCCTCACCCCCTGGGTGGGCGAGGCCGAAGCCGTCGTCTCCGCGGGCGCGCGCCCATTGGGGAGGGGAACCGCCCTCTCGGTAACATCTCACGTGTCATGGGCAACCACGAGCCGCCTGAGGCTCCGCGGCCCGGGTCCCTCGCGGCCATGGCCGCGAGGGTGGCCGTGGAGGGGTCTAGGATAGACCCCTCGACAACAGGGGGGCTCGCGAGCACGAACGACGGCAGGAGGCGAAGGCCTCGACCGCCTCACCCCTGCGGGGTGGGCGAGGCCGAAGCCGTCCTTTTGTGCGAGCGCGCCCGGAAAGATTCGAACTTCCGACTTTCGGTTCCGTAGACCGACGCTCTATCCAGCTGAGCTACGGGCGCTTGGAGCGGCGATGTCTATCATGGTCGCTGGAAATGGCACGTGCAAAATGGGGGTGAATGTCGACTTTACGGAACCGTTCGGGAGGGGGAGCGGGAGCGGGAATACGGGGGCTGCAACATTTTCATACCCCTCGCCCGGGTATGACTCGGTTGTCCGACATTGTTTGAGCCAAGCCACGACGGACGCGGGAAGGCGGGCATAAGCCTCTGAAACAATACCGACAAAGTCGGACGGCAGGAGCGTTGGCACAGCCGATGCATCCTATGGCTGCGTTCGCTTAGACTGCTTAGCAGAGCTTGCCTTTGCCCCTTAGCTACTTGAAGCGCTTAGCTTAGTTCTTATTGCCGAGCCGCCGCCAGGCCTGGCGGCGCGGTCGGACCCTTATCGAACCCGGGCCTGTGAGCCCGTTAGCTTGGCTTATCGGGGTGAGCTCATTCGTGTGAGTGGTGTTGACTCGAGCGTTAGCTTCGAGGGCG
Source organism: uncultured Polyangiaceae bacterium (assembly GCA_964577325.1). Classification (GTDB taxonomy): domain Bacteria; phylum Myxococcota_A; class Polyangia; order Polyangiales; family Polyangiaceae; genus SZUA-265. The sequence goes on from CAZNZA010000172.1 coordinate 905, forward strand.
CCGTGGAAGGCGCCAACAAGTGCACTTCTTAGTTGTCGTGCTTTGATTGAATTTGCCGTGAGCATTCCGGCAGCAGTAACTCGTGTGGGGGCAGTGTCGCCCGTGGTGTGCGACACTGCCCCCGCCCCTATTTGGCCTCCCGTTGCGTACGCGGCGCAGGACTGAGTTGCAGTTCCTGGTCCGTTTCGCCGGGAACGGGAGCGCCGAACACGGCGCGGCGCGAGCGCTGGTGGCAGGACGCGCATGCACTCGTCGTTGCTGCACTTGCCATCGTCTCACCGGTGGGGGCGGCGATGAAGTAGTCCCAGCCGGAGCGCGTGCGCCGCATCACGTACGCCACCTCCCACTGGTCTGGGGCCCCATTCTGCTCCAACACGAGTTGTGCTACCATCGCACCAGGCTGGTAAACGCGGTCCTCGCGACGGCTTAGGTAAGCCTGCGCTGCATCCTCTGGATAAACAACGGTACGTGTCGGCCGTCGCCGGTCGGCCACTGGCAGATGGCCTATGCTCACGAACGCCGCCACCTCCCGCCAGCGCCCGACCTGCGACGCCAACGGCCACTGCCTTGACGCCCATGGAGCGTCGGGGAGGCGGTCATCATCCAGCACGCCGTTGTTGCCTTCTTGAAGCTCGATGTCGCCCGGCGCTCGGTGGGGCACGGAACTGAAGCCGATCGAACCAGGTCCAGCAGAGGTTGCACACGACGCACCTGCCCCAAACCAGCCAGCGGCGTGCAGCATCGTCAGGGTCCGCGCCGTCAACACTGTCAGCGCCGCGCGTGCGGGCCGACGACGAGCGCAGGCACCCGGGGGCCCCGGGTTGCCGAGAAACACCTCGGGCTTGCCGACCTGCCGTGGCATAAGCATGAGCAGTTACCATGATCGCCGACCGGAAACTGAGACGGATCGGGTCCCCGCTGTGGATTGCGGGAGCCTCCGCAGCGCTCATGCTTGGGTGCGCCACGGGCGTCGGCGTGGTAGCCCCCACGCCACCGCAACCCGCGGGTCTCCCGGCCTCGGCCTCGGTTCCTCAACCTCCGCCAGCGTCGAGGGGCACGCAGCCAGGGGCCGAGGTGTCTGCGCCCGATACCGCTGACGCAACGCCCGCTGACGCAACGCCGGAAGGAGCCGCGCGCCCTCGAGCCACGCCCGACACCGCAGGGGCATCAAGCGAGGCTTGGCTCGGCTTGAGCATGAGGAAGACGGACAGCGGAGTGTTCGTCAACGGGGTGTTGCGGGGCAGCCCCGCAGCTGGGGCTGGGTTAATGGTGGGGGATCGTTTGGTACGTGTGGGGGGACAGCCCATTTCGACGCCGGTCGAGGTGGCTGAGGTCGTGAAAGCGCACCCCGTGGGTACGCGCCTCGACTTGCACGTCCTGCGCGGCAGCGATACGCGCATGTTGTACGCCGTCACGGCAGCCAAGCCAGACCGCGAGATGATGATCCGCAATGAGCTTGTGGGCTTTCAGGCGCCAAGCATCAGTGAGCTGCGCACGGTGCAAGGTGCCGTCGTCCCGGCTTGGGCGCAGCTCCGCGGACAGGTCGTCGTGCTCGAGTTCTGGGCCTCTTGGTGCGTGGCGTGCCGGGCGTTGGCTCCGACCCTCAACGCGTGGCACGAGGAGCTGGCTCCCACTGGAGTACACATCCTCGGCATCACCATGGACCCTTATGAGGAAGCGGTGCGTGCGAGCAGCTCGCTTCAGTTTCCGACGTTCAGCGACGAATCTGGAGATGTCACGTTGCGCTATCAAGGCACGGCGCTACCCACCGTCATCGTCGTGGATCGCCAGGGCATCGTGCGCGATGTCATGGTTGGTTTGGACTTCGAACGTTTGCCCTCCCTCAAGCGCGCAATTACCGACTTGGCCTCGGCACAAGTGACTCCCGAGCGCTAGACTGAGATTCAGCCCCACCGGACCTGCCCTTCTAGAACGTACATGGACTCACACCGTCTCGACGAACTCCGCAAACAAGCCTCCGCCGGGGGCGCCACCAAGTACCACGAGAGCAACAGTCAGCGAGGCAAGCTGTTTGCTCGTGACCGCATCGCGCGTTTGGTAGACGAAGAATCGTTCGTCGAAGACGGCCTACTCGCCAACGCCGTGCAGGGGGATCTCCCTGCCGACGGTGTGATTACTGGATTAGCGCGCATTTCCGGACGCACCGTCGCCATCATGGCCAATGACAGCACGGTCAAGGCCGGCTCATGGGGCCGTCTCACCGTTGAGAAGATCCTGCGGCTGCAAGAGACGGCCAAACGCCAACGTTGCCCGGTCGTATACTTGGTGGACTCAGCTGGCGCTCGCATCACGGATCAGCTTCAGATGTTTCCCGGGCGACGCGGGGCAGGTCGTATCTTTTACAACCAAGTGGCGTTGAGCGGTGTAGTGCCCCAGGTTTGCTTGTTGTTCGGTCCCTCTGCCGCTGGAGGCGCTTACATTCCAGCCTTTTGCGACGTGGTCGTGATGGTGGACAAGAACGCCAGCATGTACTTGGGCTCGCCGCGCATGGCGGAGATGGTGATCGGTGAGAAGACGACCCTCGAAGACATGGGCGGGGCTAAGATGCACACCGGAGTATCGGGCGTCGGGGATGTATTGGCCAAGTCCGAAGAAGAAGCCATTGATTGGGCGAAGCAGTACTTGACGTTCATGCCCTCGAACTCCGCGCAATCCCCTCCCCTCGTCGAGCCAACGCCAGTAAAAACAGGGCTACTTCCCCTCGAGCAGGTGGTCATCGCCGACGAGAACAAACCGTTCGACATGCGGCAGGTCATCGATCACGTGGCGGACGAGGGCAGCTTCCTGGAGCTCAAAGCGCGCTTCGCCAAAGAGCTCATCACGGCCTTCATCCGCATCGAGGGGCGTGCGGTCGGAGTCGTGGCCAATCAACCCAAGTACCTGGGTGGCGTGCTCTTCGTCGACAGCGCCAACAAGGCGGCCCGCTTCGTTCAGCTGTGCGACGCCTTCAACATCCCGTTGCTCTTCTTGGCAGACGTGCCTGGCTTCATGATTGGCTCCAAAGTCGAACGACAAGGCATCATTCGCGCAGGCGCCAAGATGGTCGCCGCGGTAAGCATGGCGACCGTTCCCAAGGTGAGTGTCGTCGTGCGTAAGGCTTACGGTGCAGGCCTGTACGCCATGAGCGGTCCCGCCTTCGAGCCCGATGCATGCTTGGCGCTACCAACTGCGGCGATTGCCGTCATGGGCGCCCAGGCTGCCGTCAACGCCGTTTACTACAACCAGATCCAGGCCACGCCCGAAGCGGAGCGTGCCGAGCTCGTGGCTCGCTTGCGCAACGAGTACGACGCAGACATCAACCTCGAGAAGGTGGCCAGCGAGCTCGTGGTGGACGCCATCGTTCCATTCCTGCAGTTGAGAGACGAGCTGGTAAAGCGCTTTGCTCTGTATTGCTCCCAAACCGAACAAGACCGGCCAACTCCGCCGCGCAAGCACCTCGTCATGCCGATGTGATTGTGGTGAGTAAACGGAGTTGACTGATGCGAACCTCACCCTCCTCTTGCTCCTGGCGTCTGCGCCTCGCGTGCCTGACGCTGCTAGGCAGCGTTGTGGGCGGAGACCGAGCGCACGCGCAGATGCGGCTCGATCTTCTGGCTCAGCGTCAACCCGACGTCTTCGCTCACCTGACGTCACCGCGCCTGAACGCGGGTAAGCCCGCGCGCCTGATCGTTCGCAACACGACGCTCAATGCCTCGCTGCCCCGCGTGGCGGCGGGCAACGCCTTTTCCGTGGTTGCGGCCAGTGATGCCCGCGACTTACCACACCTGGTGTGGAGTCCGCCCAAGCGTCTGTTGCTCGATGAGGCGACGCAATGGATCCACCTCGATGCCTATCGGGATCAAGTGATGGGCACCGTTGCCGATGCGGGCTTCGACGATTCGACGCCCGCAGGGCGCGGCGCAGGTGTCGTCGTCGGTATCGTCGATGGCGGCATCGACTTCGCTCATCCTGACCTGCGTCACGCCGACGGTTCGACGCGTGTAGCTTGGTTCCTCGACTTCTCGTCGGCGCCGCTCGGCCAGCAGAGCGAGCTCGAAGACGAGTTCGGGTGTACGCAAGCCGCCTCCCCCTGCGCCGTGCTTTCCGCGGCGGACATTGATGCGGCGCTGGCTCGCGCTGCCGACGACCTGCCCCAGGATGCCATGGGACACGGAACGCACGTGGCGTCGCTTGCCGCCGGTGGTGGCCACGCCGACGAGCGCTACACCGGAGTCGCTCCAGAAGCGACTCTCGTCGTGGCTCGCATTGCCGATGCGAGCAACAATGTGCAAGACGCGGACGTGCTTGTGGCAACACAGTTCGTGTTCGACCGCGCAGATGCCCTCGGTATGCCGGCCGTGGTGAACTTGAGCTTGGGAGGAGACTTTGGTCCGCACGACGGCAGTACGTTGCTCGAGCAAGCGCTGGTCGACTTCGTCGACGTTCCCGGAAGAGCCGTCGTCGTGGCCGCGGGCAACAGTGCCGGCGTATTCCTGAGCGGCCCCACATCCCTGCCCGGGCCATTCGGCATCCACACCGACATCCACGTCGACGGCAGCGGCTCCGCCGTGCTCGTGGTGCCGAACGAGCAAGACCATTACGATGGCGACATCTTCGTCTGGGTCGACACCGCATCAGGAGCAAGCCTCGACGTGGGAGTAGCCAGCGGCACGCGCACCGTCGTCTCACCAGTAGCGCGCGCGGCAACCGGCGAAGGGAGCACGGCGGACTGGGATGCGTTCATCAGTAATCAAGCATCCGTCGACGTAGAGCTCGTGGATTTCGAGGGCGGGGCGCTGGTACTACTCACTGGCAGATTCTCGAAGAACGAAATAATCGAGGTACAGCTAAAGGGCGAAGGCACCGCATCGCTGTGGGTACAGTCCAGTGGTGAACTGGGACCGAGCAACAGCCGCGGCGCGCTCTTCTCTTCCGCGCGACGAGGAGCCACCATCACCGTCCCAGCCACTGCGCCCGGACTCATCGCAGTTGGTGCAACCTTGAACCGCGTCCGCTGGCCCTCCCCTACCGAGGGCGAGACGCGGTTGTTCCCTTTCAGCAACCAGCTCGACGAAACACCAGGCAGCGTCGCCTTCTTCAGCTCACTCGGGCCCAACCAGCTCGGCTACCACAAGCCAGATATCTTGGCACCTGGGGCCATGGTCATCGGCGCCATGGCGCCGTCGGCCGATCCATTTGCCGGTTCCGGACTCGTGAACGAAGCGAGCATGTTCATGGCTGCGCCGATGTGTGGCGACGAGCTCTTGTGCGCCGTGGTCGACGAAGCGTACGGCATAGCGTTGGGCACCAGCATGGCCGCGCCCTTGGTTACTGGTGCCGCGGCCTTGCTGTTAGCGGAAAACCCTCAGCTCTCTCAGAATCAGATCTTGAATGCGCTTCGGAGCGGGGCCACGCGCATCGACGCCTCGGCGACCACACCCGCCGAAGAAGCGGCATTGCCTCCGGGCCCGGGCGTGCTCGACGTGGTTCGCACGCGAGCCGCTCTCATCTCGACGCCGAGCGAGAGTGAGCCAAGTCCTGACACATCCTGGATAACGCTCAGTGATGCGTACGTCACCCCGGGAGGACTGGTCCGAGGGTTGCTGCGCGTGCGCGATGACGCCGATCTACCCGTCGAAATCGCCAGCACAGATTTGAAGATCGAGGTTAACAATGGTGATCTCGAGACCGAGCTGCAAGACTTGGCGCCCGGTCTGTTCGAGTTCACCGCTGGCGCGGATGCTGCAAAAGCGTCAGGCATCCAAGGCACAAGTGAACGTGACGCGTGGCTACTAACCGTTACGGTGACCTACGCCGAAGAGACATTGGCGCACGCCGAGCTACCCATCGCTCGCGATCTGAATGAACTGCGGGGGGTCGGGAGATCGCCGCGTCGGCTCGCCCGCGAAAGCGGGTGTAGCGTAAGTGGCGTCGCGCAACCGGACCTCGAGGCGCCTTTCGCGGGCGCTCTGTGGCTGGCCTGGGCGTGGTTATACCGCCGGCGGACGGTGCGCCGTGCGGGCCCCAACTACGGTAGTTCCGTGACGTACAAGGAATAGGCGTGAGGCTCCCACGGCTCATGATCGGGGTCGAAGGGATGACTGAGATCGACTCCGCCGAGATTGACCCCCACGAACACGAGCCCTGCAGCGCCTTGAAAGTTCATGATCGTCTTCTCCACGCGGTGACCGCGTTCGATATAGGGGACATCCCAGCGATTCATCTCACGCCCCTGGGCATCGACACTGACGACCATCCACTTGAAGCGCACCGGCTCCTCCCATTCCGCACGAAACGCCAAGCGCGCCGTCAATGGCACCGAATCCAGATCGACCCAAACATAAGCCGCGCCCAGCGGCTCTAGGGGGTACGGGCCGGCGACATGCCGGGGCAGGGACGAATACGGCAGCATCCAATCGAAACGCACGCGACCCCAGGTTCCGAGCTCCGGTAGGCCTGGCGAGTGAGCGTTGTCCGATCGCGCACCCAAGAACAGCCGTGAGACGGCAAAGCCGCCGAGGAAGTCAGCAACCCGCTGATTGTCGTTATCGAACGCGCGCCGCAGTACGTCCAAGACGTCCGGTTCGTTGTTCCACTCGGGATGGGCTACCGTGTCACTTTCGGGTTGGTGGGACAGATTCAGCATCGCCAGCGGCAGTTTGCCCGGGTACGCAACACTGAGACTTCGATCGACGTATGCCCACCAGAGAAGCCCCGCGTCTGCGAGCGGCGTTTGCTCGCGACGTATAATCGACAGCTGTGGATGGGCTTGCGCGTCGTCGATGGCACGTAGCGCCGGTTCACTGAACCCAGCGAAGGTGCTCACCTGGTACTGGGCCCAGCCGCGCCGTACACCTGGCCCGGCTGCTGCATCGATGCGGGCCGCAGCTGCCTCGGCGACACACAAAAGCAAGTCGTCGCGGTTCACGTGCTCGGCACTCGCACGACACGATGCCGAGGCTGCCGCGCGACCCAGAGCCGGTGCATCGTCGTAAACCTGTATCCCACCTGATAAAGTAGAATCAGGCGGAGGCGGTGTGGCTTCTTCGGCATCCAGATACAGGTCGAGCTCGGGTCCTGCCCCGAGTACCCCGTCTCCGAGAGGGGCAGGCATGTCGAGCACGAAAACCCACTCCTCGTAAGCAGATTCCAAGACCGACAAGGTCGCCTGTCGCCGATCGAGCTGTGCGCCGTGCACACACACAGGCTGACGCACCGAGCACGAGTACGGCAGGTCGGTGGGGCGCGCTTGCCATCCTACCCGGTGGCCACGCGGTAGTTCGGAAGAAACCGTTACATCAGGCGGCGAGACGGTGGTGCCTCCTCTGAACAACATCCCGGGAACTTGGCGTTCAGCGTGGAGTACAGCCGGAAACACCAGGATCTGAAGCCAAACGTACGCTGTCCGACGTGCCGCCCACATAATGAAGTCGATACCTGATCCGCGTCCAACGTGCGAGCCGTGCCGGGACCAATACCCAAGACTTTGACACCTTACCCGCGCCCGGGCCTATAATTAGTCCTTCGCGTCAATCACGTCGAGACGCTCAGGAAGGCCCGATGACATACCGCTCGCAAACCCAAGCTCCCCTGCGCTTCGATCTGACGCGAGGCCGGATCACCAACGCTGACGGGGATGGATTCATGCTCATCCCGCTTACCGTGCTCAACGAGCTGTGCCGGGAGCTGTCGCAAGATTCCTTGACGAGCTTCGGCTACGCGCTCGGCACGGAGATCGGACGCCGGATGGCGCCAGCGGGCGAAAGCGGAGGCGAGGCCGCAGTGCCCTCCCTTCACGAAGTGGTGGCACAACTCGGGTCCGAACTTGCCGTCGCGGGTGTCGGCTCGTTGGGCGTCGAACTGTGGGGCAACGCGCTCGTCTTTACGTTGCGAAACCCGGGCTTGTCTTTGGGGGGCAGTGAAGCGGTCGACCGCGCCGACCCTCTGCTGGGCGCCTTGTTGGCCGGTATCCTGATGCGCGCATTCAGCCGCGACGCCAACGTCGTACCGCTGGGCAGGACCAACGACGTCGCGCGGTTCGTCGTCTGCAATCCGCAATCGTCGGACCACATCGAAACTTGGGTGCAAAGTCATTTATCGCCGGCAGAAGTGCTCGGACGCCTCAACGATCAGGGAGCAACGCTATGAGCGAAATCGAGACCGGAGCACGGGTGGGACGCCTCGAAGCACTGCTACAGCGGGTGCGGGCCAACGCTAGTCGCTTGGCAGAGCAGCGCTTGGGCCAGGCTGCGCCTCCGCTGGTCGCGGCAGGTACCGACGCGCGTCGTACCCCAGAGCGCTTCAGCGAGCCTGCTATCAGCGAGCCTGCTATCAGCGAGCCCGCAATGAGCGAGCCCGCAATGAGCGAGCCCGTGCGCGCCACTTACTCGCCGCCGCTACCATCGTCACTCCCGCCGCTGTCGTCGGCCTCTGTATCGCCCTCGTCCGTATCGGGGCCAGCGTCGTCCGCGTCTGCACCGCCCGCGTTTGCCTCCGCGCGTCCCTCGTCCATTCCTGCAGCGCAGCGGGAGTCTTACCCCGCCTCTGACGATCTGTTGGAGGACGTCGATCTGGAGAGCTTGCCGCCGACTAGCGTCGAAGAATTACCGAGCGACGAGCGCACGAATACGGACTGGTTGGGCGGAACGACGACGAATCCTCCCTACGAGCCGGACGCGTTGCCGCGCAGTGACACCCACCGAACGTTGGCCGAAACGCCAGCAGCCAAAAGCGGCGACTCCGCCCGCGCTCCGGAAGCACGCACCACCGACCCGTTCATGGCGCCGGATCTCGAGACCGATCAGGGGCGTGCGCTATCCGATGTTCCGCCGCCCGCCATCGGAGCCGTCGTGGCCCTGGACGAAGGGGCAGCCGTGCCGCTCGAGCTCGACGAACCGCGTCAATCAATCTCACCGTCACCATCTCTGGCTCCCGAGTCCGCTGCCACCGACGAAGAGTCTCTCGAAGCCGAACTCCCGCGCACCAGCTACACCGGCTTCGACGCAGCGTTGTCTGCGCCACCCAGTGCTCAGGAAGAGCTGCAGGCGCGCGACCGCGCCCAGACCGAACGCTTCGCGTCAGTGCCCGTTTCCCAAGACAGCGGCTTTGCGCGCCGCGCCGAGGACGATCTGCCTCCGGTGCTGACTCAACCGCCGCTTGTCCCCGCCTCGATCGAAGCCCCATCGGTACCGGGCGGCGCACGGCAGACCCAAATCGTCGGCTCTCACACGGCAACTACCGGCGGCGCATCGCTGAGCCTCGAGCACCAGCCCGCACCAGATGCCCTGCCGGCAACGTTTCTGGGCGCCGCTCCCGAATCACGGCCAGCGACGTTCCTCGAGCTGCTCGATCGCTCTCTCAGTCTCACCGTTCGCCGGTGAGCAGGGGGTTGGGCCCAGCGGCTGCCGGCGTGGTGTCCCTCCCGCCCACCGCGTTCACCCGCTTGTGCCGAAGGCGATTGCGACTCGAATGAGCGTCGGCGCGAGTGGCTTGCGGATCGGCACGCTTCTGGCCA
>CAZNZA010000173.1:0-9899 GCA_964577325.1 uncultured Polyangiaceae bacterium
AACGGACGGGGTGTAAGTATTTTGGTGCTGGGGGGGTGGAGCGCTAGGTTAGGCGGGTGCAGAAGCTCACGCGGTTTCTCGTTTGGTCGCTCGTGGTGGTGGCGGCTGTCGTGGGGGCGTTGCGAGCGACAGCCATTCGCTGGTGGCAGGTTCCGCCGACGGACACGGAGCTTGGGGCGTCGATTGCTCCGACGCTGCGCGCTGGAGATTGGGTGTTGTCGTGGCGGCTGACGAAGCCGGGGCTCGGGAGCCTGGTTCAGTGCCCGGACCCCGATGATGCGAGCGCCATCGTGATTGGGCGAATCGTGGCACGAGAGGGTCAGACGGTGTCGTTGCTGGGCCCGGACCTGCGGGTCGACGGCAAGGCGTATCCAATCGAGTACAACTGTACGGAGAAGAAGCTCACCGTCATCAGCCCCGACACGCTAAAGCCCGTGGAGTTGGCGTGCGACATGGAGGATATCGCGGGTCGCCTTCACATGCGTGCCCACGGGGTGCCGGAGACGACGCCGCGACCATTTCAAGCCATGGTCCCCTCGGGTGAGGTGTTTCTGGCGAGCGACAACCGCGTCCATCCGTTCGACTCCCGCCATTTCGGCACGCTTTCCGAGAAAGGTTGTCGCGAAAGCGTGTTCTTTCGCCTGGTCTCGCGCGACGGGTTTTTTGACGTGGAACACCGGCTAGACTACATCCGCTAGCGAAGCACCCGCGGGTTTTGGTGGCCCGACGCGCGCCAGGGAGCGCCTACACCTCGAATTTTGTTCAAATTGGGCGCTGTCTGATCGAAGGTAGACGAGCGCCGCGTGTCGGCTGGAGGAAAGTATGGATCAAGCGAGGCATTACATCTGCAAGTCGTGCATGACCGCCGTCCCGCGGGGGCACAAGTTCTGTGGACGTTGTGGTGAGCCCATGCCGGAGAGTGCGCTCAGCCAGGTGACGCGATTTTTCAGCGACATGCAGGATCCCAACAAGGCGCGCTTGATCCTGATCCAAGGCGAGATCAACGGCCAAGAGATGGAGGGCCTGAGCTACCATCTGAAAGCCGACCAGCACATCGTGGGGCGCAACGGACAGGTCGAGTTTCCAGACGACCACTTCGTTTCCCCCACCCACGCCAACTTCTTCTACCGCAACAACAAGCTCGTCGTACGCGATGAAGGGTCATTGAACGGCGTTTACGTTCGCGTACGCACGCCAGTGGAGTTGGCTCCTGGCGACACCATCATGGCCGGGCAACAGGTACTGCGCTTCGATCGCATGCTCAACACCCCCGACGCGGCGGACCCCGAAGGCACGTTCTTCTACACTTCGCCGCGCCACCCCGGTGGCTTTCGAGTTACCCAGCTGCTGGCGGGTGGCGGCTTCGGCGTAACGGTGTGCAGCAAAGGTCCGGCGGTGACGATCGGACAAGAAGATTCGGACATGAACTTCGCCGACGACCCCTACCTGAACGCCAAGCACTGCACGATCGAAGACGTCAATGGCCGCTGCCGTTTGACCGACCACAACACCTCGAATGGAACCTACGTCCGCATCAAGAGCGAAGTGGAACTTGGTCACGGCGACTATGTGTTCATCGGCAAGAAGCTGCTGCGCGTCGAGTTGAACGTCTGATCAGACTTTCACTTGGCGATACTTGGCTGACGCAACCATGTATACGCCGTAGGCGGCCAAACCCAAGGCAACGATGCCCAGTCCCAGCGGCCCCACCGGAGAGCCCGCGATTTCGTCCAAGGCTCCGCCGACACCCTTGGTGTAGCTAGGGCTTTCGGACATCCCGGACTTGATCAGGTAGATGCCCATGATGGGAAAAACGACGCCTCGTGCGTACAGGCCGACCTTGGCGCTGGTGTCGATGGCTTTGCGTTCAGACGCGCTCATTCGACCGAAGTTCAAGTCGTCCCGGTAGCGCTCCTGGTATGCCTCTCTGATTTGGGCGAGCCCAGCGGCAATGACAGCTAGTCCGGCGACGATGACGAGGATGGGGCCGAAGTCGGTAGCCAACAGTTCGCTCAGCCAGGACTTCCTCCCGGAGCTACCCGCGCTACCCAACGCCAGCTGAACTGCTGTTATTCCAAGACCAACATGGATGAGCGAGCTCGCGGCATACCCAATGCGCCGCATGATGCCGCTAGCATCGCTGCCATGCCCTTCGGTATCAACCGCCGCTTGAACAGCTTTCCACGCGGCATATCCGAACAGTCCTATGCCCACCAGCACCAAAAGTGCTTGACCAAACGGCTGTTCACCAATGGTGCGAACCGCCTCCTCACTGCCCGAGGCCTTGCCGCCCATCCACGCCGCCATCACCGACAGCCCTCCTAGCGTCAGGTACAGCACGCCCTTGGTGAAATACCCAGCACGGGCCGCCTTCTCGACCCACCCTGCGTGAGAACCAGACAACCCGTTGTACGTCACGTTCGCCATTATCGCTGTGTCCCTCTTAGCTATGGTTTTGCTACCGTCGCGTTAGCTATGGCGCGTAACAGCAACCGGCGTACCAAGTGCACCGCGCCTGCGGGCAGGGACGTTTATCGACCGCATCTGGATCGGAAGGGTGCGTGCGGCCCGCAGCGTGGCGTTCTCGCCTCGCTAGAGCGCCTCACCCTCCACCAGCCGCCGTATGCTCTGGGTTAAGGCGGCGACTGGTTAAGGCCGCGACATCAGGAACTACAACTCAACATCGAGCAACCTGGTCTGTTGCGTGCCCAATCTGGTCGTTTTTGGGCGTACTGCTCGGCCGTCGGATTCTCGGCATAGGGCTCGCGTAGAACGTCGAGGAGCTCGCGCACGAGCGAAGCATCCCCCTGCTCGGCGCGGTCAATCGCCAGCTGCGCCAAGTAGTTGCGGAGCACGTACTTCGGGTTGACGCGGTTCATCTGCGTACGGCGCGGCTCTCCTGAAACGTGCTCGTCGAGCGACCGCCGCACGTAACGTCGCATCCACGCAGCGACTTGGCCCATGACCGCGCCCGTTAGCTCCGACGGCTGGTAGAAAGCGTCCATCAGTGGCTGTACGAGCGCTTCATCGCTCGCCTCACTCAGCCCTTCCCGGCTGACGTCGACGTCAGCCAGGCGACGGAAGAACAGAGTCATGTCCGTCTCGTGCAGTTGCAGAACGCGATCGAGCTCGTCTAAGAGCTCACCGGTATCGACCGCTGAGTCAAAGGTGTCGCCGTCACTGCTCAAGCCGAGCTTTGCCAACCAATGCGAGCGGTGAAGTCGTCCTACCGTCGCTCGATAGCCTTCCAGCGCGTCGACGACAGCCGCTTCATCTTGCACCAGAGGCAGCAACGCCTCGCCCAGACGGGCGAGATTCCAACCAACGATCGCCGGCTGCCAACCGAAGCGATAGCGCTTCCCGACGGCGTCCGTCGTGTTCGGCGTCCAGTCCGGGTTGTAATCATCCAGCCAACCATACGGACCATAGTCGATGGTCAGCCCGATGATCGACATGTTGTCCGTGTTCAGCACCCCGTGCACGAAGCCTACCCGTTGCCAGTGCGCCACCAAGGCGGCAGAGCGTTGGCACACCTCGTTGTAGAAGGCCGTGTATCTGTCTGCTCTACCCTTCAGTGGCGAGTAGTACTGGTCGATGGTGTACTCGACGAGCGTCCGCAACAGATCGGTCTCTCCGCGGCGCGCGGGAAGCTCGTAACTGCCGAACCGCAGGAACGTCGGAGCCGCCCTGCAAACGATAGCTCCCGGTTCGAGCTTGGGATCACCGCTATACAGGATATCCCGTTCGATGAGATCGCCAGTGCCGACCAACGAAAGCGCGCGCGTAGTGGGCACTCCGAGATAATGCATGGCTTCGCTACACAAGAATTCCCGCACGCTCGAGCGCAGCACCGCACGTCCGTCCCCCATCCGGGAGTACGGAGTCGGTCCAGCGCCTTTGAGCTGAAGCTCCCAGCGCTGCCCATCGCGAGCCACCGCTTCACCCAGAGAAATCGCCCGCCCATCCCCGAGCTGGCCCGCCCAGCTTCCAAACTGGTGGCCGCCGTAGCGAGCCGCGGTGGGGACCATTCCTTCGAGCAAAGCATTGCCCGAAAAAACTTGCGCGAAGGCCGAGGATTCAACGTGCCTTTCGTCCAACCCCAGCAGCTCCGCCATCTCCTTCGACCACGCCACCACGTAAGGAGCGCTCACCGGAGTTGGCGCGGCTTGCGAGTACATCGCGTTGTGCACCTGACGGCGGCGCACCTCGTCACTCGGATCGCCCGGCAGCGCCCTCAAGGAAAAGTTGTCGAAACGAAGAGGTAAGGCAGAGCCGTCCGTGACCATGACGCTTGTGTAACGCAAAAACCGCGTGCGGGGAGGGTACAGCCTGCCCCTGCAGCACCAGGCGGTCTACGTCAAAGGCCCGTGGCTTGAATCGGATCTTGTTCTGCAGTTTGCCAGGGCAAGGAGGGCCACCAGCGCTCCGTGCTGCCGAATTCCGGCTCCAAGCTCTGACCAGGACGGGGGGTGAGGATCCGCACGCCAGCGCGTTCGGCAGCAACCTGGGTGCGCTCGATGGGCTCCGTCCAGCCATGACCAGCGAGTGTAAATAACCCCCAGTGAATGGGGATGAAGGTTTTGCCGCGCAGCAACTGATGAGCGCGAATGGCTTGTTCAGGACCACTATGCCAATCGGGCCAGGCTTGGTTGTAAGCGCCCACTTCGACCATGGTCACATCGAACGGCCCGTACTTGTCCCCGATGTCCTCGAACTCCGGAAAAAAACCGGTATCGCCAGAAAAGTAAACGCGGTGGCGCGGCCCGACGAGAGCGTACCCAGCCCACAGCGTCTGATCGCGGTCCAGCACGTGGCGCCCCGAAGCGTGGCGCGCGGGCGTGCATACGACCTCGACGGAACCAATCTGCTGCGTTTGCCACCAATCCAGCTCGACGATGCGCTCCGCAGGGATGCCCCAATACTGCAGATGAGCTCCCACGCCGAGGGGCGCGACGAAAGTCGTGTTCCAGTGACGCATCTGGCGAATGGTCTGATAATCGAGATGATCGTAATGGTCGTGGGAGATGACCACCACATCGATGGCTGGCAGCTGCTGCAGCTCAATCGTTGGCGGATACCAGCGCTCAGGTCCGATGAAAGAGAAGGGCGAGGCGCGGTTCGCCCATATCGGATCAGTAAGCACACGCACGCCATCGATTTCTATGAGCGTCGTCGAATGGCCGAGCCACGTGATGCGGAGCCCCGAAGTCGGCGGGTGCCTGAAAAGCTGAGGGTCCGTTACTTCCGCAGGTAGGTGTGTCACGGGAGAACTAAAGCCACTGCGCGACGTTATCGCATCGAGCATCGCTCCTACGTCGCTGTGCATGGGCAGCGGGTTGTTGAACTTACCGCCCTCCCACTGCGGCGACGCCTGGACCCGCACGAGACGGTCGCCGGCCGCGCCTTTGCCGAACGAACGACAGCCGAGCGCCAAAGCCATGGTGGAGGCAAGCAGCAACAATACCCCACTGCCCCACGCGGCTCGCCATATCCACCGTCGTAAAGATCGCTGCGTCGAGCGCCGTACCTTTCGCCGCCTGGGCGGTGGGATGGAACGGGACGGTGGCAGGTCCCCCTCGTCAGGTGCTGAAAGCGGACCGCGTGGCTGCATCGTGGGTCAGCAGATAGGACGCGCTTGGCGCGGGAGCAAGAGCGAGTCGGGCTGACGCGAAGTCCAGGGTGTGCTGCCGGCCATGAGCACGGCGTTTACTTGGCACTTTCGCTCAGCCCTTCATCCGTTTCACAGGCGAGCCGAAAGAGCTCGGGGGGCGGAGGTTCGTCCGCTGCTGGGTACTTCGGGAACAGCACGTAGCCGGCTTGGCTGGCTTTGATCTCGGGAGCTCCCGACGCGCTGAGCACCTCACCTTGCGTCACCGCAGTCCAATTTTCCAGCCCGGGCCGGAGACGGTCGGCGGCACTCTTAGCGCCGACGATCTGAACCGTCTGGAAGCGACGCAACGGGCGTTGCCGCTCGGCAAGCTGGAAGATCGTCGAGCTGCCCAAGGCGAGTTCGTTGGTCAGTTCCAGCGCGCGGCGCATCGCGGCATGGGCCACGCGCGCTTGCGTCTCGTCTTGGCCGCGGTAACCCAGCTCGACCGTTATCCCTACCCCTGTCCGCCGACGCACGTACTCATCCAAGCAGCAGGTGCCGCTCGAGAAGGCTTGTCCGGCTGGTCTAGTGAGCGCGAAAGGGGTGACGTCGAGCGCCCGAGCCCACGCCCCGAGCTCCGGCTCCCAAGGGAAGGTCCAGAAGGCATGATGTGTGGGTGTTTGCGTCTGATGTAGGTCCAGGAAGAGGGTCGCAGAGTCGAGGATCGGCCTCACGCGTTCCGCCAAGCGTCGCTCCGCGCTGGCAGCCAGGCGGTCGAACGTAAACACGCGATTGAAATCCTCTTCTAGAAACCGACGATCCGCGCGCGCGGCATCGACGTTGCCCAGTAACACGGTCACGGAAGCCGCGCTCGATGCCTTACCGGTGCGCAGCTCTTCGACCAACTGCACGGCGGCGGGCAACGTCCCGTGTTCGTTCCCGTGAACCAGGCAGCCGAAAACTACGTGTAAGTTCGCGCCAGGGTCTTGCCCTCGCTCGTGATGGCACCATTCGTAATCGAAGGGTCCGGGAGAAGCGATGGCGCGGAAGCGTCTCAGCTCGGATTCAATCACGCAGGATGTGTACCACGCGAGCTTGAAACTATTGCACTGATAGTACCCGGTGTCGGTCCGACGCGCGGGCTTTGTGCCTCAAACGTGCCAGTCCGGCTAGACTAGCCTAAAGGCACGGAGGAGCCGGTTCGTACAACGGCTGCGCAGGTTTTTCTAAAGGACTGGGGGTTGAATGCTGGACCGCAGAACCAGGGGGATGACGTCGAGGTCGGGGGTGTTGGCAGCCGCGCTAGGAGCCAAAGGCGCCAGCGGCGAGACTGCCGAGGAGTCCTCTGGTCGATTGCAGCGCTCTGCACGGCCACGGGTGTTGCTGGTGGACGACAGCCAGCACGACCGCGCCATCATCAGTCATCTTCTCAGAGCCGCTGGTAGCTTCGACGTTACTGCGGCTCGCGACGCCGATGAAGCCAACATTCTGCTGCAGGAACAGTCGTTCGACTGCCTCCTCGTCGACGTGAACTTGCCCCGCCAAAACGGAATGGAGTTCCTCCAGTCCGTGCAACATCAGTTCGGCAAGAATTGCCCGCCGATCATCCTCATGACCGCGTCGGATAGCCGCGATGTGGGCGTGGTCGCCCTCAAAGGCGGCGCTGACGACTTCCTCACCAAAGACTCGCTCCACGAGCACTTGCTGCGCGCGACGATACTCGACGCCATTCAGAAGCGGGCGGTGGAGCATGCGCGAGAACAGCGCGAGCTCGAATCACGCATGCGCTCGTTGGGACAGTTGGCAGCGGGCATCGCCCATGAACTCAACAATCCGGCTGCCTACGTGCGCGTCAATCTCGATGTGTTGGAGGAAGCCCTTCAAGCGGCCTTACAGTCTGCTCAGGAAGCCCCATTGAGCCGCGCTGACGTCGAGCAACATCTACGTCTGGTTCAGGAGTGCAGCGAGGGCTTGGAGCGCATGACGACCATCGTGTCGGAGCTCCAATCGTTTACCAAAAGTGGACCCTCATCCTCCGAACCCGTGCACCTGGATGATGTCGTGCGTTCGAGCGCGCGCTTCCTTGCAGCCCATCTCCGCAGCGTGCGCCGGGTCGACGTCGATCTCGGGTCTCCGCCCCCAGTCATCGGGAGTCACCGGCGATTGGTTCAGGTCGTCGTGAACCTGCTCACCAACGCCATTGACGCGGCCAATCCCGACGAGCCGCATCTGCGCATATCGACACGCAGCAGCGAAGGTCAAGTAGAGTTGCGGGTCGAGGATAATGGTCCGGGAATTCCGCCCGCCTTGCGCGAGCGGATTTTCGAGCCGTTCTTCACCACCAAAGGGCCGGGGCAAGGCACGGGCTTGGGCTTATCCTTATGCTGCGAGTACGTCACTCAAGCGGGCGGCACGCTGACTGTGGAAACATCGCCCTTGGGGGGTGCAAAGTTTCGCATCAGCTTGCCGATGGCGGCACGGCGCTTTCCGACAGCCCACCCTCCATCGTCGTTCACTCGAGACAAACAAACAACAAAGGCCACGGTACTGGCCGTGGACGACGAGCCGAGCATACGCCGAGCGTACGCACGGGTGTTGAGCAGTCGCTACCAAGTCTACACCGCAGGGAATGGTAAGGAGGCCTTGGAAGTCCTGCAGCAACATCGAGTGGATGCGGTGGTGTGTGACTTGGCGATGCCAGACATGGACGGAAGGGCACTCCTGCGTGCGATAGAGGAGCGCTGGCCGGCGCTGGCTTCGCGCGTGGTTTTCTGTACGGGTGGGGACGTAGGTGGCAACCAGCGAGACGGCGACATAACGGGGAACCGCATCCTGGGCAAGCCCGTGAGTAAAGTCGTCCTCGAGGAGGCGATTGAAGATTTGTTAGCTCTGGGACAGCAGTTATCATGACTGGTCCGCCCGTACCCTCCAACGAAACTAGTCGCCTGCACGAGCTTCACAGCGCGTCGCTGGTCACGACTGCCACGGATCCCAACTTCAGCGCGTTCACGGAGCTGGCAGCGCACCTGTGCTCGACCCCGATGTCTTTCATTTCGCTCGTGGATGCTGAGCAGGTGTGGCTCCGGTCGCCGATCGGGGTCGACCTTTCTCACGTCGCACGGAAGGACTCATTCTGCGGCTACGTGGTTGCCGACGGTCACGTGCTCGAAGTCGAAGATGCAAGTCTTGACGCCCGCTTCGCAGATACACCGCTGGTTACCGGACCACCACACTTGCGCTTTTACCTGGGCGTCCCGCTCAGCTCGGCAAACGGTATTCACTGGGGAGCGTTGTGCGTGGCGGACCATGTGCCGCGACGCTTGACGGCCGAACAGCTGCGCGCCATGCAGCACCTGGCCACCGCAGCGGTGACGCAAATCCTACTGCACAAGAGCGCACTCCAGCGTCAGAAGCTGCACGACGCTTTGAATCGCAGTAACGATGACCTCACCACTTTCATCCGCGCAGCTTCCCATGATCTCAAGGGTCCACTGCGCAGCATCATGATCATGAGTGAAGCTTTACGCCGGGGGTCGGCTCAAACTGACGAGGAAAAGCAGGAACTGTTGGAGGCCGTCCACGGCGCGGCAACTCGCGGACATCGCTTGATAGCCGACCTTCTGCAACACACCAACGTGCACTTGGTGCATCAAGATGTCGAGGTCGACCTGGAACGCGTGCTCGTCGAAGTCCGAGCAGAGCTGACAGATCTGTGCCAGCAGCATCAAGCGTTGGTCGAGACGCAGGGCTTACCCCGGGTGCACGGCAATCCCGCCGTATGGCACGTCATTCTAAAAACGCTGGTGGAGAACGGCATCAAGTACACGCCCTCAGACAGACGCGCCCAGGTGCAGGTAGGTGCTGAACTCGTCGACGGCAAGCTCGAGCTTCGAGTGCACGATCAGGGTTGCGGCATCGAACCCAAGTACGTCGACCGAATTTTCAAACCCTTGGAGAGGCTGCACGCCGGAGACATTCCGGGAAGCGGCATCGGATTAGCCACTGTCAAGCGCTTGGTTACCGAACTTGGGGGCACGATCGAGGTGAGTGCCAGACAACCCTCCGGCTCCACCTTCTGCGTCGTCGTACCGTGTACCGTCCCCGCTGACGACCCGACTGAGAACCATTAGGTACCTGATTTTCTCCGTTCTTAGCCAGACCAAGTCAGGTCGGCGGCGAGTCGCGCCCAGTCAACTCCCGTTCGGCGAGCACCCTCCACGTCGAGATGGCGCAGGCACTGCCAAATACCCCAGGGACCAGGTCGCTGAGTGGTTTTTGGCCAGACCAAGTCAGCTCAACGGCGAGTCGC
>CAZNZA010000174.1:0-9883 GCA_964577325.1 uncultured Polyangiaceae bacterium
GAACTAGGCGCTGCGGGCTTAGGCGCTGCAGAACTAGGCGCTGCGGGCTTAGGCGTCGTTGGTGTTGGCGCTGCAGTTTTTGCCGGAGTGGCGTTCCCATGCGGGAAGCGGGCAGCCCCCGCCCCCGTGTCCACGATGTCAATCAACTGAATGTCGAAGACCAAGGTTCCCGCAGGCGCGCCGGGTCGTTTGGGCGTGTCGCCGTAGGCCAAGTCACCCGGGATCCAAAAGCGCGTGGTTTCACCCTCGACCATCAGTTGAACGCCCTCGGTCCAACCTTTGATGACTCCTCCCAGAGAAAACGAAGCGGGCTGTCCGCGAGTCACGGAGCTATCGAACATCTTTCCGTCGGTAGTCCATCCGGTGTAGTGCACCTGGACCCTGCTCTTCTCGGTGGGGTGTTCCTTGCCCGTACCCTTTTCCAGCACCTTGTACGCCAGACCGCTCTTGGTCTTCTTGGCGTCTGCCGGAGGCGCCGCCACGTCCTCGGGAACTGGCGGCGGCTTGGGTCCTTCGATCACTTCCAAGAGCTCTACGTCGAAAGTGAGTTGTCCAGCAGGGGCACCTGGGCGCCGCGGCGTATCGCCGTAGGCGAGATTGCCCGGGATCCAGAAGCGGCGTTTCTCTCCGACGGTCATCAACTGCAAGCCTTCGGTCCAGCCTTTGATGACTTGATTGAGACCGAACGTGACTGGTTCACCGCGAACGCTCGAGCTATCGAACATATCGCCGTCTTTCGTCCAGCCTGTGTAGTGGACCTTCACCTTGTCAAACTCCGACGGCTTCTTGTCGCCGGTGCCGGGCTGCAGTACGACGCTTGCCAAACCGCTCTCCGAGGTCACGGCGTTGGGCGGAGGCGCGGCGACGTCTGCGGGAGCTGGGATCCCCGCCTTCTTGCCGGCAGCGCTCGTGGCGCCAGGTGTTGCGGTCGCATTCACGGTCGCTGTCGATGGGGTGGCACTCTTGTCATCCGCCGTCTGCTTTTGACACGCCAAACCGAATACACAGGCCACCACCAGTGGCAAATAAGGGAACGTCTTCATCGCGGCGCATATTGTTCCAACACGCCCCGCCGAACAAGATGATAGTCGACTCCGAACTTCTTCATCGCGAAGCGACCTCTGCGCTCAACATGCCTGATGGGGCGGAGTGACGGTACTAATTGGCGGTAAGCGCGAGCGTGGTGCAGCGGATGTGCGCCCGTTTGCGCGCCAAGTACACCTTCAAAACGGAGTTTTTGATGCGCCATTCCTTGATATCTCGCCGCTGGGGCGCGGGCCTCGCTTTAGCCGCTATCGCAAGCTTGTCTTGTTCGGGGGAGCAACCTGGAGCGGAGGGTGAAACAAGCGGGTCCACAGCGCCCAGCGCAACCCCAACCCCGCCCCCCGGTGCGACTTCCCCAGTTCCCGGTTCGGGCCTGCCGCCGGCGTCTGGCGTCTCCCCGACGAACAGCGGACTCTCACCGACCACCCCCAGCCCGGCTTCGGACCCAACGATGCCCGCCGCTTCTGGACCCGAACCACAGCCACCGATGCCCGGCTCGGAGACACCAATGCCCGGCTCGGAGACACCAATGCCCGGCTCGGAGACACCAATGCCCGGCTCGGAGACACCCCAACCTCAAACACCGGAGCCTGTCGCTCCGGGTTCCGGCGGCAGCTCGTGCGACATCGAAGTCACGCACCGCATGAGCGAGGTCATACCAACGGTGGCCATCGTCGAATGGACTTCGCCTCAAACGGTAACCAGCGCCACGATCGAGTTCGGTTTGGATACCACCTACGGTCTCACTGCGCCGGTTGACACCGAGGAACCCAACAACCGCACGCTGCTGCTCGGCATGAAGCACTCCCAGGAGTACCACGCCCGCGTCGCGCTCACCGTCGACGGTGAACCTTGCTACAGCGATGACTTCGTCGTTCAAACCGGTCCTGCACCAAATGAGTTGTTGGACTTCGAAGTCGAAACCCATGTGCCGGATCAAGTAGCCCCCGGCTACACCCTTACCGCGTACTGGAGCGAGCCGGGTGGTCCTGCCTTCATTCTCGATGCCGACAATGACATCGTCTGGTGGTATGACGACGGCAGCGAAGACGATATCTTCCGCGCCCGCATGAGCTACGATGGCAAGTGGATGTGGACGCGCAATACGGCGCAGGCGACGAACGGAGTCGTGCACCGATTCAGCATGGACGGGGAGCAAAAGGAGCAATGGGAGCTTCCACAGACGACGCACGATCTGGCGGTGGTCCCCGATGGCACGGTGGGACTTTTGGCGCATGCCACGTCGAACGGCTGCGATGAGGTGCAAATTTTAGATCCGGAAACGGGAGAAACGACCACCATCTTCAATTTGGCGGACGCTCACGGGCAAAGCGATTGCCACGCCAACGCCATCGTTTACCAGGCCCACGACGACACTTTCGTCATCTCGGAATGGGCCGAAAGCAGCTACATCAAGATCTCACGCAGCGGCGAATTGCAATGGATCATGAACGGCGAGGCCAGCGACTTTTCCGGCACCGACTGGGTTCGGCAACATGGCCTACACTTCTTCGCTGAAGATCGCTTCGTGATGTTCAGCAACGGAGGCGACGGGCAGCCGACGGCCGTCATCGAGTACATGTTCGATGAAGCGAACATGACTGCCGAAGAAGTGTGGCGCTACACGGATGGCCCCACCACCATGTTTGGGGGCGACGCTCAAAGACTGCCGAACGGCAATACGATCATTACCTACGGCAACTCCGGCGTCCTCCATGAAATCAACGCGGAGCAGGAGCTGGTTCGCGAGCTCGTGTGGCCGATCGGCAACGCCGTCAACTGTGTGGAATGGCGAGCGTCGTTATACGGACCGCCACCGCGTATAGACTTCGAGGTGCCCGCGCGCTAGTTTCGCGCCCCATGGCTCGACGACGTCGCTTCCTCTTTCCACTGGTCACGCCTCTGCTCGTGTCGTGCGCCAGCTCTCCCCCTCCTTCGGTGAGCCCTACGGCACCGTCCCCAGTGGAGACACAAGCGTCAGCGTTCGAAGTCGGTGCCGCGTCGGCGGCGCCGACGACGCAGGTTGGGCTGTACCTGCGGTTTAACGAAGAGTTTTCGCTGGGGGTCGCGCTGGAGCCCCGCTACCTGGCGACCTGGGCACCGACCATTCGCAGCAACTTCAATCGGCTCACGGCTGAAAACGTCATGAAGTTTGCGCGCATCCACCCCAAGCCGGATGCTTACGACTTCGAACCCGCCGATCGCCTCGCGGATTTTGCCCGTGAACACTCCATGGCCGTGACGGGCCACGCCTTGGTGTGGCACCGAGAGACACCGGACTGGCTCGTTGCGGGGGGAGATCCTTCAACCGTTGCGGCCCGGCTCGAGGAGCACATCCACACGGTCGTAGCGCGCTATGCTGATGTCATCGACAACTGGGACGTGGTCAACGAGATCATCTCGGATAGTCCGAACAAGACCTATCGTGACGCGGAAGAGGGCTCGAAGTTATCGGGGGTTCTTGGAGAGCAACTCTCAGTGCTCGCCTTTCGCTACGCCGAGACCGCGGTAGCCGCCAGTGGCAAACCCATCGCCCTTTACTACAACGACTACAACATCGTGCTGGATGACAAGCGCAAGAAGGCGCTCGAGTTGGCGCGCACGCTGCAAACGGAGGGGATCCGCATCGACGGCATCGGCGCCCAAGCGCATTGGAATCTCGAGTGGCCAACGGTAGCGGACGTGCAACGCATGATCGACGACATCGTTGCGGCCGGCTTGAAAGTGAAAATAAGCGAGCTCGACATTTCGATCTATACCCAAGACGACTGGGGAAAGAAGAACTGGGAAGCGGAAAAGCCCTTTACTGAGGAACTTGCCGCGCGCCAAGCAGCGCGCTACGCAGAGCTGTTCGAGGTTTTCGTCAAAAACGCCGAACACATTACGAGCGTGACGTTCTGGGGCCTGAGCGACGGCCATACCTGGTTAGACAACGAACCCGTGCAGGGCCGGGACAATCACCCTTTGCTGTTCGATGATAGGGGTAACCCCAAACCAGCATACTCAGCACTGCTGAATTTGTAAAGGAGATGCCCTCCGCTGCGACCCGCGCCGCTGTCGCCGATTCGGGTAGCAGCTCATGTATGCGCGGGTGGCCACCGTGGCCGGGTGCGCCGGCGGGGCGCCAACAGGGTTCTCATCAGCCATGCATCGACGATGGATTCCGACGATAAGTGACGCACCGGTGGTCCCTGTTCTGGCGTTAGTATGGGTTCGTTTGAGGTTGCGGGCCCGCGCTCGCGCATGAATCGTTCGGCACGTCGTGCGCGTTGCTCGACGAACTCCAAACGTTCTTGAATTCGGCCGGCGCGCGCTTCAATCGCCTGGACTCGGCGCTCCGCCGCTTCAAGCGCCCCGTGCCGTTCACTCAGCGCCGGTCGCTGCGCCAGCTGTCGATCCGTTATCGCCTGGGCACGCTGCTCGATGGCGGTAGTTCGCCAGTCCGCTTCGGCGGCGGCGGCGGCGGGAAGTCCAACCTGGGGCTCGCCGCGGGCGTCAGGAGTGACCGACGTCGTACCGCGCGGAGACTCGTTCGACGTATCCCAACGTTCCTCGACCGCGGATGCGGCTCTCGACATACCCCCACGTGCTTCGACCGCGGATGCGGCGGGCATGCGAGCCGACCTTCTCCGCGGCTGCGCCTCTTCTGCGAATGGGTCGGGGCTGAAGGTGGCCTGGGCGGGAGCCCGTTGCCTCGAGACCTCCTCCTCCCACTGCGCTTCGTCGTCCTCTTCGTCTTCTTGCCACTCACGACTGAACGCGGGCTCGGCGGGCTGACTTCTCCGAGTCTCCCACTCCTCTTCCTCGGAAGCCGCAGCCGACGGCGTTCGGCGTCGAACCAGCCGCGCCAACAAGGGTAGGACGTAGATGAGCAGCGCTACGATCACCCCCAGTAGTCGAACGGCCTCTTCCATGTCGCCTTACCAACCACGGTTGCGGCGCCCGAACCGGTGCCGCGGCGTCAAGCCTGCTGCGTCGGGTTCGATGACCATTGCCAAAGCCAAGTGTAAACCGCGTTCGCTCTTGTCACCGCGAAAAGCACGGATAGCTCGAGCCCCGGTAACCGTAGGGCGTGAACCCGCGAGCGCTCGTCCCGCCGCAGCCGTGCTCAGATCGTCATCTTGAGCGGTCAAGTCGAAGGTATCCGGCGAAGTAAGGCTCTCGCCGTATATGGGGTCGCTCATCCCCCGCCTCCTGTTGGAGTGTTCGGCTCGACGCTCTTACCGATCGAAGCTCGCATGTCCGTGTCTGCCACCACGTTGCGCAACTGGTAGTAGTCGAGCGCTCCGAGGTTGCCGCTGCGCAAGGCATCGGCCAACGCCTGGGGAACGAGCGCCTCCATCTCTACCACCTTGGCTCGGTTCTCGTGGATGCGCGCCTTCATCTCTTGCTCCTGCGCCACTGCTAGAGCCCGCCGCCCCTCGGCACGTGCCTGAGCGATGACCTTGTCGGCCTGAGCCTGCTCGGTGGACAACGCCGCACCGATGTTCTGCCCCACGTCGACGTCCGCGATGTCGATCGACTGGATCTCGAAAGCCGTTCCGGAATCAAGGCCCTTGCGCAGAACGTTCTTGGAGATGTCGTCTGGGTTCTCCAGCACGGCCTTGTGACTTTCCGAGGAGCCAATCGTCGTAACCACCCCCTCTCCCACACGCGCGAGGATGGTCTCTTCAGTGGCGCCACCCACGAGCCGGTCCAAGTTGGCGCGCACTGTTATTTTAACGAACGCACTCACTTGAATACCATCCTTGGCCATGGCGGTGATCTTGGGGGTCGTGATGACCTTCGGAAGCACGGACATCTGAACCGCCTCCAGAACGTTGCGACCGGCCAGATCAATGGCCGCGGCGCGCTCGAAAGTGAGTTTGATGTCTGCCTTGTCCGCAGAAATCAAAGCCCGCACCACGAGCTGCACGTTGCCACCAGCCAAGTAGTGCCCTTCTAGCTGAGCCAGACTCACGTGCAAGCCGGCACGAAGTGCTGCAATGCGTGGGGATACGATTGCGGAGGGCGGCACCTTGCGCAATCGCATGGCGATCAAGGTCCCAATACCCACGTGAGCGCCCGACGTCCAAGCCTGGATCCACAACCCGACGGGTACGAAATAGAAGAGCAAGATCAGGAGCAGGATGCTGCCTAAGATGACTGCAACAGCGATAAACTCGGGAGCCATGATTCGTCTCGTTTCCTTCCTCTAACGTCTCTACTCCGTGCGCATGACTTTGCGCACGACAATGCGATGTCCTTCGACGGCGACAACTTCCACGGGTTCGTCTGGATCTATGAATTCTCCATCCGAAACCACGTGCACCCGTTGCCCACCAAACTCGGCAATTCCTGCTGGCCGCAGCACAGACTGGGTCACCCCACGCTGATGCAGCAAATTCGGGTGGCTGGGTAACGATCCGCCCGGGGCTTCGGCGCCCAATCCGCCCTGGCCTGATTCACTCGTCGGTTTGAAGACGAGCCAGCTCGCAAAGCGCGAGCGCGGGAGCCGATGCGCCAAGACGGCACCCGCAATTCCAACCGTCGCAAACACGACGGCGAGTTGTATCACTGCCCTCGACAGTGCTTCCTGCACGTACCCAAGCTCCCGCGCGACCGGAAAGGGCAGATCTACGCGCACCAGCACCATACCCAGGCTCACCACGACGAGCAGCAGGCCAGAGATCCCCGCTACACCAAAGCCTGGAATGACCAGCACCTCCAGGGCCAGGAGACCCAAGCCCACCCCCAGCAACAACAACTCCTCCCAGCCGGCAAGGCGCGCCAGATAGTGCCCGGCGAAGAACAGCATCAGACACGTGATGCCGAGCACACCGCCAAGCCCGAAGCCGGGCGAATACAACTCCAGGAGCAGGCCAATGAAGCCCAAGCTCATCAGCAGCGAGCTGACGACGGGGTCAGTGAAGAAACGAGCCAACCGTTCAGCCCAGTTGACTTCGAACGCCTGTGGCGTTGCCTGCTCCAAAGCCAGGTCGGCGCGAGCCGCCTCTAAACTCGCGGCGACCAAGTCTGCGCCGCCCGCCTGCACCGCCCGCTGCCCGGTCAACGTCAAAAGTTTACCCTTGTCGATCAGTCCGGCGATCGCGATGTCTTCATCCACCATGGCTTCAGCCACCACACCTGGTCGGCCGTTTGCCTCCGCCGTGGAACGCATCTCGGCCCGCATGTAGCTGACCACCTTCTCCGAAGTCGGCGCCATCTCACCGTCGGCTCCCTGAGTGACGGGAGTGGCCGCACCCATCGAGGCGCCGGGCCCCATGACGATGACGTCAGCGGCCAGTGCGATCAAAGCGCCCGCACTGATCGCCCGTTGCACGTAAGCAATGGTGGGAGCATCGGTGGCCAGAATGGCATCGCGGATTTGCACCGCTGCGTCCACGCGTCCGCCGAAGGTGTCGATGCGAAAAACCACAGCGGTGGCTCCGTCGAGAGCGTCGATGGACCGCTCCACGAATGCGGCAAGCCCCTTCTCCACCGTACCTTCGATAGGAATGACTCGCAGCACGCTGGTTTTCGCTGCCGCCTGTCGAAAAGCTTCCAGGCGTTTGGCGACCACGAGCTCCTGCTCCTGGTCGACGGGGAAGTTGGACGCCGCTGTGCTCATTGCACCGGCGTCGGCTTGGCCAAAGGCGGCCGTCCACGCAGTCGCCAGCAACACCACTGCAACGCTGGTCACGCACAGCGCCCGCCACGCGACCAGACACCATCCACGCAGCCCCTGCATGTCGGCAACTTAACGGCTCTCGGCTCAAACTGCTAGGGGTGCGGAACAAATCGCCGGAGCGCGCGTTTGAGCCACGTCGGTTCACGCACAACGGATGAGAACGAGCCCAGACTACGGGCTGAACACCTCATCCCCCACGCCGTGCCCACAAAGGCTAGACACCTACGGTCAAGGGGTGTAAGGGTCAAAGGTTCGGGATCAACAGGGGGTTAGACCGTTGACGTTACCGTCCGTCGAAGCTTGATCAGTACGTGGGGCTGGGGCAGTGCGTCAAGCGCGCCGCACGTCGAGGGGGAGCCCTCGCCGTGCGGCGGGTACGCACGAGCCGCTATGGGGTCCGACGCACAATTTGCAGAGGTGCACGAGGCGAACAGCATGAGGCAAAGGTGAACACCACACATTCCACATCTTCTCAGGGGACCGCTGCACCACAGAAGTTCGATGCGGACCGCGACGCCCTGTGTACCCTCACGCGAGCGCTCCTGTCCCAAGAGCAGGTACAACAGATCGAGGCCACCGCCTGCCAAGCCGTGGGTGAACACCTGAACGCGGATCGAGTTTTGTGCCTGCGGGCCCGAGCGGGTCAGGGCTTCGCGCCGCTCACCATCGACTATTGCCGCGGGTTGGCGAGCGCTGCTCCTACGCTCGCGCGTGCAGCGCTCGGTCTGGAGGTGCTCAGCGCGAGCGAGAGTGGCAGGCCGCTGTTGATACACTCCATCGAAGAGGCGTCGAGCATGCCTGAGTCGATGTCATGCATGCAACGGCTCGATGCAGCGGCCCTCGCGGCTGTCCCCTGGAGCAATGACGAACAGGTAGTACTGATGTTCGTGTTGCACCAAACCGTCCCCAGACGCTGGACTGAGGAAGATGTTGCTTTCGTCCAGCAGGTCGCCGAGCGGGCTGCGCTGGCGATTCGGTACGCCGAACGGCACCAAAGCTTGCGCTTGACGACGCAACGCAAGGACGCTTTCTTGGCCACCCTGGCGCACGAATTGCGCAACCCCCTGACCCCCATACGTCACGGACTTGCGTTGCTGAGGCACGGTGCGCGGGAGCCTGCAGAGGTGAGCAACACGCTCGAAGTCATGGAGCGCCACCTATTGCACTTAGTCCGCCTGGTTGACGATCTGTCAGACGGTTCTCGCATCAGCCGAGGCTTGGTCAAGCTGAACAGGCGCCAAGTGGACTTGGTGCGCATCGTGCGCACGGCGCTAGAAACGAGTCACCACGCTGCACAGATTCAAGGCCGTCAGGTGTCCGTCCGGCTATGCCCCGGACCTGTGGTGGTACACGCGGACGGCGGGCGCTTGGTTCAAGTCGTCAGCAACTTGTTGAGCAACGCCCTCAAGCACACGCGACCCGAGCATCGGATATGGATCGAGTTGGAGGCGACGGATGAGTGTGCCCACCTCGTCGTGCGAGACGACGGCCCCGGCATCGCGCCTGACGTCCTGCCCCGCGTGTTCGACCTTTTCGTACAAGCCGATCCAACGAAGAGCAGCGGTCTCGGGCTTGGTCTGTCTTTGGTACGCGACCTAGTCCGGCTGCACGGGGGCGACGTAGAAGTGCGCAGCGCGGGTGTGGGTCAGGGCTGCGAGTTCAAACTGTGGCTTCCACTGTCGCACCGCGCCGTCTCCCATAGTGAGCCGCCGGAAGCTGCCCGCAGCGCTCCGCCTGAAGTGGCGTTGTCAGGGAGAGCTCTGATCGTCGACGACAACGAAGACGCGGCAGAAACACTCCGCCTGCTCTTGAAGCTGAGCGGCATCGATGCTGAAACCGCGTATGATGGCCCTGCCGCGCTGGAAGCCTTCGACCGCTTCAAGCCGGATGTGGTGTACTTGGACATTGGTATGCCGGGGATGGACGGATACGAGGTCGCTCGTCGCTTGCGTCAGAAGGAGCGTGGGCCGTCGGTGGTGATCGTTGCCTTGACGGGCTGGGCACAGGAGCGGGAGCGAAAGCTCACGCGAGCATCTGGCTTCGATCACCATCTCGTGAAACCGGTGTCGTTGCAAGACGTCACCGGCATCTTCCAACAGTCAGGGGCTTCCGTTTAGCCCCAGCGGTGTGACACAGCCGTTCTTAACGAAGCGCCGTGTGATGGTACGA
>CAZNZA010000175.1:0-3489 GCA_964577325.1 uncultured Polyangiaceae bacterium
TGGACGGGGTCCGGCCGCTGCCACGGCCAGCCTCCGAAACCGGTCCGGCGGTAATCGCGATAAGCCTGCACGATCTCCTCCGCGTCGTTCATGACGAACGGCCCTCGTTGCACCACCGGCTCAGCGATGGGTCGCGCCTGAAGCAGCAGCACCTCACTTTCCTGCGCTCCGTTGCGCAGCGGTGCGGCCAAGCCCGGGGTGAGACGCAAACCGGTGCCGGCGGAAAAGCGCTCGCTGCCGAGCTCGAGGGTTCCCCCGCGAAAGAAGTACAAAGTGCGCGCCGTCTGCATGCCTACCGCAGGCAGCTCGAAGGCCGCACCAGGTTGCAGAGTCATGGTCCACATCGCCGTCTCGGAGTCCGAGCGGCTTGCCCACGAGCGCGGGGGCGCAGCCGGTGAGCGCGTCTGCTGCCACGCGCCGGCAATCGTCGTCAGGCGCGTTTGCCGACGCGCCTCGTCGACGACGTCGTGCACCGGAATGGTGTGGCTCCACAGCATCGAAAAGTGCGGCTCCACGAATTTGTCGGCGCGCGCAAGGTTGAGCCAAATCTGGAACAGCTCGGTCGGGTTTTCTCGATCCCGATGTACCAAAGGGAACATCTCGGAATGCACCACCCCCGAACCCGCCGTCATCCACTGCACGTCGCCTTCGCCGTAACGCGCGGTCGCTCCCAGGGAGTCGGCGTGGTCGATGAATCCCCGGCGCGCCAAAGTCACCGTTTCGAAGCCGCGGTGCGGGTGACGGGGAAAACCCGGCACCGTCGATCCGTGATACATCCGCCAGCCATCTTTCCCAGCGAAGTCGTTGCCCAAACGCCGCCCCTCGAGCGAAGCCAGCGGCGCCAACTGCTCGTCGCCGCGCGGATAGCGATCGTCGTGATGGACGCAAAACAGGAATGGGTCGAACGTGCGCCACGGCGGCTCGCCGAGCACGAAGCTTTCGAACACGAGTGGAACCTTGGGATGCGCGGCAAGGTTTGCGCGCTTCGGGTCGGGTGAACTATTGCTGGCCGGAGAGACGCTTGCGTCAGTCTTCGCGCAACCCGTCAGCTGCGACAACGCACTTCCCGTCAAAGCCGCCAAAAGATCGCGTCGATGCATAGTGGTTCAAGCATGCGTCAAAGGGCCGACGACGACAAGGCATGGCGTCGGTAAGTGGGCGCCCAGTTGGTGCAATCACGTGCGCTCATCGACCAACAAACAGTGCTTGACGAAACTCGCGCGCAGGCTCACAACGCCGCCGCAAACCATACCAAGAAGGGCAGCGCCTTTTGCATGGCCACCTTACTGATCGTCGTTTTCGTGTTGGGGTACCTCGCGATCGCACTCGAGCACCCGCTTAAGGTTAACAAGTCGGCTTCGGCCCTATTCCTCGGCATCGTGACGTGGGTGATCTTCGTCACTTCGCCTGAGCTGCATCCAGCCATCCCGCAGTGGTTCCAACAGGCCGCACAGGGCGCTCAGGATCTCACGCACGCCTACATCGTCGAGCACCAGCTGCTGGAGCTCACTGGTGAGACCGCCGGATTGTTGTTCTTTCTGATGGGCGCCATGACGATCGTAGAGCTCGTCGACGCCAACCACGGCTTCGCACTCATCACGCGCTACATCAAGTCGAGCGACGCCCGCAAGCTGCTGTGGAGCATCTCGTGGTTGTCCTTCTTCATGTCGTCGGTATTGGACAACTTGACGACGACCATCGTCATGGTGTCGATCCTGCGGAAGGTCGTGCCCGATCCCAAGTGGCGCCCGTACTTCGTCGGCGTGGTCGTCATCGCGGCCAACGCGGGCGGCGCCTGGACGCCGATCGGTGACGTCACCACGACGATGCTGTGGATGGCGGGCAAATTCACGCCGTGGCAGCTCATCGAACACGTGGCATTACCGAGCATCATCTGCCTGCTCGTGCCTTTGCTCGTGCTCACCTTCATGATCCCCAAGACGATAGAAGTAGCCGTGTCTGGAGCGTCGATCCCCCCCGATAGCGTTCGCCCAGGACAACAAGCGTTGTTTTTGATGCTGGGTTTGATCGGCCTGCTCAGTGTACCAATTTTCAAGACCTTGACGCACTTGCCGCCCTTCATGGGCATGCTGCTCAGCTTGGCCGTGATCTGGATCGTGTCAGAGATCATGCACCGCAAGGGCTACACCGAGCCGACGAATGGAGTGCTGGCGGTGCTCACTCGCATCGACATGCCGAGCATCCTTTTCTTCCTCGGGATTCTGTTGGCGGTGGGGTCGCTTGGTGCGAGCGGACTTCTAATGCAGCTTGCCGCCACGCTCGATGCCGCCATCGGCGATCAGACCTGGATTGCGATTGCCACCGGACTGGTTTCCTCGATCGTAGACAACGTGCCGCTGGTGGCAGCCGGCATGAACATGTATGCCTTGCCGGACGGGCACCGCTTTTGGCTCCTTTTGGCGTACTGCGCCGGCACCGGCGGCAGCTGCCTCATCATCGGCTCAGCCGCCGGCGTGGCAGCCATGGGCTTGGAGAACATGAGCTTCATCTGGTACCTGAAACGCATCTCTCCGCTCGCGCTATTGGGTTACCTCGCCGGAGCTATGATTTACGTCCTCGAGTGAGGCGATACGACACGCTCCTCAGTCAGGCGCGGCTACTACGGCGCCGCGCCTGCGTTTCATTATCACTGAAGCGGCATTGCACGTTGCGAAAGCCGGCCAATGAGGGTTAGCCATACCGGCTACAGGCCGTTCTATGGTGCAAAAGATGGAATCCCCTTCACTCACTCCTTCCAGCCGGCAACCCGCCTGCATCGAGTCGGAGCGCTTGGGGCCGAGCGTGATCACCACCATCATGAGCGGCTACATCGTCGAAGAGGTGTGCGCGCTGCAACTGCTGCCCTTCCGTAAGATCGTTCAGGCAACGCCCCATGCCACGTGGATCATCGACGTCACGCGCCTGACCGGCTTCGATGCCCGTGCAGTAAGGGCGGGGGCAGCGTGGTTTACGACCTTCAAACAAGAAGGCGGCGAACGTATTCTGTACGTCTCGCAAGATGCACCCGCCCGCATGGCGGCCCAGGCGTTGGGTTTCGGCGCGGGCATCAACGTCAAATGCTTTGCTAGCATGGAGCAAGCCGTGCGCCAGTGCCGGCTGAAGTGGGCACAGCAGGCACAGCACTACTGATGAGCGAAAACGGCTCCTGCCGAGAAATTATCGGAACCTGGGCCTTATGATGTCTCGATGAGGGGCCGTACCTGCCGCCGCGCCATACTGCGTCCGGCACTCATCAGGAGAAGGCCCCGTGACCCGTTCTCACTCCGACGTCATCCTATCTTCGAGCGCTGCGGGGATCCCTACGCGACCCGATGTCTTCGCGAGCCTGCGCTGCCCTTTCGAAGCCCGCCGCAACCCGAACATCGAAGCTGCAGCCGTGGCGGCTCGCGCATGGCTGGAGCACACCTTCGGCGCTACGCGCGGCACTAAGCGTCTCGTGCGCGCGCACATGGAGGAGCTCACCGCCGG
>CAZNZA010000175.1:3589-9861 GCA_964577325.1 uncultured Polyangiaceae bacterium
GCCATGCGGGCGTACTTCGGAGCCTTGCTGTGGGAAGCGAACAATCGCGCCTGCAGCTGGGTGCCCGACGAAGTCAGCTTCAAGCTGCTGCGGCCCGCAGCCGGCGCCGTGCCGCCGTTCTGGGATCTCATCGGACCCGTCAACGGCGTACGGCTAGGCACCGTCGGCTTCGATGACCCTCGTCTCGAACGCCTGCGACAATTAGCGGGCGGCATCGTGTGCTGGTACAACGACGTGCTCTCCTTCGAAAA
This sequence comes from uncultured Polyangiaceae bacterium, assembly GCA_964577325.1. Lineage (GTDB taxonomy): Bacteria > Myxococcota_A > Polyangia > Polyangiales > Polyangiaceae > SZUA-265. The sequence goes on from CAZNZA010000175.1 coordinate 3,841, forward strand.
AGAGCGCGACGCGGGAGACGTGCACAATCTCGTCATCGTTTACATGAAGCGACGCGATCTGTCGGCGCGGGAGGCTTTCGCAGCAGCCATCGAGTTTTGCAATGTCGAGGTCGACGCTTTCGTCGACACGGCGGCTGCGCTGCTGAACACTGCGCCCTCACTGGCGCTGAGGCGCTACGTGGCGACCCTCGAGTCGATGATGGCTACTACCTTGCACTGGACGTTCGGCTCCCAGCGCTATGCCGGGCTAAAGCTCGAGCCCTCGTCGCGCCTGTCGGCGTGACATGCGCTCCAGTAGTCGCTAGCTCAGTAGTAGGTGACGTCGCGCTCGAAATGGCAGGTATATCCGCCTGGATTTTTCTGCAAATAGTCTTGGTGATAATCTTCGGCAGGGGTGAACTCGCCGGCCTCCACGACCTCTGTCGTGACAGGCGCCTTCCAATCGCCTGACGCGTTGACCCGTTCGATCACAGCCTGGGCCACGCGCCGCTGCTCGGCGTTACCAACGAAGATGGCTGAGCGGTATTGGGTGCCCACGTCGTTGCCTTGTCGGTTCTTCGTGGTCGGGTCGTGGATTTTGAAGAAGTACAGCAACAGCCGTTCGTAACTCAGGCGAGCCGGATCAAACACCACACGCACGGATTCCGCGTGGCCCGAGCGCCCAGTCTTGAGATCGGAGTAGGTGGGAGAAGAGACGTGTCCCCCTGTGTATCCGACCTCCGTTTGAACGACCCCGGGCAGAGCCCGCAGCAAGTCTTCAACGCCCCAAAAGCACCCGCCCGCGAGCACCGCGACCTCGTGCCCGGGTGCCGTGGATGTGACGCTGGAAGTGGTGTCGCCGGAACTGGGATCGATCATGGCCTTGGTCCTTTGCTGTGTCGGTTCAATGTGAACGGCGGTATTCGTAGTTGGAGTGTTCGAGGAATTGGTGGTTTTGCAGCCGCCGATTCCGAACGACGCCAGCCCCATCAAGAGGCCGAAAAGCACCCACAGGTGGAGCTTGGGAGCAGAGTGCCGATGTGGATTGGGGTACACGTGTCGATACTTGTATCCCCTGCCCCTCGTCCGCAATGGCATTCCCGTGCTCAATCGCCCCGACTTTTCCGCTCTGGTAGCGCCTCAGCCCTGCAAGCGACAGCCGGCAAAGCTCGGCCGGCTTTCGAGCTCCTGACGCCATTCATGCAGCGCCGGAGCCAAGCGCGGCCATTGAAGGCTCGCGTGGCGCAGATCGAGGTACGAAAGCGCCGACACGATGCTGATGTCCCCCAGGCTGGGGCGCGCCCGGCTTTCACCCCCCTGCTCGCAGGCGACGATGATGCGTTCGATGCGGGAGACTTCGCGCTTGGCAAACGCCGCGGAACGCTCCCTCTCGGGACGCCGGTTTTCGAGCATGAGGGCCACCGCCGCGTCTGCCAGCGCGTCTCCCAAAGCTATCCGCGTCTTGTCTCTCCATATTTCGTCGCCTTCCGGCAGCAAAGGTTGCTCCGCCAGGCTGTCCAAATATTCGCAGATGACCCGCGAGTCGAAGAGTGCGAACTGAGGCGTAACCAGCGCCGGGATTTTGCCGGCGGGATTGGTTGTCAAAAGCTCAGCCGGTTTGGCAGCGTGGTCGACGAGGACCTCCTGCACCAAGCCCTCGAACTGGTGTTCGCTGACCAGGATCCGCACTTTGCGGGCGTAGGGCGACGTGTGAGTGAGAAATAGCTTCATGGTCTTCACCACTACTCGGGGGTGTCGGCCCCGAAGAAAGGGTACAGCTCGTGCCGTACCCTTCGCGAGGGTGCTCTATGTCGCCTGCCCTTGCAAGCACCAGAAACGAAACAAGTCGTTGTGGATGTCCAGCAGCTGACAGCGCGCGAAGCCTGCCGCGCGGGCTAGTTCCTCGACCACGTGCGGGCGGATCGCTGTACCGATTGCTGCTGAGCCAGGTTCCGACATCGACGTCGGCAAACAGTGACTGATGCTCCATCCGTACATCATGCGTTCTATTTCGTCGCCTGGCGCTATGAAGCGCTCGGCAACCCGTTCGTCTGCTACCAGCAGCACGCCCGTGGATGCCAGTTTTTGCCGCAAGCCGTGGAGCACGGCGTCGGGCTTGGCCAAGTCGTGAAGCGTTTCGAGCAGCAGCACGAGGTCGAAGCCTGCGCTTGCCGACGGCTCCGTCGAACTGCGCGCTGTCGAATTGCGCGCTGTCGAATTGCGCGCCGGCGGTGACAGTGCAGCGGCGTCGGCACACAGGAACTCCACGTTCACTTCCTCCAGCAATGCGTGATGATGTGCCGCGTCGATGGATGCAGGGTCCAGATCGTAACCAACGACGGTGGCGTTGGGAAAAGCCTTAGCCAACGCGATGCTGGCCCAGCCCTCACCACAACCGACGTCGGCAATGCGCAGCGCTTCACCCGCCTTCAACCTGCTGTAAAGTTGAGGCAGCGCCGGCAGCCACACGTCGAGCAGTTCGCGCGAAAATGCGGGGCGATTAATCCCGCCTTGACCCGCTCGGAAGTCGGGTCCGTACGCGGAGTAGGGCACGCCCGCGCCGCTGCGATACGCCTCGACCACCTGCGGTAAGGCTTGGGCGATACCGACTAGCATGTCGGCGAACGGCGCGACGTGCGCGGCATGGCTCTCCTCGACGAGAACGCCGGTGTAAGCGGAAGGCAGTGAATACTTCCGGTCCGCCGCAGCGTGCTCGACGTCGTCCACCGTCAAGTAGCCGGCAACCGCCTGCTGCTCCAACCATTCTCGGGCGTACCGCACGTGAATGCCTGCCGCGTGAGCAAGCTCTGCTGGAGTGCGAGCCTGAGTCGACAGCGCTCGGTATAGCCCGAGCTTTCTCCCCAAGTAGACCCCAAACAACTCGAGGGCTCCAATCGTGCTTTGAAACAGTCGTTCACTGAGCTCATCTTCGCGTGAGATATTAACTTGACACATGACGCATCTCCTCTTCCTGAGTGAATTGTTGATTGACTGGCGTAGACGGCATGTCCGACGTCCATCCACCGCTCACGTCGCGCAACAACCACAGATCGCGATTCCGGTTCGACGCTCCGGCGTAGAGACCCGTTGGGCGTTCATAATCGACGGGGTTCTCGAACGTGCCGAAGAGCATGTCGATGAGCGGTAAGTCGGCGTAGTTTTTCCGATGGTAGCCCTGGGCATGATGAACGGTGTGACTCTCCGGCCGCTGAATGATGTAGCCGAGCCAGCGCGGCGTCTTGACGTTGGCGTGCTGAAACATGCTCAGCCACGTCAAGATGAGCACGAGGGCCGTGGCAGCCTGGGGCACTACGCCGACAATGACGACCAAACAAAAGCTTGCCAACGCAGTCCAGCCAGCGACATCGAAAGGGTGGAAGACGAAAGCACTGTAGGTGTCGAGGCGCTCGGCGCTGTGGTGCGTCTGGTGATAACGCCACAACCACTCGAAGCGATGCAACGATCGGTGGTAGAGCCAGGCGCCCGTTTGGTAAACGAGCAAGCCGCTGACCACCCCGCCAGCAGTTCCTAGCGCGGACAGGTCGAGGATTTGGTATTGGGCTAAATGTTCATCCCAGACGAGCGGTAAGTAGCTCGATAGGAAAAAGAACAGGACGAAGTAGGTGATACCCTTGATGCGCCATCCGGGCACACGGGGCAAATCCCTACCGGGAGCGACGGCTTCCCACAACATCAGCGCGCCGTACATGGCAAACACGACGAGGGAGATCGGATGGGTGAGTAATTGTATCGGGGTGGGCATGAGCCTCCTGCGGTTGGGGGAACACCCGTCCCCGCTGTCTTAAGCGCAAACCACCCCCGCCGATCCCGGCCGCTGCGACCACCTCGCTGCGCTTCCGGTGCTCAAAAACCGCAAGGTTTCCTCTGCGCCGGTTCTCGCAAGGCAGCCACAGCAACCGGGCTTGACGGGGGTCCTAGCCCTTAAGCTCTGCGGTTGGGGGAACACCCCAGGAGGCGTAAGGTCAGCCCTTACGCGGTAATTTTCGCGCTTACAGCCGCCACTCGAGCTCGATGGGCGGTGAATATGTACAAAAAGTTCCGGTTTGAATTGATTCGGCCAGGTGTCGACCCAGTGCGTCGTGGGCATCTGCAATGCGCTTGAGCGCTATCTTGATGCGTTGGGTGACGGCAGAACGCGCACGCTCCGACAAGGAGCCGAGCTTGCGGGAGCGCCCACCCAATCCCAGCGCCGACGCTACGTGCTCGAACAAGGCGTCGAGTTCTTGTTGCACGACTTCGGCCCGACTGATGTCGTGGTGAGCTTGGGCCTCGGCCAGCTGCTCGCGCAACGCCGCGATGCGGGCTTGATACGCTTGCCGCGCAGGAAGATCGATGGTGGTGTCTTCGGCCAAAGACATCACGGCACCCATCAGTTCGGAGCAGTGCACGGGTTGACCTGGCGCGGCCAACAGCGTCGCGATGTCGGAGTTACCCTTGAGGTGTGGCAGCCACGCGTCTTTGCCGGCAAAGCTCGCCTGCCACAGGGAGCCCACACGACGGAAAACCTGTTGTTCGGGAGCTTTGGCGATGGGGATCGGCAGCGTACCGCCATGCAAACCTGCTGAACGCACCCCGTCGAGCAAGCGTCGCTCGTGCTCGGGGTTACGATAAGGATTGGTGTGCTGGATCCAACGCAGTGCTTCTCCGGGCTCGGACGAGCGGCCGCGCAAGATGGTATCAGTAAACTGCTGAACGTAGCGTTGGACCAAAGTCCGCGCCTCATCGCGATGGCCCAGCTGTAAGTGAGCTACGGCCAGGTATGCCGGCACGTCAACCATGATGTCCAGAGGCAAGCGGTTCGCGTGCTCGACGAGCTCAGCGTAACGCTCTTGAACGAACGCAGTGACCCCCCCATACGCAAAGTACCACGGCTCGTGATACGGGTCGAGGCGTTGGGCGCGTTCGAAAAGTTCCCGACCGCGCTCGGCGTGGTCGAGAAAACTCATCGCCATCGAGGCTTGAACGAGACAATCGGCGTCATTGGGGTTGAGCCCGATACAGCGCTGCACGTGTTGTTCGGCGCGTTCGAACTCGCGCCGGAACAGCAGAACGCGGCCCAGCACCAGCTGCGCGTAGTGATCTTCTTGATCGAGCTCCAACGCGCGCGCGGCATAGTCATGGGCGCGTTGTTCATTTTCATCCCAACGCTGCCACAGTTGGCACGTCCACTCGTTGAAGTACGTCAAGGACAAGCCCAAGTACGCCCGCGCGTAGTGAGGGTCGCATGTGAGCGCTCGATGAAACCACTCCCGCGCCTGCTCATCGCCAAGCAACGTCCCCTGCTTCAGACAATCGAAGCCCCTCAACCAATGGTCATAAGCCAAAAGCTCGGTGGTCGGCTTACGCTTGGCCAGCGCCGTGAGCGTGGTGTGGATGCGTGTCGACACGGCAGACACCACCTGGGCGCTGATCTGGTCTTGAATCACAAAAATGTGCGCCGCTTCGGCATCGAACCGCTCCGCCCAAGCCACACTGCGGTCGCTGTTGTCGATGAGCTGCGCCGTCACTCGCAGCTGGTCACCGGCTCGGCGCAGACTGCCTCTGAGGGAAAAGTCTGGACGCAACTCAGGCGCCCGACTGCTCGCCGTGCTGTGCAGGGCCAGCACCGACAAGTTCGAGAAGCGCGACAAGTCGGTGATCAAATCCTCGACGAAACCCCGCCCAAAGTAGTCCGAAGCCTCATCCGCCGCGGCCTCCGCAAACGGCATCACCGCCAGAGTTGCCTGATTCCGAGCCACGCCCCCCCACGATACCGCCATCCCGCCACACTTGTCGACGCCCCTCTCAGACCGATCTCCTCCCCCCCTCACGACCGTTGCCACGCCCCCCACACGCCGACCGTTGTCACGCCCCCCCTTCACGTCCGTTGTCACCCCCCCCTTCACGTCCGTTGTCACGACGGCTCACGCCGACCATTATCACGACTTCCCACGCCGACCGTTATCACGAGCTCCCACGCCGACCAACCCAACAGCCGCCCCCCCGTCAAGCTCGGTTGCTGAGGCTGGTTTCGCGAGAACC
>CAZNZA010000176.1:0-6992 GCA_964577325.1 uncultured Polyangiaceae bacterium
AAACATCTGCTTGCGATCATGCAGCCAGCTCTGCCGATTCATGCGAGACATCCTCGACCCCATGCGTTTGAGGCCGGTGAAGCGCTCGCCATAAAGCTTCGTGTAGTCGTCAAATGAACCGTTGTTCTGGGCGGCGAGCCAGTGGTGCAGGAGCCGCTCGATCGCCGGGCGCGTGAGCGATGCGTCGTCGGCGACAAAGGTCCCCGTAGGCGCAAGGCTGGGCACGGGTGAAGCCGTGGAGGAAGGTGCAGCGGGTTGTGGCACCTGTGCCCTCCGTAGCGACGGGCTCGGTGCGCCAGGCTCGGGCGCTGACGTCGATTCGCGCTTACATGCCGACGCCGTCAACCACACGCACGTCAGCACCGCTGACAGGGTGCTCGCTCTCCAACTCATGAACATGAGAATAGCAGTCGACCGAGGAACGAGTGGTCCAAAGTGGGGTCAACGGCAAGAAGTGAGCTACACCGTTGCCGACGCCCATGGCGCCTTTCGATACGTCCCGAGAATCATCTCCGAGCGACGCTTGCCGCAAGTGCACGCATCAGTGCTGACGGGTCCGGACGGCGGCGCTTGTCGCTCTGGCCCGTCCGCTAGAGGTGGTTTAGGTTGGGCCCAGCAATTACGCGGAGCCGCCGCGGCTCACGCCCACCGTCATGAGGGGTGATAGGCAGCGTGCGTGCGAGCTGATGTTCATCTCCCTGCGCCGGTTTATCGCGGGCAGCGGTACATCTGTACCGCTCCGGTAACATGGTCTCCACAGTTGCCGTCGGAGGAGCATTCGCCAGAACGTTGAGGTAAGGTGAAGCATGACGCGCAGACCCAAGGGGGATCAGCTGTGGTTGTTGATGTTGCTTCTGCCCGCAGTTGCGTGTGGGGCGTCGGACGGCTCGACGGCTGTCGCAGCGCCCGAGGAGTCCGCACCCCCATTCGAATTGACGCCGACCCAGCCAACAGTGGCAGCGCTGGATCCGCATGATCCGCTGCCAACGGCTATCCCGATCCCGGGCACAGCTCCGGTGGTCGCCGCTCCGCCTTCTTCGGACGTCATGCAACCCATCTTCACACCGGTTGTTACAGAGGTTGCGTCTGGGTGCTTCGATCCTGCGAGCGTACCGGCATGTAGCGAGGCGCAGCATCCTCCCGAACAACCGGTAGAGCTTGCGACGGCTCAGCAGTTGGGTGCGGGCTATGTGTTTACCGCTCTCAGTGAAGGCATCGCCCTAGCGCGCGATGGCAACGATTGGCGGGCAGTGCTGTTCGAGCCGCGGGAAGAGATTCGAACCATCGTTTTGAGGGCCGCGGGAAACGCTGATCTGGAAATATTGGCTGTATCCCGCAGTTCTGATCGAGGTTTGGCGTTGGCCGAGGTCGCGGGCAGGCCGACGTTGCTCGAGTTCACGACGGCCCGGGCCGGTTCGAGCGAACCAACACTTGCGGAGGTGGCTCTTCCCGACGTTGACGCTCAGTTCATAGGATTGGCGCACATCCCTGGCCACCTGTGTCTCTACGGCGAAGGCGTGCACTGTATCGATGAACAGGGCGCGTGGACGACCGCCCTAAGCGAGGAGAGAGTACTGGACATCGACCGCTCCCGCTCCCTGCTGCTCACGGAAAGCGGACAAATCTATCGCCTGCATCGACGCGAAAGTGGGGCGACTTGGGAACCGGAAAATGGCCCCCAGAGCGCCGACCCCGCAACGGCGCCGATTCCCGTGCGCTACCAGCGCTTGAACCACTGGGCTGCTTTTGACGCTGAAGGATACCTATTATATCCCAATGGCCATGCTTGGCTTCAGTGCCGACAGCTGCCAGCCGGTTTAGCTGGAACCGCAGATGGCTTCTGGATCGATACGGCAGGCTCCTTGTACACCCCGACCTACAGCACGATCCGTCAACGGTGCAAATCGAGCCTCCAGCTTCCGGATTTCATCGGTGATGCTGACCAAGGGTGCGGCCACAGCAAAAACTGGGTCGTGTTAACTAAGACCACACTATTGTCGATTACCGGCGCTTTACGCTGCGCCATAGGCTAGCGCGCTCAACGCGCTTTTTTTGGCTGTGAGCGGCAAGCGAGAGGGGCGACCTTCGCGCCTTGCTGTCAGTAAAGCGCCCTCGCGGCGCGGAATGTCAGCTCACGGCAAAGCGAAGAACTCCCTCGCTTTGGCCAGCGCCGTGACGCCAACGCGTTCGCCCACGCGGCGACCGTCGAGATCGTCCATCGCCAGATGAATGCCGCCCCACAGTCGAGACTCCCCGGCTTGGTCGGCCGCGTCGTAATACGTCGCCCATTGCAATTGCATCGGAGCGGATGGTCCGTGCTCAAAGAAGAGATAGCCGGGTGTACAGTCGAAGTTCGCTAGCCCGCCCGGAAAGTATGGGCTGCCGGTGAGTCCCGTGAGCACCTCGGCCGCGGCGCGACTGAAGGTGCTGTGACCTGAAACGTAGCCCGGGAACGCGGGGGTGACGAAGGTACGACGCTGATACGGGATCCACTCGAGTGCGCGCATGAACGCAACGCCGCCGATTTCGTGCTTGCGGTCGCCGGGTTCGCCTTGCCACGCTCGCACAGCAAGCTCTCCGACGTACCTCCGCAGGTGCGCGTGGCGCTCTCCTGAAGCCGAGCTTTCTTCGGTGATGAGCTCGATCAAGTCAGGGATGAGCGGTAGTCCTTCGGGATGATACGAGGCCTCGTCGGGCAGCGAGCGCTGACCCAATCCGGCGAGGTAACGCACCAGCGTGATGGGCCGGGAAGACAAGTACTTGCGCTTGAGCTCCCACGCCGCAATCGCCGCGTCGTGAAGGGCGCCGTTGAGCGCGAGGTACACGTGCACGTCCCAACTCAATTCGTCGAGCTCTGGTCCCTCTCCAAGCAGCCGCCGCTCGAAGTCGGGTGTCTCACCCAAGTGATTGGCGATCGTATTCCAGTGTCCGGGCGGCGTCTCCGACGAGGGCCCATCGGCCCAATACTCGGCCAGCACCCGGGCGAAGTCGGACCGCTTCACCATCGTGGCGGCATAGGGTGCCCCCGTGAACGGATTCTCTGCGTAACCCACGCCCTCGTTGGTACCGAGCGGGTTGTTCCCCAGCGCGCCGGGGGAGATGTCGATCACGGTGTCATCGTGCGCGCCCATCATCGACGACCGACGCACGATGTCCACGACCTGGTCGACGACGGCATCCGTCAGTTCCGTCAAGGGTGAGCCAATGTCCAAGTACGCTTCACCCGGCGCCGGACGTTCGAGCGCAAACGGTGAGACAGTACCCCAGTGCGCGCCGATGTAAGGCTGAGCTCCGGCGCCGACGGGGATGCCGTTTTGAGTTTCGGCTTTGGCAAGAACGAGCTTTTGCCAAATCATGGGGTCCGTCGCCGTCGTGCCCGGGCTATCGACGACGAGTCGAGGGGCGTCAGGATCGAAGGCTTCCGGATCGGCATACGCATTCGCTTCGTTCGCTCCATCGTCGGCAAACGCTGCGACAACCGCGGCTCCCACGCGATTGCCCAATGCTCGGGCAGAGTCACCGTCTTGTGACGTGTCATTGGGATCGTAACCCAGACGCTCCATCAGTGCGTCGAAGCACGCTTGGGAAATGGCCCCGCCACCGGTAGCGCTCGAATAACGGTGAACCAAGACACGGTACGCGGCAAACGAGATAGCCTCTGCTCGAGCCGCAGCAACGTCGTTCGCTTCGAACTTCTCTGAAGACAAGTATCCCTTAGCGTCCGCATCGTAGGTGGCGTACGCGTCCCACACGGCCACGGAGACGTGGAACAAGTTACGGGCGTGCACGGTCGGCTGTGGAACCTCGCGCCGAATAGCGCTCAAAAGTTGTTCATTCCAGCGGCGAGCGATCGACGCCTGGGGCACCGGATCCACTTCAGCTTCGGGACAAACGGCTTCGGAGGGTATCGGGGCATCCAGGGCGCGGAGAGGCACCGCCTCGCCGAGATGTAGCGCCAAGCCCTGATCGAGTTCGGACGTGAGCACGTCGCCACCCACACCCCACACGCCGCCATCTGGGTCGACCCAGATTGAGTGGATCGATTCCGCGGCGGAGAAGTCCAGCCCCGGGTCGACCGTGGCCCAGCCGTCAGCGTGCTGTCGATAGATCGCGCCGCCCACCCCCGCTGCCCACGTCGTGCCGTCCGGTGCAATCGACACGCCCTGGAGCAGCGGCGCGTTTTCAGGCGTGCGCTCGCTTAGCTCGTCGCCATCACGCTCCAGCACTAGGCCTTCACTCGTACCCCCAACGATGGAAACCTTGTCATTCGCTGCGGCGACGGCAAACAACGTGTGCTCGCCGCTTGTCCGTTCCAAAGCAAACCCGTCCTTGGCGTTACCCCGCAACACAACTCCTCGGCCGCCGACCACCCACACCTCATCGGCGGAGCTCCCCCACACTTTGAACAAACCGGGCTGATCGCGGTCTTCATCTTCAGGGATCCCGTCTGGCAGCGGGACGTCGGTGACCGTCGTACCATCGTAGTGCCAGATGAACCCATTGCGCCCAGCGCTCGCCCCAACGGCATACACGTCATCGCCCGTCGATGCCCATACCCCGTAAACGGTATGTTTGCCGAGACCGGGCGTGGGGATGCGCTCAAACTCACCGGCTTCGTAGCGCACCAAGCTTGCGTCCGAGCCGCCGAAAAACACGGGGCCTTCGTCTACAGCGTGCACCCACCACCAGTCACCCCGGGCGTCGGTCGCTACACGCTCCCACGCTTGTCCATCGTAGTGCAAAACCACAGGCCCTGTTCCGTCATCGGCTCCACTCACCCAGACATCTGTCGCGCTCGTGCCATGCACGGAGAGGAGCGCCGCCTGGGGACTCTTGACGACCCAGTCCCACGCAGTATGCGAAACAGCGGCATCGGGGTCGGCACCAGCATCGGCGTCGTCGCGCTCCGGCACCGGGGTTGAACGGCTGCTGCATGATGCGCCCAGCGCAAGCGCGAGCATCATGGCGAAAAGTGTACGTGGGGTGGATAATGACATCATGCTTGTCTAAAGGTCTGCGGTGCTGAGAGTGGCTTCGGTGGTGGCGAGGGCTTCGACACCTGCTTCGTTGTGGACTTCTGCTTCAATCGCGACACGTAACCCATCGCGCTCCTCTCCCTGGTCTGTGATCCCCCCGGTCATGACCGTGAGAGGAACCAAGTCGCACACTCGTTGGGCATCATCGCAAAACAGGAGTTGGGGTCGCGGGGGTGCGGGCGAGTGGATCTCCTTGCCCGTCGTCAGATTACGCATGGTGATCGTTACGGAGGCGCGGTTGCCGAAGCCCTCGGTTCGCACCGCCAGAAACACATGGGTGCCGCCCTGCCCCAAAGTCTGCAAGCGAAGCTCACCACCGGGAGCAAGCGGTTCGAAGTCCAAGCCGTCAGGGCCACCGGGCACGCCGATCTCCGCGCTGCCCTGGGGCAACACTCCGGCGTCGGTGGAAGTGGTGTCACAGTCGGGGTTGGAACTGGCTGGACAACTATCGTCATTCGTCGGGGAACACCCGAGAATGGCGATGAGTCCGCAAAGGCTGAGAAAACGAGGGCTCAATGTTAACCTTTCAGAATCATGAAGCCTGGCATCCATGTCTCAAGAGCATCAACCATACCAGTCCCTACCTACGGCACCGTCCTTGCAATATCGCAGCTCGGGTCACGGATAAACGGCGAAGGAATGGGTTTCCCCTCCTTTATTAGCTTCCGCGGACCCTGCTCCCCTCTCCGCTCGTGTCAAGGTGAGCCAGTGAGGTGAGCCAGAAAGTTGTGCCAACCGGATCCTCCCGTCAGTCTCTCTCAGCGCCAAAGGTCTCCCTATGCGTCTTTCAAGTTTCAGTTTCTCCGTCACGGCAGCGCTTGCCGCTATGCTCGCCGCAGCTCCCTCGGCGCACGCCTGTGGGGGCTTGTTCTGCTCCTCGGTGCAACCCGTCAATCAGGCGGCAGAACGCATCGTCTTTGCGACCAACGCCGACGACACGGTGACGGCCGTGATCGAGATCCAGTACGCGGGACCTTCCACCAACTTCTCGTGGTTGTTGCCCATTGGTGCGGTGCCGGACACGTTGCGCGTGAGCTCGAACCAAGCCTTCGACCGCTTGCAGAATGCGACCAATCCCCAGTATTCCCTCACGACCCGCACGGAGGGCACGTGTAAGCAGGAGGATGCAAACTTCCTCGGCGACTCGACGGGAGTAGCGGCCTCGCCGGGTTCTATTGGCGCCGACGAGGGACCCAGGGGAGGCGGAGTGAACGTCGAGGCTTCCGGCAGTGTTGGGCCGTTCGACTGGACCGTGCTGTCGGTGGACGAAGGCGTGGACGAGCCAGCGCAAGTCGCCGTGGATTGGTTAGGAGAGGAAGGTTACGACATTCCTGAGACGACGGCCGCATTGCTCGGACCGTACTTGAGCGACGGGCTCTATCTGTTGGCGCTCAAGCTGACCAAGGGTGCAGACACCGGCTCCATTCGACCCATCGTGGTCACGTATCCCGGCGACACGCCCATCATCCCCCTGAGACCGACATCAGTTGCCGCAAATCCGGACATGGGTGTCATGACGTGGCTCTTGGGTGAAGGCCGGGGTGTACCGAGCAACTACCTGTCCCTGGAACTGAACGAAGCACGGCTGAATTGGTTCAATCCCAGCAGCAACTACAACGCGCTCGTGATTGAAGCCGCCGACGAAGCGGGAGGACATGGATTCGTCACCGAGTACTCGGACGAGGCGCAAACCTTGAGCAACACGGTGTGGACCGACTTCGAGGAAGACTCGTGGTTGGAGCTCCAAAGTACCAGCTTTGAGAACTTCCAAGACATGTTCCAATTCGTCAACGACAGGTGGAGCTTCTACGACGGATACTTCGATGCACTCGAACAGGGTGTCACGCTTTCGGCGTCGGTGTCGCGAGAAGACTTCCGCGCCTGCCCCGGATGCTATACGGACCAGGTCGAGTTCACGCCGAGTGAACTCATCGCTGCGCTCGAAGAGAATGTCAT
>CAZNZA010000176.1:7092-9833 GCA_964577325.1 uncultured Polyangiaceae bacterium
GCAAACCGTTTGGTTTCTATGCAGGGTGCGTCCGGAGCCGGGCGTGTCGCAGAGGACAACCGCGACATCATCGCGGCTGAACTGTCGACCCACAATGCCACCGTGCCGGGTCCTCGCTCTGGAGGGTTGTTCGCGTGCGCAGTCAACGGCGCCCAACGCTCGTCACAAGCGGGAGCTTGGCTTGCGGCACTTGGTTTATTCTTCGCCTTACGGCGTGCCCGCACCCGTGGCACGCGCCGCGGAACGACGACCTGACCGGACGCTACTCGTCGAGCGGCACGAGTTGCACGTTAACGAGCACCACGCGCTGACCGCCGCTTTCTTCACTGACGATGGTGCGCAGGCGCTCGAAGTAGTCGAGATGCAATCTGCGGATCTTTTCGAAGCCGTCATCACTGACGGCGAACAGATTGTACGAGTACAGCCCTACGCCCTGAGCACGAGACTGGGCCAAGCGCTGCCCTGCCACCTCGAGCCAATGCTGCTTCAAGCGCAGATTGGCGTTCGGATCGTTGCGAGTGTCCACGGGTAACACCGTAGCCAGAGAGTACCTACCGCGCCGCTTGCGCACTTGGCCAGCCCGGCTCAGGCGCGTCAACGCCGCGTCGACCTGGCGCACGTCGAGCCCCGTGCGCTCGGCAATGAATTCGATTTGCCTGGCGCTAGTGTGCTGGGTACTCCTTTGCGGTGCGCTGGCTTGGGGCGTCAGCTCGAGGGCGCGCAGCACGGCGTGACTCCAAGGGTCCTCGTAAGCTAACGCGCGTTGGGCAAGCAACGCTTCGAACGCACGACGTGTCGTATCGAGCTTAGCCGGATCGAAGAATACCGCGACGAAGTCGAGCAAACGGTGGGTGGTGACCTCCACCAGCGCCAGTAGCGCCGCAAAGGGGGGCTCCGTCTTGCCTGCAAGCCAGCGAGCCACCGTCGTACGGTCACTACCGACAGCTCGGGCCAACTCGCTGATGCTTAGGTCCCCGCGCAAACGGCTCAGTAAGTCAGACAACCCCTGCTCAGTTTTCTTCAGCCTGCGTTCGCCGCCAAGGAAAGTTGCCAATCCCGAGTCCACCTCAACGCCCACGTTCCGAGCGAGAGCAAAGAAGTGTCCCGCCGTCGGAGCTCGCCGGCCACTCTCCCACAGGTACAAGACGTTGGTGCCGAACCCAAGGCGTCGACTCAGTTGCGCTTGTGAACGCTTGCCGCGCAACGCGCGCACCAACTCCCGCGTCAACTCATCGTGCAACATGGATGACAGAGTACAGCAGGGACCACCCGTGGTGGCGCCAATCCAAGCTGCTGGTGCGCAATTCGGTGGTTCACGCGGCAGCCGATAGTGGCTCGAGAGGTTCGTTTCATATTACAAAACGCATCTCTGCTCAACAATCTGAGTCACGAAATGTGGCGTTCAGAGCTAGACACGGCGCCGCTGTCGAGTCAGCCTCTCAACATGCGACCAGTCCTTCGTTCGTTCGCGGCGCGCTCCAGCCAAACGATGCCTTGTCCGCTCGCGCTTGTCTTGCTCTTGTCGGGTGCGCTCAGTGCCTGTTCTATGTCCGACGGTGCGAACGGCAGCCCGAAAGTCGACGACAGTGGCTCAAACGCGAGTGGTAATGAAGCCACCGGTGAGCCCACGAACGGTGAGTCCACGAACGGTGAGCCCACGAAGCATGAAGCGGACGAGCGCGATGCCGCAACTGAAGAGGCTAACGGAACCGGAGCCGCACCCGATGCGGATCCGCCGAACCAACCACACCCCGATCTACCCGGGGTTGGTGAAGCCATCTCCGACGCCAATGGGCAAACCGGCTCCATCGGCAGCTCCGAGTGTTCAACCGACGCGGAATGCGTCGGCATAGCGCAAGCGCGACTGGATGAACTGGCGCAGCCAACCATCGTCGGGTCCACCTTCGACCAAGCAAACTGCATCACGGCGGGCCTGAATTCTGGCCCGAGCGCGATCGTGTGCGAGTGCATCAACGAAGGCGGCGGTGCGTTGGCGGTCGGCTTTGAGTGCGCACAATACGGCCGCCACGGCGAGTGCATCTATCCTGCCGACGAGTTTCCCGGCTGTCAATTGGGCGTCGCAGATTCGTGTGACGCCGTGTGTAGTGATCTGCAGTCGCGCCTGGAGGCGGCCGCAATGCAAACCTACGAGACCGAGTTGCGCTCGGCTTATTGCAACGGCTACGCCTGCGTGGCCGTGTTGCGCATCGATGACTCGTGCCACGTGAACAGCGACTACATCCGCGCCTACGATTGCTCGCTGAGCGACGAGGACATCGTTGCGCAGCATCGAGAGCAACAGGCGCAAAATCAGCCGCCGCCCTGCGATTCTCCCGAAGCAGAAACAAGCGATACCTGCTACGAGGCGACTGAGCCCACCGAGGAATATTATCCACGTGATGCCGACGAGTGGCAAGGCATGCGGGTCGACGTCAGCAACCCGCTCTACTGCGACGACTTTTGCGGCATGGCGCTGGCTTGCATTGACCAGCAATGTCTACCATGCGAAAGCGACGCCCAATGCATGACCGGCGAGGGCTGCGCGATGAACCACTGCGTGCTTCTAGAGAACATCGAGTGCCGAGGTCGTGCTGACTGCAACGGCGAAGAGCTTTGCCTGCTCAGCGGCTACACCGGAGGCACCGCGCGAGCCAACGAAGACATGCGCGCCTACTGCCTAGGTTCATCGGGCGGGTCCGCCGATGAACGCTCAGAGTAACCGCATCGCAACGGCTGCCGTA
>CAZNZA010000177.1:0-9804 GCA_964577325.1 uncultured Polyangiaceae bacterium
CTGCGCTGACTGGCGTCTCACCTGCATTCGGTGCAGGCCCAGCACCCTCTCGTGCACAAGTACACGACGTGACGGCCAGGAACGCCCACCTCAAGCTCAGAAGTCGCATGACGGCGCGAGAATGCTCGATCGGGCATCACGCGGCAAACGCCAAAAAGCGTACGGCGGGGAGACACCCGTTGCCAACCCGATAGAGAGCGACACTGGCAAGTTCGAGGGCCTACGTGAGTCCGGACGCGGCTTCCGCTTGAGCAAGATTTGCACAGGGAAAGCGGCTTGCGCTCCGTAAGAGACCGACGAGCGGGCGTGTACGGATACGTTCGCCGCGTAGGAGTTCTGCTAGCTGGACTCACAGCGTTACGCAAACCAGCGTTTCGATGTGACGGACGTGCGAGAGAAAGCGACACCTCATGAATAACATGACCGTTGTACTGCTGTTCCGACGGACGCGGTTGGAGCGAGCAGGCACAAGCGGAAGACGGGTCCGGCGGATCGCGGTAGTTTCGCTGAGACCGGGAAATTCACGGCGAGGTGGCGCGCTGACGCGGCCCGTGAGGCTTTCCCCCTTCGCAGTGGCCCTTCTGCGGTCCGGCTGGGTACGTAGGCGCCGTCCGTTACCGTGTAGCGCGGTACTCTTTCTTCCGAAAATGTTCGCGGTTTCAGCCCGATGCGCTTTGCGTTTGGCTCAACCATGTGGCCGGTGTAGCCTCTCGCTAGCTCAGCAGTGCTCATTGCTGGGTGTTCCGGCGAACGACCGCAATTCGGAATGTTTCAGGTCGACGGTGGAACAAGGAGTGGCGACGGTACCCAGGCCATCGATGTAACGGTTTCGGATGATGGTGGTCACGCTCATGACGCGAGTGAACAACCTGTTGACTCTGGGCGCGGGTATTCAGCACGGGATGCGTCTCAGGAAGAAGGCGCCGAGGCAAGTACGGCTGCGGACAACGTTGTGACCGAAGGAGAGGGAGGGACCCTTCCATCTTTGGGCGACGTATCCACTCAGACGGGTGAGCTCCCAGGTTCGTCCGTCACCGACTTGCTGGACGCCGGTGGACCTCGCAGGCGGAGTGCCGTGCTTGGAGCCAAGCCGAAGAGCAGCCAGTGGACACCCATTTTGGGCCCACCTTCAATTTCGGACTAATGAAACTAGAAACCGACGGCCAAGGAGCGGTAGCTTTGTGGAGCGGGTTTGATAGTAGCAGCTCTCAGTACCGAATGTACGCAGCCGAGTTCGACGGGTCTAACTGGTTACCAACAGCAGTCGTCTCGACGAACGAGGATGTCTTTGCGGGCTACAACGCCAGTTTAGGACAGGCTAATTACGCCTTGGCCTACGCGTCCGGTCAAGCGGTGGCGGCGTGGATCGAATGGACAAATCCGCCGCGCATCGTGAGCTCTATTCTGACGAATGGGATCTGGTCGACGCCTTCGATTTTGTCGAATTCGCAAGCAAACAATCTTGGCAACCCAACGGCGGCCATTGCCGGCTCGACGGCGGTAGTATCGTGGGTGCAATCGGCCGATAATCGCTCGAGGCTCATGTCGAGACGTTGGAGGCAAACCTGGGCTGTGTTGGATGAGGTTGCTGACCTAAGCAGCGCTGATACTCTCGGGTCCCCACTCAACGTGGCAACGAACCACTCAGGCCATGTATTGTTGAGCTGGATCGACGACGGAATAAATGCCAGCACCTTCGATGGTGAGGAATGGTCGGTCAGCACCCGTGTTGCTTCTCACGGCACAAAGGGCGGCACGGCGTCGGCCCTGACCGAGGGGTTAGGGATACTAGCCTGGGAACGGCCACGGGTTGACGCCCCCTCGGACATTTACGCCAGTGTGGTTCGTGACGGGCTATGGGATACCCCTCAGCGAATTGGTAAGTGCAACGCGTTGCAACGGGTCAAGCCCAGAGTCTCCGCTGAAGAGAACCGCGTCGTGGTGGTGTGGAACGATGAATCCGACACGAGCGACGGTGCACTCGCCCCATGCGGGGCAGGACTGAAAGATGGCGAATGGTCAGCCATTAATCTTCTCGCGCCACCGTCAACCTCATTGGACTTGCCCGTGGTCACGCTCTCAGCGGGCGTCGCTGTTAGTGCGTGGGGTGTAAGCCGAGGAGAACCGACATATAGCTGTTCAGCTGGCGAGGACGATTGGGCCGAAATGATGGTCGTCCCGTCCGGTGCGCCCCCCCAGGAGCTCGGCACCAGGGTCTTGACCATGGGCCTTTCGCCCGACGCCTCGAAAGGCTTGTTATTTTACAGCAGACACGTACCCGAACCATCCCAAACGCAATTGTGGATGAGCCGTTGGGAGTAATCAGCCCGAACGTCAGTCTGGGTATCCGGCAACCGCCAACTCGACCTGCCATAGCGAGTAACTGGCGGTGATGAACAGTGTTTTGCGATCCGCTCCGCCAAACGCGACGTTCGTGGGTTTCGCTTGTTGGAAGTTGGCCATACCAACGTTGATAGCGGCCAGTTGTTGACCGTTTGGTGAGTAGACGGAAACGCGGGCGCCGTCATGCTCGGCGATGTAGATGTTGCCCAAGCAGTCCTTGCTCATACCATCCGGCGCGCTCAGCCCGGTAGCGAAGTCCGTGATCGTGTCCGCGGTACCATCTGCTTTGAGGGTCACCTTCTTGACAACACCCTGCGGCAATACGGCGACATAGAGAACGTCGTCAGCTGGCGACAGCGTAACGCCGTTTGGCGGGGTAATCTCCTCCGAAAACACCGCATCCTGTCCATCCTTCACGATGTGCACGACAGTCGAGGGTGCTTGTGTTCCTGGTGGTAAATCCTGGGGCACTTCGGGCTGTATCGGAGCGGAGAAGTAGATCGTTCCGTCGGATGCGATAGCTAGGTCGTTCGGGGTGTTGAATGAACCGGACACAATCGAAGTTACCATCTTGCTCGCGAGATCGTACTTGGAGATCTCTCGCGTGCGCGTAGTCGCCGAGAATAGCACCCCCATTGCATCCACCGCTAAACCATTGGTGCCCGCGTTCTCGAGGAATACCTCTGCGTCAGGTATGCCGGGTACATATTTGCGAATGTTGGAGTCCCAAGGATTAGGGTTAATCTCCGAGAAGTATAGCGCACCTTCGGTCCAAGCGGGGCCCTCGAAGAGGACGAACGCGTTGGGGTCGGAACGCGTGACGGCAATTTCTGTTGCGTCCATCGTGCCGGTCGGTGCCGTTCCCGGCTCGGGCGGACACACGCCGAGCGGCTCTGGCTCATCCATTGTGTCCGCAGGAGTATCTGAGGTGTCCGCAGGAGTATCTGAGCCCGCGTCGGTGTCGTCGGAGTCCGCCGTGCTTGTCGGATCAGCGGTAGTCGTAGAACTATCGGAACTTCCGCTGGAGTCGCCGGTCGACGTCAGATCCGACGTAGCAGAGGTATCGGTGGTGCTGGTCGTCGTTGTTGGGGCTACTGAACTCGGCGTTGGGTCGGTAGAGGGGGCCGCGGAAGTCTCTGCAGCGGTGCTTGGTTGCGCTGGAGTGGTGGGTTCCGTTGGAGTGCTTGGCCCTGTCGGAGTAGGTTCGCCAGTGGCTGACGGTGCGGTAGTGGTGTCACTCTCGGAGGCTGACGGCGCGCTTTCTACGTTGCCTGGCTCCTCCGTGCCGTTACCACATCCCGTTGGCAGGACGCCCATCAGAGACGAGAAGGTAACTAGACACCGCCAACGGGTACCGCTCGCCCGACCTGCGCTTGAACCCTGAGGAGGGGGAACCATCGTGTCCGAGCTTCCGAACTTACCAAGAATTGTACTCATAGATCGTTTCCCAAGCCGACAATCTCGGCTCGCAGCTGCCTAGGCTTAGCAGGTCGTCTGCTGTCAGGAGAAGACGAACCTCTTTGCGGACAAAGAGGTGGCTAAATTGGGGATCCACGACGACGCACTCTTTTCGAAACAACGAGAACCAACCGTCAACAGTGGATCGATGGCGCCAATGCGATATTTGACGTCAAGCTGACACTCGCGGTCGCAATGCGTCAAACCCATTTGGGACAGTCGTAGCGGTACTTTCGTGCGGCAAAGGACTGCGCGCCTCTCCGAGGTGACTGCCCCTGCAAGCCGGAGGGGCCGCTATCGCGGGCCACACTCGGGCGGACTGAGCCGACGAGCGTTGACACGGCGTTATTCTTCTCTGCTAGCTAGCCTGGGCGCGCGTTGCGTCCTCCGTGCCTGCTCCGCTTCAAGCTGGCGCCTCGAAGCCTGGAGACCGCGCGATCCAGCGGGCGGTGGAAGCGAGGGGTGGGCTGGGGAACTAAGCCTGTTGCCGAATAAACGCACGCGGGCCAGGCGCTTTCTGCGTACGCGATAGGTAACGCGGCGCCCGGCCTCTGCCCTCACGCGCTCTGCGTGCCCGCCAGTTCGGGTCGACTCACTGGGCCGAAGCAACGGTCGACGCGTTTGAAGCCAACAGCTTGCTCGAGGGCGAACGCTCCAACCGTTCAGGATCCGACGTTTCGTATGTGCGATGGCTTTCCCGAAGCTCCGAACGCGGCGTTTCGTCCGGATCACAACGGTGCTACCCTTCGGTCGAGGGTTCGGCGTGCGCAATTCGAACGGTCCGAGCGTTCAGCGAGCACCAAGACGCGCGGATCCGAACGCTCTGACCGTTCGATCGCGCCCAAAACGGAGGCACGGCGAACGCTCGGACCGTTTACTCCGGAGCCGAACACAGGCATCACGAACGGTCAGACCGTTTGTCAAACGGCCCTTCTGAGGAAACGGCAACGGTTCAGGCGTTCAATTCTGAACGTTTTGTGCGCTCACGAACGGTGATAGCGTCCGAGTCTGGGCTCGGAGCGCGATCCCTCAACGGTCGGAGATTCGACCGCCACCGCTTTGGTGACGAGACAACGGTCAGACCCTTCGGAACACCAACGGCACGTTGACGCGGTGCGCAGCTGCAAGTGTACGTGCGCTCAAATTGCCTTTCTGTACCACGTCCCCGCTCAGCTCATTCGAATGCCCTTGCCCGTCCGGCCTTCTCTGCGCCCCTGGCCCGCAACGGGGGCGATGAACCGCGCTCACGCCTGAAGCTCTCAGGAGCTGTCTCCGGGTGACTGCACGAGCTGCCACAGTGCGCCCATCTTTTCGTGGTCATCGAGGGGCACGCACTACTTTATGCGGACTCGCAGAGGATGAAGGACCTGTGTGCGCCTGGTGCGACGAGCCCTGGGTGGATGAGGTGCCATGTGGTGTGTTAAGTTAATAAAGAGACAAACCAGCTAGAGTTGGGCGAGGTTTGATAGGTTCAAATTAACTAGAAGGCCCTCGTTGCCCCGGGCATGGCTCCGCGCCCGACGATTTCCACGGCCGGCGCGCGATCAGATTTTCGCGCTCTGGTCCAACGAGGCTACCAGTGCCCTCATGAAGATCACATTTACCTTTGGCAGTGGTTCAGCCGGAAGCGCATTGTACGACGAGTCAAGTACAGAAATTAGCCCTGTCGGATCCGTGCTCAGCGCTGAGGGTAATGTAGCGTACGTAGGCACTGCGTTCAGCGGAGGGGTGTCCGTGTCATTTCCGAACGAAATAGCGAGCCATCGCCCGATCGCGACGAGGTTCGCCCGACCCGCGGTCGCTCTGTCAATTTGGTCCAGCGAACTGGCGGCGGAGCCCGAACGCGTCCGCACGAGCTACTTCGTCAAGGCAACCCGCATTGAACCGGTGGGTCTGGTCTACCTTTGGCCGCTGTCGAGCTGAACCATGGACAACCCGCAACAATTCAGCTCGGCTAGCCACCGCGCGTCCGGCACCAAAATAAACGCCCCGCGAGCTTGCGCTGCGAGGCGTCGGGCCGGGGTTACTCGCCCCGGGGGGGTTAGACCTTGACTATGGGCGCAGTGCAGAGCCACGTCAAGCAGATTTCTGGGGCGACGAGTGCGCTGCGATGTCGCGTGTGATCGCCTACATCGACGGGTTCAACCTGTACTTCGGGCTCAAGAGCAAGGCTTGGAAGCGTTACTACTGGCTCGACCTACCCGCGCTGTGCGAGCGCTTCTTGCGCCCCGAGCAGCGGCTCGTGTGCACCCACTATTTCACGTCTCGCATCCGTGACAACGGCCGCAACAAAGCGGACCAGAAACGGCAGAGCGCGTACATCGACGCGCTGCGCTCTCGCGACGTGAAAGTTCATGAGGGGCACTACCTGGAGAAGAAGCGCCAATGCCGACACTGCAAGGCCACATGGGCCGACTACGAGGAAAAGATGACGGACGTGAACATCGCCGTGCAATTGCTGAGCGACGCGTTTGATGATGCCTTCGATACGGCGTTTTTGATTTCCGGCGATAGCGATCTGACGACCCCGGTGCAGCGAGTACGCTCGCGGTTTCCACATAAGGGGATCGTCGTTCTGCTTCCGCCCGATCGACACTCCAAGCAGCTTTGGAAAGCGGTGACGGGTTACTTATCTATTCCCGAAGCCAAATTGCGCGCGAGCCAGTTTCCACAGCAAGTTACTACCGCTACAGGTTCGTTCTGCAGCGCCCAGGGAGCTGGAAATGAGCAAGTTCGATCCAGAGCGAGAAACCCACAAGGCCTTGCTGGGCTTACTTCAGCCAGTGGGGTTGGTCGTCGCGCCCCCCCCGCTCATCAAGGCCCAGGCCGTGCTCGACAAGAACGCGGTGGCGGTCCAAGGATACAGCGTCACCGCGGATAACGAGGGGTGTGGCAGTAACAAGATGAAGGTATATTACGCGTACTTCTACGAGGATTCTGCTCGCGACGACG
Organism: uncultured Polyangiaceae bacterium; assembly: GCA_964577325.1. Classification (GTDB taxonomy): domain Bacteria; phylum Myxococcota_A; class Polyangia; order Polyangiales; family Polyangiaceae; genus SZUA-265. Next base: position 6,754 of record CAZNZA010000177.1, read on the forward strand.
TCGACGGACCGGGATCCGAGATAGAAGTGGAGTAAGATTGGTTCGTATGTCTACGTTAAACGAATGGCCCAGTGAGTTGAAAGCCTGCCCACGGGTGTTGGTCCTCGCCGTGCTCAGCGGGGCATTGTCCTGCGGAAGAAACGACCTCGATCGGGGCAGTGCAATCCCCGAGATGGCGCGAGAGGCAGGCCCGGCACCAAGCACTACGGGCCACGTCATCACGGGCGAACCGCAAGACCACAGCGACGCTGGCGATCCGTCTCTTGGAACCGATAATATAAAGCCCGAAGCAGGCACAGGCCTCCCAGTCCAAGAAGACGATCGCTCCGAGACGGACACGACCGGTACACAGCCGCTACCGGAAGTGCCGGGCGATGCCGGACATTCCGATGGCGCGTCGAGTCGAGACGCCGGGTCCGCGAGCGTTGAGACTTACAGCGGGGGCGGCGAAACATCCTCGATGGGTGTGTCCAGCGGCGATGGCGGAACACGGCTTGACGATGCGGGTAGTAGCGACGCTGGCGCACCCTGTTTTGAGCGTTCCGTAGAGGAATGCACCGAGGATCCAGCCTGTGACCACTTCGTTGCGAGCCGGGTACGCTACGATTTGGAGTGCTATGAACCACCCACTCCCGTTCACTGCGGCCCAAGATCGGACTTCGGAGGAGGAGGGTTTGCCAGAAAGGAAGATCCTCAGGGCACGTGCTGGACGTGGACCGGTTCAGGGGGGCTGCTGGCCGAGCCGGGCTGGGTGGAAACCACGGCGTGTACAGCTGCCGCACTAACGTTTCCCGCGTGCACGGGCACGGAGTGAATGCTGGCAGGCTATAAGTGAGGCATGTGAAGCGCAACTCGGCGAACTTTGCCCAAAGGTGCCCATTCAAGTCGAGCCACGACTGTTACCGCCCGCGGTACCTGATGGCAGCGCGAGCGGGCTATTCGAAGACCCGCGCTCGATCCTGGGCCCAGCATCGAAGCAGGTGAGAGCGGCACCGAACTTCATCCAACTACTCAGCAAAGACCAACCGTAGAGAGACCGTTGCTGTCGTGTTCTGCGTTGGATAACGCGAGCGCATGAGCCCGGCGAGAATGCAGTCGGTGGTACTGGTTGCGACCCCCTTGGGGAACGCGTTTGATGTTTGCACGGTTCCGTCCTTGCCTATTTCGAGTTGAAGCAATGTGTCCGGGTGCTGCCTGACGTTGGCTGCCCGTCCGCGGCGAATGCACGTCGCGGCCATTGCCTCATGTCGTTTGAGCACTTTTTTGATCTCATCAGGCTCGGCGGCAGCCACACCCAACACTAAAAAACCATCGGTGTCAGCAACCGCCAGTCCGCCGAAAAGGTGTGCCACGGCAGGGTCACCTAGCGCCGACAGGCGTCCAACAATCTCCCCCCATTCACTGCGCGGCTCCTGCACTTCGGGCTCAGGCGGTTGATTCGAAATCCCTTCGATCCACAGCCTGAAGGGCCTGCCGCTAGAACGCATCATGGCACTGGCAAACTCATCCCAACGAGTCGAAGGGTCAGCTGAGAACGCTACGTCTTGGTCGCTTCCGGACAACGCGGCAGCCAGTTGCTCCGCGCGTTGCTTACTTGTGCCAGTGAGCTCTTGCGTAGTGCCTTGGCGTTGGACTTTCCACAGTTCAGCGGTGATCGTGACGAGCGTTTGCGGCATCTTCTCCGCCAGGGCAACCTGTACGGCCTTGGTCGTACCCATGAGTTCGGAATAGGGATGGGGTAACCGATCATCAACGACGTCCAGTGCCAACATCGTCGCTGACGTCCCTTCCCACTCGTAGCGGGACGTTGCTTTGGCGACGGTGCTTCTGCCCGCGATGCCAGCTACGACGCACTGGACGTCCTTCATCGGCACCGAACGGTCGATAAATACATTGACCCTCGCCTGTTCACGAACAGTTGAGGAGAAGCGCGAGCAATCCCCTTGTTTCAAAGAGTCCGCTGGGATAAACGACGGTTGATCGCGGGCGGCTGGCCGATGATGAACGCCGTCATTTGTTACCATGAGTTCATCAGTGGTTCCGAGGCCAATAGCGGATTGGGCTTCCGTCCGACTGAACTTGGGAAGCACCACTCCTTCCTTGTTTTCAAACCCAGGGTAATTTGCAGCCCGCCGTAGCTCGAGTTTGTCAACGAAGAAGATGACGGCAAACGTAAGCGCCGCTACTCCAGCCGGAGCGAAGCTTAGCGCGGGGGCACCTCGCGACGGAGTGGCGTCAGGCAGGCGCTGAGCAAGGAGTACCGTCGCCGGCGCAGTGATCACGAGGCCTACAAACAACGGAGAGACTTGCTGCAGAAACGGGACTTGCTCTAAAGCAGTGAGCAACGCCGACAGTTCATCCGACGGGGCGAATCGGACTCCGGCCATCGCTTCCCAGCAACGCATTTGAGCGACTTCGAGCCAGAAGGCGCTCCACAAGAGATGGCTCGCCGCAAGTGCTTTGATGAAGGATGAGCACTGGCGCTTTACGGCAGCCGTGCGAGCTGGTTCAGCCTCGACAAATAGCGACCGGAACACCAACGCGCCCGCGACGCCCACGGCGACTTGCACAGCGGTGACGACCAGACTAGCCCGATGGAGGCTGGATGCCTGCATTGCAAATCCGGTCAGGACTGTAACGACGACTGCGCTGAAGCTGATGGAGAATACCGCCACCTTGCGTTGACGGGGCCGCTCTGAACTGACCCCTTGCGCTGCCGAACGCTCTCCCAGTGCTCGGTTCAATACCACGACGCTCAAGCCGCTCAACATGAGAGCCGCTGCACACAAGGCCATGCTGGCAATTTCGCTGGCTGTCTCGCTAACCGTAGCGAACAGCTGTCGTCTCAAACCACCCGAGGGTTGCAGGTCTTGCACCGTTTGCAGGCCACGCCACGCCACGAATCGGTTGGTCAGCAGCCCTCCAGCAACCACGAACGCTGCTGCTCCCCAAATCATTCGAAGCGGAGTGCGCCTTCGCGCCAGAACGTCGAAGAGCGCAAACCCTCCGATACCAAGCACCACTAAACAGAAACCCAAGGCAGTGCCTAAT
>CAZNZA010000178.1:0-9630 GCA_964577325.1 uncultured Polyangiaceae bacterium
TCCAGGGTGCAAGTGCCTTGGCAGGTGCCTTCACACTCACCGCCGGCTTCGAGTTCACACAAGCCTTCGCAGGTTCCTTCGCAAGCGAAAGACGGCGCCGTGCCGGTGCAGGTGAGATTGCCTTCGCACTCACCGCCCATTACCGACGCGTCGGCGACGCACTCGCCACGACACTCGACCGACGCTCGGCCTGGCGATGCCTCGGCCTCGCACTGGGCCTTGGCTTGCAGCGTGGCGTTAGCACTCACGGCGCAGCGCGGAGGCGTGTAGTCGAGGGAAACACTGCCGTCAATGTTGCCGGTGAACTGTGCGTAGCCCGTGAGCACCGCATCGGCCATCACATCGATGCTCGCGTCAGCGTCGAGCTGCACCCCAACGATGGCTGCCATGCGACGCAACGTCAGCTTGACCTGGCCTTCGAGCGCGCCCGCCTTGGCTTCAATCGACAGCACCGAACGGAAGAAGGCATCGATACTGGCCAGGCCCGTGACCGATGCTTCGCCCGATGCGTAATTGGTACAAGCCAAGCCACACAGCTCGGCAAGCTCTCCCAATTGCGCCTTCTCACCAGGAGCAAACGCGCCTTGGGTCATGAGCTCGCCAGGCGTATCCTGGGAAGCGCCTGCACCCTGAGCGTTACTAGGATCGTGTTGTTGACACCCCGTGAACATAGCCATAGCAACCACCGGTGCGGTCAAAGTTGCCAAGCCTCCAAGTAGTCTTCTCATCGCAAAGCACTCCTCTTCAATAAACACTCGCTACTAGCGCAATGGGGTCGTCGACCTCACTGCAAGCGGAGGCCGAGTCTACGCAGGGGTCTTTCCCGTTGTCAGTTGTTTTTCAACTTTTCGGCTAAACACTCACTGCCACGTGGCGGCTTTGCGGAAAGTGGCGGGATTGCTCGGAGCGCTATTGCCGGGAGAGGTGGGCAGCGTTGCTTTACGGCAACAGGTAGGCCGCGGCTATGACTCGGTTGTCAGCCTTCAACGTTACCCCCTTTGCCTCATCAAGGTGAAATCCGGCGAAAGCGAAACCAAACGTCACCCGGCCCATCAACGCTGAGGCGCACCCGAGGCGTGTCAGTCGTCAGCACCACAGCTCGCCCAATAGCGCCAGCGCACATCGGTTGACAAGCGGTGTAGGCACAGCTCTCACACACATCCACGCGCACATTTGGGCTACATTCGCTGCGCACACGACTGGCGACGGCGCCTGTTCGATCCAAGGCCATCACCCACTCGTGGCCACTACCGCTCGCCGCAAGCAGGCCGTCGTTCTTGCCAGGCGAAGCGCCCCGCGCGGCACTCATGGCCGCCAAGCTCTGCTCCGAAACGGCGAACAGCACATCATCGAGCGAGCTATTGGGCAATGGCTCGAGGGTGGGACACTCGTTGGGGTGGACTAACGTTCGTCCACCGGACTTGACGCTGAGTTGATTCGTCGGCAGCGTCGTCCAATACGTCCCTGCCCCCGGCATCAACCACTGAGCGTCCCCAGTAGCCGTACCCCGTGATGAGGAACGTAACCCCGCGTTGGGGAGAATCGTGCTCGGATCGCACGCGCCCAACTGGCCGTCTTCGTCACGCGGTTTCGTCGCACCACGGGCACGCTTGGTAGACCGCATGCTGCCCAACCAGGATGTACCGTCGAGCTGCACGGTCACGTACGGCGGTCGTGCTGTACACGCATCAGCCGTCTGCGCCGGCGCATGCGGGAACGAGGAGATCGGGGGCACCGAACAAGCAAACGCGTACACGCACGGACCATCTCGGTTCGGCTGCGTCAGAGCCCGCTGCCACACAGTAGCGAGGTCATCGCCATACATGGCGTCAAATACATGGGCCACCTCGCTGGCTTCATCACCTGGCTGCACCCTTTGGTAGAACGGTGCGAACAGCGCTCGGTCGTAATGCTTCAACAAGTAAGCCACGAACCAAGCGCCGGCTTGGTATAGACGCCGCAGCTCGGCCACATCCGTCGAAGCCCACGCCGCCGCTGACCAAGCCAACTCGACACTCACGTTTGGCCGCGCCGGAGTGACTGCTCCGCAAGCCAACGCCTCAGCTGCCCCTTCCTCGATCAACTTGTGAGAATCGCCGAGGTGAGCAAGATACGCGTGCACGAGCTCGTGTTGCTCGAAGGGTTGAAACGACTGGATCCCGACCTCGCGAAAGAAGCAAGCTGAGCTGTGGGGACTACAATTGCCACGCTTGCGCAGATCTGGGTAATCGAGAAACTTGTGGTAACGCACTTGGCCCACGGCTTCATCGTCGAGCCTCAGGGTGTTCACGATCGCACGACGATGCGAGATGAGCGTCTCTACCACGCCTTCGCAGACCGTGTCTTTTGGGTCACTGACGTAAACCAACCCCGGCGCTTGCCAAATGCGTGGCTTGGGCGTGGTATCGGTACAGCCGACGGCCCACGCCATCAACAGCAGAACCGCGAACAACCGTGACGCTACTTTCGCTCCCATGGCGTCAGCGCGCCGCGGCGCGTGAACGTGGGCCCCGCGTACTTAGCTGCGGCGTAGGTTCCGTCTTCCTGGACGGTAGGCACAAGGTCGCCACTTGCTCGAACGTCTCGGCGAAGTGTACCTGCAACCGGTTCTTGATCACGTCGGGCAATTGGTCGTAGTCCGAGCGGTTTCCAGCAGGCAGGATCACGTGCTTCACGCGCGCTCTTTTGGCCGCGATGAGCTTTTCCCGAATGCCGCCCACGGGCATCACCAGTCCGCTCAAGTTCAGTTCGCCCGTCATGGCGAAACCTGGACGAACGGCTATCCCCAATGCGAGCGAATACAGAGATAGAGCCATGGTGATACCCGCCGATGGCCCATCTTTGGGGACGGCACCGGCAGGAACATGCAGGTGCACGAAATGCTCATCGAAGTACCGGTTGCCCTCGCGGCGACACAAGGAGCGTACCGTGGTGTAAGCGATTTCGCTCGACTCGATCATCACCTTGCCGAGTTGGCCCGTCTGCTTGAACGCCGACTGTTCACTCTTCACCCCCTGCGCCTCCACGAACAAAGTATCACCGCCCATGCTCGTCCACGCCAAACCCATGACGACGCCCGGTAACGGCTGCCCGAACACAGACTCGTTGGTGAACACTGGTGCTCCCAAGAAACCCTCGATGTCTTCGGGATTGACCTTGACCTCGGTCGCCTCTCCCTTGACCAAGCGCACGGCGCACTTGCGCACGATCTTCTTGATCTGGTTGTCGAGGTTGCGCAAACCGGCTTCGCGAGCGTAACCGTCGATCAGCTGACGCAATGCAGGTTTGGTCAAGCTCACGCGCCCTTTGGGTTGGCGCAGGTTCTTCAACGCTCGTGGGAGCAGGTAGCGCGAAGCTATCTCGAGTTTCTCTTCGAGGATGTAGCCGCTGAGCTGAATGACCTCCATGCGGTCGAGCAACGGGTTGGGAATGGTATCGACCTGATTGGCGGTGCACACGAACAGGACTTTGGACAAGTCGAAGCGTACGTCGAGGTAGTGATCGAGGAAGTCTCGGTTCTGCTCGGGGTCGAGCACCTCGAGTAAGGATGATGCGGGATCACCATGATAACTCGCGCCGATCTTGTCGACCTCGTCGAGCATGATGACCGGATTGCGCGTGCCACACACCCGCAGCGCTTGAACGAACTTGCCGGGCATAGCGCCGATGTACGTACGGCGATGTCCCTTGATCTCCGCCTCGTCGCGCATGCCTCCTAAAGAGAAGCGATAAAATTTCCGGCCCAAGCACGACGCTATGGACCGACCGATGGAAGTTTTTCCCACACCGGGAGGCCCGACCAAGCAGATGATCGAACCACCAAAGTCGCCGCGCAGAATGCCCTCGGCAATGAACTCGATGATGCGTTCTTTCACATCGTTGAGCCCGTAGTGCTCGCGGTCCAAGATGCGCTCCGCTTTCGCCAGATCGACCTTGTCCTCCGAATGAACACCCCAAGGAAGGATCGTCAGCCAGTCCAAGTAGTTGCGCGTGATGTTGTACTCGGAGCTGCTTGGCTCGAGCATCTTGAGCTTCGACATCTCGTCGTTGATGCGCTCTTGGGCCTCCTCGGTGAGCTCACGCTCTAGCAGACGAGAGGTAAACTCCTCGACTTCCGAGTCTTTGCCCTCCTTTTCGATGCCCAGCTCCTGCTTGATCGCCTTGAACTGCTCGCGCAAGAAGAACTCGCGCTGTTGCTCGTTGATGCGATCCTCGATGCGTTCACGGATCCGAGTCTGCAGCCGGGAAATCTCGAGCTCGTCCTTGAGCAAACCCAGTACGCGCTCGAGCCGGCGCCGCACGTCCATCGTCTCGAGCACCTCTTGAAGTGCCTCGGCGGATGCACTGGTGAGAAATGCGGCCATGTCCGCCAAGGGCCCTGGCTCTTCCAGGTTGCCCTCGTGCAAGAGCAAGTTCAGCTGCTCCTTGTACAGAGGGTTGAGCGTGACCAGTTCCTTGATGGAGTTGATGACGGCGAGGGTGTACGCCCTCATTTCGTCGTCGGGTGCCGCCTTGTCTTTGGGATACTCTACCTCCGCCACCATGTACGGCGTTTGACTGACGACCTTTACGATACGCATCCGATCGAGCGCACTGATGACAGCCGTCATCTCACCGTCGTCGTCCACCGACACGTTTAGCACCTGGGCCACGACGCCCACTTCGTGCACCTCGCCGTCCACCACCTCGATGCCTTTGTTCGAAGGTGGAGTTGCCGCGGCTTCACGTTCTAGGGCCAGGCCGACAAAGCCGTTGCTGTTCTTGGCCGCGTCCTTGACCAGACGCTTGAGCTCCGGGCTCTCGAGCTCGATCGGCACCATGACCTTGGGGAACACCGGGCGCGGTACCGCCAAGATCGGGAGTCGTTCAGGGTAGGTGTGGCGAGCGACGACGAGCTGTGAGCCTGCTCCGGTGTCCGCTTGTTCGCTTGCTCCGAAGTCGCTCAGGTCGAAGTCCTTGCTCATGATGCGTCCGATTCTCCGGCCACAGCGCGACTCGGCGTCAGCCGCTCTTCCCCGAACGGGCAGTGGGTGAACTCCCGCACCACCTGTGTCGCGTAAGCCCCCGACGGCAACGAGAACGAAAGCTCGACGCAGCCGGGAGCGATCAACACAGCGCGGAGCTCTTCGGGCCACATCATTACATCGCGGCGGGAGCCAGGAGCCGCTTTGCCGAGGGCCTCCAATGCCGCCTCGTCGAGTCCCAGGCTGTTCATCGCCTGCACCTCGAGTTCGCGTGCCTCGCCGCTGGCGCTGCGCATCTTGGGCCCGACGATGGGACCTGAAAGCACGATGTCGCGGCTTTGCAGTCGTGGCGCTTCAGCTTCAGGGTCGGTCACTTCGAAGTGACGGGAAGAGCCGCTCAAGCGCACCACCTCGCCCAGCAGCAAACGCTCGAGCCCAAGCGGGAGGCGCATGGCCACGTAACGGTTGAAAAGCTCCGCCTGGATGACGCTCGGCATCCACTTAGCGGCAAAGCGAGAAGCTGCGCGCTTTCCTTGCTTCTGCTGGTTCAGCCAGTGCCAGGCCTTCTCCAGGTTCTTCAGGCCGTGGCCGTAGCGCTGAGCCCCATAGTAATTGGGCACACCGCGCTCGGTCATGGCCTCCACCCGGGCGTCGAGGTCGCTCTGAGAGACGGAAGCCACGCCGTAAATCCGCACCCGGAAACCGTTGCCCCGCAGGTGACCCGTACGCAGCTTGTTGCGGTGCCGAGTCGCTGCAAGTAACGTCAAGGGCGCTGGTAACTCCCAGGCATCGGGCGGGGTGGAGCCGACGCTCAGCAGGCTCATCCACTGGCTGGTGATGGCTTGCTTGTCCTTCATGCCGGCGACACCCACGTCGCGTTCACGGATCCCCGCGGCGCGAGCCACTGCTTTGACGGCATCAGGCGTCGTCATGCCCTCTTTCCGGATTTGGACGAACCAGTGTTCACCTTCCCCATCGAAGGCGTAAGCGGGAACCTCGTCTACGATGAAGTCTGCGTGGTCCGATCCGATGCGGCCGCCGATCCCTGGCGCCATCGTGCTCGGCTGAGGGATGAGGGGAAGCGGAGGAGCGAGCGGCGCGCTCGCTGGCGTTGAAGGCTGAGAAGAAGTCAAGACGCCGCGATAGTACATGTCAGTGACCGCCAAGCCGCGGTTTTGCGTGCGCAAATCAGCGGCGGTCGAGGGAGACGCCAGAACCGAACTGCGCGGCGATTATGGCAGCGGTGAATTTCTGCCTGAGATAAAAACCGCGCGGCAGCACGGAGATGGACTGTCCGTCGCGGTCGATGCCGCGCCGACGAGCGCGCGAGTCAGCGGCTTTTGGCCTTATCTGCAAGCACACGCCGGCATGGCCGGTGATCGAATCGACGTCGCCGGTTCCGATCCTGCCCGCCAACTCCTCCCAGTCCCAGCGCAGCGTTGCCTCTTGCTCGCTGGTCGGGCTCCAGAGAAAGGGAGTGCCAATGCGGCGGCTGGCCACCGCAACGGCGCGGTCCCCCTGCACCGGTACCCACAAGACGCGGCGCAGCTTACGGAACACCCGGCTATCCTGCCATTCGGTCCCCGCCACGCTCAGCAGGTCCACCGTGCACACGAAAGTCGTCTCTAAGGGGGTACCATCCAAACGAAGCGGAATCGTCTTCAGTTCGACCCCAAGGGCTTCGAAATCAGGCTGGGCGCGCGAGCCGGCCGTGGCGCCTAACAGCACTTCGAGCAAGCAACCGGTCCATCCCTTGGCGCGCTTGAAGTCGGCGGGCACGCTCCATCCGGCGCTGGCCGCGGCTTCACCGAGAGTTTTGCCGGCCAGGGCTGATGCGTGCAGCATCAATTCTTGTTCACTTTTGGGAGCCATGCGTTGGATGAGTTCCAAGTATTGAGGGACGAAATTCGAACCGATCCTGACTGGTGTGCTACACGAATCAAGCGGCGCCTCCGCGCCGAATTCGCTGCTCATGAGTAATTGTGCCCCAACCCGCGTCTGGTCTCGCCCATCGACCCCGCGCCCGAGCGCTGTAGTGAAAGGCGCCCAGTCCAAGAGCACCGGCTGGAGGCGCGCGGCGACGGCGGCGATGTGTCTCGGGCTTTGCATGGCAGGCAGCGCGTGCAACGCCGCCGAGCAACCCCACGACGAACGCTCCACCGACGGTCGACCAGACAGCGAGCAGGCCCCGGGCACGGCTCCTGTCCCCGCTGCGGCAGTCGTGCCATCGACACCGGAGGTGACGGACGGCGGCGTGCGCGCCGGAGATCGAGCTCGCGGTAGCGGTGAAGCCCCCGGGGTCGATGCAGGTCTGGCTGCGCCCGAGCAGCGGTCATTGCGACGTCTCCCCACGGATGGCCCCCGCGTCTACGCCAAAACGCGCAACGTCTGGATCCGGGGCGCACCCACGACACAAACCCAGTGGATCGGCTTTTTGTGGTGGGGAGATTCGTTGGCCTTGCGCGACCCGGATCCGGTGGCTGGACCAGGCTGTTCGACGTTCTATGCCGTCGAACCCCGCGGCTACGTGTGCGTCGACGGCAAACGAGCGACCCTCGATCCCGAGGACCCCGTCGTGCGGGGCGTTTATCCGTACTCTCACGACCCGAGCAAGCCCAACCCTCATCCCAATTACGGCGAGACACGAGGGGCATACCGCTATCTGCAACTGCCTACGGAAAGAACCCAACGCGCCAGGGAGTGGGACTATCGGTTCCGCCTCGGGTGGCTGGAGAATGCCCGTGCCGGCAATCCCCGCCACGAACAACTCGAGGGTGTAGATCTGACGCCGGCAACGCTAACGTCACTGACGCTCCCGGAGCTGCCCAGCAATCTGCAGATGCCGCACCGCGAGTTGGTCCCGCGCTCGACGGTGGCGTGGACGACCGAAGTTCTGCACGATGGCCGAACGTTCCTTTTGACCGACGACTTGGCTTGGGTGCCCAAGGATAAGGTCGTGCCGTATCCGGAAGTCGAGTATCGAGGCATACACCTGACAGAGGAAGTAAAGCTCCCGCTGGCCCTCTTCCGCAAGCGCGACTGCCCCGCGTACTCCATCACCGACGGTGAGGTGCAGGAAACGGAGCGCTCGTACCCCCGCTTGGGCTGGGTGAGCCTGACCGGTGAGACGCAACGCATCGACCGCCGCACGTATTGGCAGACGCAACATGGCGATTGGGTCGCCGAAGACGAAGCGGTGATTCCGAAGCCTCGCGACAAAACACCGTGGGGCGCGCCCCTGCTCGAACCTGACACCACAGATAAACAGCCGAAGGGCCGTCAGACTTGGATCCAAGTCAGCATTCTGGGCGGGTGGCTGATCGCCTTCGAAGGCACGAAGCCCGTTTTCGTTACGTTGATGTCACCCGGCAGCGGCGGGCCGCCTCACGGCAAGCGCGATCCCTTGGAGACGGCTTCGACTCCCACCGGATGGTTCAAGATTACCGGCAAGTTCGTCACCTCCACCATGATCGCACCCAACGACTTGGTGCATAGTGCCGTTCCCTGGGCGCAAAACTTCAGCGGCCCCTACGCCATTCATGGCGCCTATTGGCACAATGACTGGGGCCAGCCGAAGAGTGGAGGCTGCATCAACCTGTCGCCCCATGACGCGAAGTGGATGTTCGAGTTTACCGAGCCCGTCATCCCGCCGGGCTGGCATGGCGTACGGTGGTTGCCCAGCCGTGAGCCAAGCACGGCGCTGTTGATAGGCCGCTGACGAAGCAGCCTAGTACCTCGGCAACTGTCGCAGCGTTAGGCTCAGAACCCGAGTTCCTTCTTGCGCTCCTCAGCGCTGGGCAGCGGCTCTTGGGTTTCGTTGATCACAGGTAATTTTGGAGCGCGCTGGGCGTTGAGGGCGATCCATTCGGTCTGATCTTCGGGTACCTGAGTTTCATCGAAGATCGCTTCGACCGGACACTCGGGGACACAGGCTCCGCAATCGATGCACTCGTCGGGGTCGATGTAAAGCATCTCGTCATCGCCGTGAAAGCAGTCGACGGGGCACACGTCGACGCAGTCGGTGAAGCGGCAGCGCTGGCAGTTGGAAGTAACTACGAAAGTCATGACAGTTCCTTGATTCTTTAGCTCGCGAGCTTGGCCGCGGAGACTAGTGCTCGGCGCCGCAGAGAGCAACTCGAGGACCGTCCAGGACCCCAGACCGGATAACCGTCCAGGGGTATTCGCAGCGTCGAACGCGTGGTAAGGAGCGGCGTCTTCGGTGGAGATCCGCGTGTAGCGACGCACGCCCCCCACCGCAACGGGAGTCGATACAGGATGCAGGAACAAGACTATGAGACAGTGGGAGCCATCACTCTCGGCTTACTTGCCGCAGCCGGAGCGGTGGTATTTGGAGCTCTGCGCTTCCTTCCTCCGGCGCATGGTGCGCATGGTGGCGAAGCGGCGCGCGCAGTGAGTGCGGCGACGGCGAGGCCAATCCCTGCGGCACGAGTACCCGCTGACAGGCCCCGACGCTTGCCGCGGCGCCAACTAGAAAACGCCGATGGTCCGCGTCGAGCTCCCGCGGCGGCGCCTGCCCCGGCTGCCGATCCTGCTCCGCGAGCCACGGCCGCCGCTCCTACGCCGCGCGCCACCGCTCCCATCGTATCGGCCCCCGCTGCCCGAGGCACGTCAGTCGCCCGTGCACCTGCGACCAACCCAGCGCCGC
>CAZNZA010000179.1:0-9619 GCA_964577325.1 uncultured Polyangiaceae bacterium
GGTCCTTAGCCGACCCAGCGGCGGGCATTGTCGAACAGCCGCATCCACGGTCCATTCTCTTGCCATTCGGGTGGCGCCCACGACAACTGGACGGCGCGAAACACGCGCTCAGGGTGCGGCATGATGATCGTGGCGCGCCCGTCATCGGACGTGAGCGCCGTGACCCCGTCAGGTGAACCGTTGGGATTGAACGGGTAGCGCAGCGTGGGATTGCCCCGATGGTCCACGTATCGCAGCGCCACCTTCGCCTGCTCGTGCACGTGACTGGCGCGCCCTTCGCCGTGAGCCACCGCGATCGGCAGATGAGAGCCTGCCATCCCGCTGAGGAGGAGCGACGGGCTAGGCATCACCTCTACCATGCACAGCCGCGCCTCGAACTGTTCGGACCGGTTGCGCAAGAACGTTGGCCAGTGCGCAGCCCCCGGGATCAAGGACTTGAGGCGGCTCATGAACTGACACCCGTTGCAGACCCCCAACGAGAACGTGTTGTTGCGCTCGAAGAACGACTGAAACGTCTGGCGCGCCACCGGATTGTGCAGGACCGAGTTTGCCCACCCTCCCCCCGCGCCAAGCACGTCACCAAACGAAAACCCTCCGCATGCAGCCAGGCCTCGGAACCGAGACAGGTCTTCTTTGCCGGACAAGATGTCCGTCATGTGCACGTCGAACGCGTTGAACCCCGCGCGCGTGAAGGCGGCCGCCATTTCCGTCTGCCCGTTCACCCCTTGTTCGCGCAAGATGGCCACGGCCGGGCGTTCCAGACTTTCGACACGAACCCGCTCATCAATGTCGTAGGTGAGCACCGGGCAACGCCCCGGATCGGTGTCGTCGCACATGGCCTCCAACTCCTCGCGCGCACACTGAGGATTGTCGCGCAGTGCCTGCATTTGGTAGCTCGTGTCGGAGTAAAGGCCGCGCAGGGTGGACAGGGATTCAGTATACACCAGCTGCTCCCCGAGGGTTATCTCGATGACTTTTGCTCCCGTGGGATGGCCAATCACATGACAACCGCGAGCAGGTTCGATGGCATGGCGCTGCAACACAGCCTGAACTTCGAAAAGGGAGGCACGCGGAACCTGGATGACGTAGCCGAGTTCTTCGTTGAACAGAGCCTCGAGCACCCCTTGCCCCAAGGAATCGAGGGCAACACTGAGACCACATCCCCCGGCGAAAGCCATTTCGACCAACGTCGTGAACAAACCGCCGTCGGAACGGTCGTGGTACGCGAGCAACAGCCCCTTCTGGTTCAGCTCCTGCACGGCATCGAACGCAGCCTTCAAGCGTTCTGGAACGTCGACGTCGGGTACTTCGTTGCCCACCTGATTGAAGACCTGAGCCAAACAGCTTCCGCCCATCCGTGCTCGGCCTTCGCTCACATCCACGAGCAGCAGGAGCGAGTCCTCGTCGCGCTGCAGCTCTGGGGTTACCACCTTGCGAGCGTCGTACACCCGAGCGAAAGCGGTAATGACCAAAGACAACGGTGCGGTGACTTGCTTGGCGCCGTCTTGCCACACGCTGCTCATGCTCATGGAGTCCTTGCCCACGGGAATGGCAATGCCCAAACGCGGGCACAGGTCCATGCCGACGGCGTGCACGGCGTCGTACAAGGCCTGGTTCTCCCCCGGATGGCTGGCTGCAGCCATCCAGTTGGCCGATAGCTTGACCTCGGAAAGCTGCTGCAAGGGCGCACCGGCAAGGTTGAGCACCGCTTCAGCGACCGCCATGCGAGCCGACGCCGCGGCGTCAATCAGCGCCAAAGGCGTACGCTCACCGATCGCCATGGCCTCGCCCGTATAGCTTTCGTAGTCAGACAGACTCACGGCACAGTCGGACACCGGCACTTGCCAGGGCCCCACCATGGAGTCGCGGGCTACTAGTCCCGACACGGTGCGGTCACCGATCGTGACCAAGAATGTCTTGTCGGCGACGGTGGGCAGCAACAGCACGCGACGCACGGCCTCGTGCACATCGATGGCGTCGAGAGAGACTGCCGCGGCGCGCACCGGGGTGCGCTCGAAGGTGCGGGTCATCTTCGGCGGCTTGCCGAGCAGCACGTTGAGGGGGATATCGACAGGCCGGTCATCGAAGTGGCGGTCTTCCACCACCAGATCCGGTTCTTGGGTGACCCGACCGACGACCGCGTAGGGGCAGCGCTCCCTTTGGCACAAGGCCTCGAAAGCGTTCAGCCGCGAGCGAGCGATCACCAACACGTAGCGTTCCTGGGCCTCGTTGCACCAGATCTCCATCGGGCTCATACCCGGCTCGGCGTTGGGAATGTCGCGCAGCTGAAACACGGCTCCGCGCCCTGCGTCGTTCACTAGCTCCGGAAAAGCGTTCGATAAGCCGCCGGCTCCGACATCGTGGATCGATTCGATCGGCGACTGCTCACCCATGGCACTACAGCGGTCGATCACCTCTTGGCAGCGCCGTTGCATCTCCGGATTGTCGCGTTGCACGCTCGCGAAATCGAGATCGGCCTGGCTTTTGCCTTGCGCCATCGACGAGGCAGCGCCTCCTCCAAGGCCGATCAGCATCGCCGGTCCGCCCAGCACGACGAGCGCGCTGTCGGCCTCGAACGAGCGCTTGTGCGTCAGCTGCGGACGAATGTTGCCCACCCCGCCGGCTAACATGATCGGCTTGTGGTAACCGCGCAGCTCTGCACCGCGGCCGCCGTCGAACCACTCCTCGAAACTGCGAAAGTAGCCCAGGATACCGGGGCGACCGAACTCGTTGTTGAACGATGCGCCGCCGATTGGCGCTTCGAGCATGATGTCCAGCGCGCTTCGAATGCGGTCCGGCTTGCCGTTGTCGACACTTTCCCACGGACGCTCGGCGCCGGGGATGCGCAGGTTCGACACCGAAAATCCGATCAATCCCGCTTTCGGCTTGGAGCCTCTCCCCGTCGCGCCCTCGTCGCGGATCTCACCGCCCGAACCCGTCGCGGCCCCGGGGTACGGTGAGATGGCCGTCGGATGATTGTGAGTCTCGACCTTCATCAAGATCGGTGTCTCTTCGCGTTGATACTGATACAGACCCGATTCGTTCGGCCACAAGCGAGTCGCGACGTAACCGCTCATCACAGCCGCGTTGTCGCTGTACGCCGACACCACGCCCTGGGGGCTGTGCTCGGTCGTGTTGCGGATCATGTCCATCAGCGACTTCGATGCGGGCGTGCCGTCGACGACCCACGAAGCACGAAATATCTTGTGGCGGCAGTGTTCGGAATTGGCCTGAGCAAACATCATCAGCTCGACGTCCGTCGGGTTGCGGCCGAGTTCCGTGAACGCCCGCGCCAGGTACTCGACCTCGTCTTCGGAGAGAGCCAAGCCCAAGTCGACGTTGGCCTGCTCCAGTGCCGCTTGACCCCGGGTCTGCACATCGATGCGCTGCAGAGGCCGCGGCGAGGAATGGTCGAACAGTTGGCGCGCCTCGTGCTCTGAAAACAGCACGGTTTGGGTCATGCGATCGTGCAAGTGCGCGTACACTTCCTGCCACTGCCCGTCACCCAAGGGTGCTACCGATTCGAGTTCGTAACGCACCCCGCGTTCGATGCGTTGCACGGCACTCAACCCGCACACGTGGGCGATATCGGTGGCCTTGGTGCTCCAAGGTGACTGAGTGCCCAGACGCGGAACGACCCACACCCAGCGTCGACTGCGGTCAGATGGCGGAGGCGCTACCGGCACCTCGTGCGCCGGTTCCCCATATTCGAGGAGCGCCCCCAGCCGCTCCCGTTCGGGCGCGGACAGCTCGTTTCCGGCGCCGAGTTGCACGAAGTGCGTCCACGTGGCCGTCACTTCGACGGCAGCCCCCACTTGGATCCGCAGGGCGTCCGCCAGCTTGGACTGACGAAACGGCGAGAGAGCACGGCACCCGGGCAACGTAAGCATGGCTGCCCTTTGTCCCAAGGCGAAGGCGGATGTCCACCCCCAAGTGCTCGGCTGCGTCGGCAGTACGAACAATCGGCGACCCCAAAGTGGCAGCCCTGGCGCCTTTGGCCCAACGGTCGTCGAAATTCTGAGCTACCGTCCCTCCCAATGCGCTTTCTCTGCCTTTCCGACATCCACGGCCATGCCAGCAAACTGCGGCGCGTTTTGGACGCCTGCCGCGACCGGGAATACCATCAGCTGGTCGTGTGCGGGGACCTGCTGTTTCCCGGTCCCGAGCCATTGGCAACGTGGAAGCTTTTGACGGAACATCACGCGCTGTGCGTGCAAGGCTTGACGGACAAGGCCGTGGCCGAGGTCGATCCCGAGCTGCTCGTCGGTGAAACGCCGGAGCAGGACGAACGTCTCATGCGGCTCAAGGCGATGCACGACGAGCTGGGACAGCTGATCGTGGCCCGCCTCGGACGCCTGAATACGGAAGCTCGCTTACCCTTGGAGTCGGGACACGAACTGATGTTGGTTCACGGCAGCCCGAGCGATCCCACGGAAGCCATGTCCGCCGAAATGGACGATGAGGAGCTCGACGCGCTGCTCGGTGAAACCGCGGCCGACATCGTGGTGTGCGGGGGCAGCCACGTGCCCTTCGATCGAGTGGTGGGCGACGTACGCATCGTCAACGTCGGCTCGGTGGGCGAATACCCGACGCCGGGCTTTGCCTGTGCGACGATCATCGAGAGTTCGGCACTCGGTGTGACCGTCGACCAATTCCACGTCGAAGTGTGAAGCGTCTCACCCCGTATTGCGCATACCGGCGGCAATGCCGTTGACGGTCACCACGAACGCCTCCCACACCGAAGAGTCGATGGGGTCCCCTTCTGGTACGGCGCGCAGACGCCGTAGCAACTCGACCTGCAACAGGTTGAGCGGATCCATGTACGGATTGCGCGCGTCGATGGAGTGGCGACCTTCCGGATACGTCTCGAGCAACTCTGCCTCTTGCGTGACTTGAAGCACGGCGCGCGTGGTCTCTTCGAGTTCGCGGCGCAGCTCTTGGCCAATGGTGCGCAGGTCTTCGGGCACCAGGCCTACGTCATAGTAGGCGGCGGACGCCGGATCTGCTTTCGCGACCACCATCTCGAACAGCTCCATCATCGAACGAAAAAAGGGCCATTTCTCGTACATCTCCCGCAGCTCACCCAGCTGCCCGGCAGCTTCGGCGTGCTTGAGAGCAGCACCCACTCCTAGCCAGGAGGGCAAACACAGGCGGTTTTGGGTCCAGGCGAAGATCCAGGGGATGGCGCGCAAGGTTTCCAAGCCCCCCGTCTTGCGCCGCCGAGCAGGGCGGCTGCCGATGTTCAAAGCGCCCAATTCGAGTTCCGGAGTGGCTAAGCGAAAGTACTCGACGAAACGGGCGTGGTCGCGCACCACGGATCGATACTGGCGGTTGGCTACCTCGGACAAAGCGTCGAGGCGGTCGCGCCACACCGGCTCCGGCTTGGCGGGGGGATTGAGCGTCGCATCGACGGTCGCGGCCGTGTACATCTCCAGCGTCTTGACCGCCACTTTTGGATTGCCAAACTTGGCTTGGATCATCTCCCCCTGCTCGGTAACCCGGAGCGTTCCATTGATCGAGCCCGGGGGCTGGGACTGAATCGCGAGGTGGGTTGGCCCACCGCCGCGGGCCACCGTTCCGCCGCGGCCGTGAAACAGGGTCGGATGCACATTGAACTCTGCGCATGCCCGCACGACGTCCTCTTGCGCCCGATACAACTCCCAATTCGCGGTGAGACGGCCGCCATCCTTGGCCGAATCGGAATAACCGATCATGATCTCTTGCCGCCCGTCGATGCGCTGGTGATACCAAGGAATGGCAAACAGACGCCGCATGGCGTCGCCCGCCGCGTGCAGGTCCGCAATCGTCTCGAACAGCGGCACCACACGCTGAGGGTGCGGATTACCGACTGCCTTCTGCAATAGTTCCACGGCTAAGATGTCCGAAGGTTGACGCGCCATCGAGATGATGTACGCCCCGAGCGCGTCTGGCCCCACGCGCTTGGCCATTCGGAAGGTATCGATGACATCCTTGACCTCGGGTGACATCGGCAGATCGCGCGGGATCAACGGACGACGGTTGTTCAGCTCCCCCACCAAAAAATCGACGCGCTGCTGCTCGTCCCATTCGCTGTAGGAACCCAAACCCAAGTACTTCGTGATGGCGTCGATAGCGGCCGTGTGACGGTCCGATTCCTGGCGGATGTCGACCTTGACCATCGTCAAGCCGAAGCACTCCAAACGCCGGATCGTATCCAGTAAACGGCCCCGAGCCACGACCTCCTGCCTCACTTCACACAACGAGCGGTAGCAGAGTAACAGGATCTCGCGCAGCTCCTCAGTGGAGCTGAAGAACGATTTGTCGCGCGGAGTACGTCCCTCCAGCAACGCCTCCATGCGAGCTTTTGTGTTGCGCAGGCGGTCCCGCGCAACCCGCAACAGCTCGCGGTACGGTTCATCTACGGGCCCCACCCGAGCGCGAAGTTCGGCATTACACGAGCGCGAGGACAGATCGAGACGCAGGTATTCCAGCTCCTTGGCGAACAGATCAGCGGCCATCCAGCGGCCCAAGCGGCACACCTCGATCGTCGTTTCCGGCAGCACGTTGGGATTTCCGTCGCGATCGCCACCCATCCACGAACCAAAGCGAACCGGGGCGCTTTCCAAGGGCAAGCCGCGACCGGTGTGTTCCCTCAAGGCGTCGTCAACGCGCCGCAACCACTTCGGCAGTGCCTCCCACACCGACTGTTCGAGCACGTTCAAGCCGCCCTTGGCCTCGTCCACAGGCGTGGGCCGGCGCCGCATGACCTCGTCGGTATCCCAGATCGAAGTGATCTCGCGCTTGAGCGCCTCCGTCAACGCGGCTTCCGACAAGGTTTGGCCGCGGTCTCGCTGGTCGAGCAGCTCCGTCAACGCGTTGTACTTCTGCAGCAGGGTCCGGCGCACGACCTGCGTCGGGTGCGCCGTGAGCACCAACTCCACCTGCAGCTGCGACACGGTATCGTGCAGCTCTTCCTTGCTCACGCCTTTGGCTATCAACTGCCCGAACGTGGCCGAACAATTGCCGACGATGGGGCCCTCAGCCTCGTCTTCGGGATGCGCTCGAAGACGGTGGTGCGTCTCTGCCACGTTGGTCAGCGTCAAGAAGAGCGAGAACGCCCGCGCTACCGGCAAGGCTTCGCCCACCGGCAACTCGCCGAGCGTTTTGACGAGATTTTCGAAAGCACGCGGATCCCCCGCCCGCGCGCGCTTGGCTAACGATCGCACTTGCTCGACGCGTTCGAACAAGGGCGTGCCCGATTGTTCGCGAAGGATATGCCCCAGCAGGGCTCCAAGGGTTCGAACGTCGTTACGCAAGGGTTCAGGTAAGGTCGGCATCTTTTCTCTTCGAACTTGTCTTCGAATGGGGGGAAGTAACGGCATCTAGGCTACGAGTCCAGCTGCTCGAGCTCGCGTTCGAGACGCTCGTCGAGCTCTTTTTCCGTCGCCTTCTTGGACGTGGTCGCCTTAGTCGACCCCGTTTTGGCGGTGCCCGTCTTCGTGGGGCGCACCAGAACACGGAGCAGCAAGCCAAGCAACGCGAGACTCATCACAGTCGCCACGATGGGCAGCACCGAGTCGAGGGCCGTGCTGGGAGCACCACTCAAGTCCTTGTCCGTACGCTCCTTCAAGCGCCGCCTTATCTCTTCCGTCGACGCCCCCTCCCCGACCCACCGTCGAATGTCGTCCCGCCACTCCGCCGCGTACGGACTCGGGCAGGCGTCCACCGTGCGGCCCGGACAGAAGGGACTCATGACGGTCTTGTAGATCTCCGCCGCGCGCCGCGATTGTTCCTCGGGTGTTTCCTGAACTCGAGCAGGCGCGGTTTCTTGGGCCGCAGCCGCTATGGGAACCAGGGCCGGAGCCACCAGCAGCGAACCCACCAACACCAGTGCTGCGGCTCGGCGCCAGCTTGATGAGCGGTCGCGCCTTTCTCGTGGTTCAGCCATTGGCGGCAGGATACATGACCGCACTACGCTTGTCGCCAATGCTGTCCAGTTGTCTGGGCACCGGCGCGCCTTGCCGGCTCTCGGTGCGCCGGCCGCAGGGCGTCGGCGGCGTCCCCCATGCGTCCGGTGCTCAATCGAGGTCCCGCGCGTCCAATTCCAGCACGATCGGGCAGTGGTCGCTCAGGCGCTCACGCGCTGGTTGCGCACTTGCGGTGGTGCGGCAGCGTTGCTGACAGGGACCGAGCACACGGGCGGTCGCCCCCTGCGGCAGTTCCTCGAACGCCTTCGGCACGACGAAAAAGTCGAGCAGGCTGCCCGCGCGCGACGACAAGTAACTGCACTCGGCGTCGGCCGAGAGAAATCGAAAAGGCGGTACGTCAAGCGAGAGCTTGTCTTGCAACTCCCTGAGCTCGTGCGCGGCGTTTTGCACACGGTCGCCCACGACGTTGAAGTCGCCAGCAAACACGACGTCCGTGTCGCTCACCGCATCCTGACGCGCGGCATACGCGCGAGGCAGCGCCCGCATGGCATCGCGTCGAAGTTCGCGCGAGCTCTTTTCGTCTCCTGCCTTCAGGTGCACACTCACGACGTGCAGATCGATACCGCCCGGCCACTTGAAATATCCCGCAAAACCGGGCCTGAGTTGGCCTGCGCATCCGCCCTTCGGATTAACGGCATCCAAGCGCCGAAAATCCTGCGCCTGTACCTGCGCCGTATCGTACAGCAACCCGACATGCAAGCGCCGCCGGCCGGGGCAACCGTCGAAGCGCGCGCTCCATTTGCCGTGCGTCAGCTCGTCGAGCTTCGCCAACAGCTCGCGCAGTTTTCCGCTCGTGGGATTGGTTTCGGTAAACTCCTGCACGGCCACTACCGGCGCGTTCAACGCCGCGAGCACGCACGCCAACCACTCGATGTCGGTGGGCTGCCCGCGTTTGAACTGGGCTACCCCAAACGGAAACCAGCGCACGTTGAAACTCGCAATACGCACCCGTTCGTCCGTGGCCATCGCCCGTGCCTGAGCAAGCTCGCCCAAGCAGGCTTGACGCGACGCGAACACGCCATTCGTGCCGGACTCATCTGCCGATGTTCCGGCAGCGGGCGCGACGGGCAGCGGGCCCGCACCCTTGACGGACGACGGGCGCGGCGGTGCCGTCACGGACGGCGACAGCGGTGCGGTCTCAGCCAACGGCGCGACGAACGATGCTCGAGTCGCCGGCGCCTCTGATCGCGGCGCCAACGCTGAGGGTTCGTGCTTGCAAGCGCTGCTGCTCCACACGAGCAGGGCCAGGGCGCCAAGCTTGATCTTTTTTCGCGAGCAGGCGACAGTGACCGCGTGTCGGCAATTCGGCATGCGTGCCCCCGTAGCTCAGTCGGATAGAGCAGCGCTTTCCTAAAGCGAAGGTCAGACGTTCAAATCGTCTCGGGGGCGCAGTTTTTTTGGGGACACTTTTGGATTCCCCAAAAGCTTTCCCCCCCAACAGGCGGGGGCATCGGGGGGGGTGGATATGCACCGCGGCGTGTTTTTTAAGCACGCGGTGACGCGCCTGTTGGGGCCCCCCCTTCAAAAGGTCCTGCTGGGCCGCAGGGCCCTACCGCGAGGGGCACTCGACGGTGGCGGACACTCGACGTGGTGGCACCGACGGTGGCGGACACTCGACGGTGGTTGACGGACGCGGGATGGGGGCGAGCTCT